>JAKSHZ010000025.1 GCA_024399115.1 Bacilli bacterium
TCATGGCAGGTTCGACTCCTGCCGGATCCGATCAAGGGGAGGTGTGTGATATGATTTATTTTTATATTATCGGCTTGTTGATATTACTAAATATCATGTCAATAGCGATGCTGATATTAGCTTATGAGCTAAGGAGAACAAGTAAAAGGAGGATATCAGATGGATCAGAAAAAGAGGAATACTGAGGATGATTTTTGGATGGCAGCAGTCATGCTTTTTTGGATCATTTGCATGCTGATCATTAGCAGGATGTGATCGTGATAAGGGGCGAGCAGACATCACTTTTTATGCAAGGAGAGTTAAGAGGGCTTTTGAATTATCCACATTGTCCTAGATGCCATAGATCATTACCTGGGTTTGATAGTCAATGTTTAGATTGTGGTCAGCTGATCTCCTGGGAGAGATGGAAGGAATATCTGATCAGCGAAGGTGATTGGGTGGAAGAAACAAAAGAGGATGATAGCGAAAAGGCATCAGGGAAAAAGAAAGATAAGCTTGATTATATACCAGACGGACAGATGAATATATTTGATTTTTGGGAGGTGTGAGAATGGATAAGATAATTAATATAATTAAGAGACTATTTTGCAAGCACGAATATGCATGGTGCCAGAAGATAGAGCCTTATCATATATTGAGTGGAGAAACATTTTATTATGCATGTTTGAAGTGCGGAAAAGTAAAGGAGGATATGTTTATCAAATATGACTAATGAAGAAGCAATTGAATTATTGAGCAAATTTAATTTTGAAAAAATGTCCATTTCTGGAGATGCCGAATATGTAGGTGATTTTTTGGGGGCTTGCGTTCTTGGCTATGAAGCAATTCAGAAGTTGCAAAAGATTGAGGAAAGAATGTCAAATGTAATCACTATGTTATCAGTACAAGCAGAACAAAATAAAATAATTTTTGCAGAGGATTTTTTTGAAGTTTTAGAAGATATTTTCCCGAATTGGAATGAGAAAGAACAGGAGATAAATGGCGAATGACTAGGGAAGAAGATTAACAACTGAATAGTGGGAATTGACATAGGATGTGTGTGTGGTTATAATATCTTTAGGTGGTGCTACTGAAAGTAGTTACTCCCGGATTTAATTTAAGTTCAGGTTAAATAATAACCACTGCTTAATCTTTCCAGGAACTAGCGGTGGTTATTTTTTGTGTTTTGAAATCCGGAGTAAAATCCAAGAAAAAAATATTAGTAAAATACATAATAATTTCTCATAATCCATACGCACCACTCCCTTCTGGGAGTAACCACCATGCTATCAATAGCACCGTTGCACATCTTATCATATTTCCCATACAAAACAACAGAATAGGGTGATTAATTGGACGAAAAAGATTTAATGATTCATAAATTGAATCTAATAAGCAAGGAGCTTGATGGGATCATTATTAAGCTGGAACCAGAATCAGTTGAATACAAAGATCTTATCAGCGCCAGCATTGAGATATATGCTGCAACCAAAAGAATCAAAGAAAGTAAGAGGTAAAAAATGCAAAAACAATACGAATTTAAAAGTTACACAAACGAAGAGCTAGCAAATCATTTGATGGATATAAGTGCTTATTCAGACAATGAAGCTTATAGGGAACAATATCTGGCTATGTCTGCAGAAGCAACGGATAGATTTATTGATGAATATGCGGATAAGGATCATGAGGTTGATTTCGACGATTATGAATAATTGACAAAAAATATGAGGGTGGTTATAATAATTAAAAAGAGTGCTACTGAAAAGTAGTTGCTCCTATATGTTATTAATGGTTAAAAATAACCACCGTAAACTTGTTCAGGGCTTAACGGTGGTTATTTTTTTTATTTTCATTTCCGCAGATAAAACCGCAAAAGAAAATAAGCAATGCATAGATAAAAAAATCTCTATTCATACGCATCCCTCCTTTCTTACGAAAGAGGGAGCAACCACCTTCTACTCAGTAGCACGTCGATTATACTATCATAAAATATTCCAAAAAACAAATAAAAAAGATAAGGAGTGATAAGTTGGATGATGTATTAGATAAGGCATACGTACTTCAATTACTGAAAAAATTCACAAATATTTGGTGTAAGGATAACAGGTGTGAGATCTGTACCTTTAGGGTTAAAAATACCTGCATGGTATTAAAATTTCTGGAACATGATAACGGGGATAATGTTTACATTGATCAATGTTTGAGGAAAAAAGGATACGAATATTGCAGAAATTGTTATAAAAAACAACAGGATAAGGAATGTTTGTTTTATCTTTTGGGAGGATATTATTTTTCATCATGTCCTGGATGGAAAAAAAGAGAGGGTTAAAAAATAATAATAGGGGTGAAAAAATGGAGAAGATAGTAAGAGAACTAGAAGCTATCCGTCTTAAAAAGGGGATGTCAATTGAGGAGATCAGTGAAAGCATTGGCATGTGCAAGGCGACTGTAGCTGGATATCTGCATCTAACTGCAAAGACATCGCATAACTGGAAAACTATCAGAAAGATCGCTGCGTGCATTGATCCTGAGTATGTGGTACCAGATCGGTACATAAAATGTGATATATGCGGAAAAGAATTTAAGGCTGAGACACTTGCTACAAGGATATGCTCCAAAGAATGCAAAAAGAACCGAGTCAGATTATATTACGAGGATTATAAGGCAAATCCAAGAGCTAAAAAAAGAAAAACTCAGACATCAGCTTCTCTTAATCATGTATCTTTAGAGGCTAATCTAGCCGGCATGAGCTACGGTAAATATGTGTCTATGATGGAGGGGAGAGGATGAAGAGTATCATAGATCAAGGAAGTACATGTATATTTTGCGCGGCAGCAGGCGAGGAACATCATTGGATTTTTGGAATGTCGCTGAGGGAGATTGCAGAAAATCAGGGAATAAAATCGAATGTATGTAGAATGCATCATACATCTGGGGAGATTACACGATGTATACACGGAAATTCGATGGCGGAAAGATTGTCGAAAATGTATGGACAAGCGTGTTGGGAAAGACATTATATTGCAGAAAATCATTGTAGTGAACAAAAAGCAAGAGAGAAATTCATGGAAATATTTGGAATTTCATTTTGTTAAAATGACACATATTAATGGGGATTGATATTGAGAGGGTGAATACAAATATGACAACTAAATACAGTTGCAGTGGTAAAGAATTGTTAGAATCTATGAAAAGCTTAGATATGCTAGTGAAGAGTGTTGGTGAGCAGATCGCGATGGAGGAATCTAGATTAACAGATGTATCTGTGCACTACAAAGAGATCACAGTAAAGTCTGGATTTGCGAAAAACAAATTTGAGGAACAGTGCCCGGAAATAGTTGATCTGATGATCAGTTTGGAAGCATATAAAAAACAATTAGCAGAAAGTAAAAGTACAGCACTAAAAGTGATACAAAAACTTGATATGAAATCACAATCTGTGTTGATGTATTACTACATGCAGAACCGCACTATCGAACAGACAGCGGAATTTCTAGGGAAAAGTTATACTTGGACAATTCAAAAAATAAAGAGTGCGGAAAAAGAATTTGAAAAAAATTTTAATAAATTTTAAAAAGTGTATAAAAATGTATACCATATCTGTGATATTGTATAAACTGAAAATAGAGAGGAAGGACAGAAATGTTCTTTCTCTTTTTCGTTAAGGAGGAATAATCCCCGATGGCATACCCATGGGCTAAAGCATTCTACAATTCGTCTGCATGGAAAGATATGCGAAGATTGATCTTGATGAGAGATCATTATAGATGCACAGAACCATCCTGCCATAGGACAGCAGAGGAAGTGCATCACATTAAAGAATTAACAAAAGAAAATGTTAATGATAATTCAATTGCTTTAAATCCAAATAATCTTAGGTCGCTTTGTGGAGATTGTCATAAGCGGATCACAAAGAGAGAGAAAATGAAAAGCAATAAAATACTAATCGACATTATCTTTGATGATGATGGATATCCTATCCCTGCAGGTACCCCCCGGGTACCAAAATAAAAAAACAGAGCAAAGAAGACCGAGAGCGTCCCATCTAAAAAACTAACCGTAAATAAATAATAGGGGGGTGTAGCAAATGATAGG
Organism: Bacilli bacterium; assembly: GCA_024399115.1. Taxonomy (GTDB): domain Bacteria; phylum Bacillota_I; class Bacilli_A; order RFN20; family CAG-826; genus RGIG9670. The sequence continues at coordinate 4,075 of JAKSHZ010000025.1, forward strand.
GGAAGATCTTTCGATTTACTCAGAAAAGCAAAGAAAAAATAAGATAAAAGCAGAAAAAAAGAGACTTGAAGATATTTTTTCGAACATAGACACAAGTAGAAAAAAATTGGTGGAATCCTTGATAGAAGATGCTGCATTTCAACGGATTACTCTCGAAGAAACACGTGCAATCATATCAAGAGATGGCATTATAGAAACATATCAAAATGGAGCGAACCAAAAAGGCATCAAAAAAAGCTCTGCGGTGGAAGTATACGATAAGCTAGTAAATACATATAGCAAAATCATTAAACAGCTATGCGATATGCTTCCGGAAAGAGTGAATTTGGATCAGGATGATCCAGCAGAAGAATTATTATCATTCGTGGCGGGGCTTAAGTGATTAAGAATTGGGCGAAAGAGTATTTAGATGCTATTGATTCTGGAGACGAAATAGTATCCAGTAAGGTTCGCGAGGTATATAGAAGAGAAGTAGCTTTCATGGAATGCCCTCCTAAAGAATTTCCGTATATTTTTGATGCGGAGCTTGGTCAGCACCATATAGATTTTATGGAACGGTTCTGCAGAATGTCAAAAGGCAAGTCTGCAAAGCAATTGATAAAATTTGAACTGTTCCAGCTGGCTAAGCTGCAACTTGTTTTTGGGTGGGTTGATAAAAATACAAAATTAAGAAGATTTAAAGAAGTCGACGATTACCGCGGACGTAAATGCGGTAAGTCAACCGAGACAGCTGCGGTGGAATGGGATGTAGCACTGAATGATCACGAATATGGTGCGGAAATATACTGCACTGCAAACAAAAAAGACCAGGCAAAACTTATCTTCGATGAGGTTGTCAAGATGAGACAGCAGTCCAATTCCCTTGCAGCTGTATCTAAAAAAAGACAATCAGATATATACATTGAGATGTTTATGTCTACGATCAAAGCACTTGCATCAGATACATCTACAATGGATGGTCTGAACAGTCATTTTTTTAGCCTGGATGAATTCCACGCCATGAAAAATCGTGGTCTATATGATGTAATGATTCAGTCGCAGTCTGCGAGAGAACAGCCTCTTGCATGGCTGATCAGCACCAATGGATTTGTGCGTGATGGCTTTTTTGATGAGCAATATGAATATGATTCAAACGTGGCAATGTGGCTTCCAGGGTTTCAGGATTTGCGTACATTGTCACTTGTATATGAGCTTGATGATAGAGGTAACTGGGAGGATCCAAAACATTGGGCAGAAGCTAATCCAGGTCTTGGAAAAATAAAGAAGATAACAACGCTTGCTGAGAATGTTCAAAAAGCGAAAGCAACGCCTTCGTTTATGCGAACATTAATGACAAAAGATTTTAATGTTGCAGAAAATTCCGTGGAAAGCTGGTTGCCATATGCAACGATTACTTGCGAAGAAGTGGCAGAAATGGAATATCTGAGAAATTCTTATGCGATTGGAGGATGTGACTTATCGTCTACCACTGATCTTACATGCGCAACATTACTGATTCGAAAACCTGAAGATTCAAGAGTTTATGTCCTGCAGAAGTACTTTATTCCTGAGTCAAAAATAAAAGATGATGCAAAGGATAAAAGAGAAGCTCCGTACAGGAAATGGGCTGAGCAAGGCTGGATAGAAATATCTGATGGTGCCACAGTTGATTTTTCTGCGGTAACTCAATGGTTTGTATCAATGGTTAAACTGTTTAATATTCGGCCGTTATGGATCGGATATGATGCTGCATTATCTGGGTATTGGCGAGAAGACATGGAATATTATGGATTCGATATGGAGAAGATCAGGCAGGGACCATTCACGTGGACGTATCCAATGAAAGAAATGGAAGGTGTTTTTGAGGAGCATAGGTTTGTGTATCAAAATAATCCAGTGCTTCGATGGTGCCTAAGTAACACAGGAAAAAAATCCGCAAATAAAGATGGAATTGAATCAATCCAGCCAGTTAAGGTCAATACAAATCGTCGAATCGATGGAATGGTGTCACTTTTGAATGCATATACGTGTTTTAAGAATCATGAAGAAGAATATATGAAATTTATCAAGTAGGAGGCATTATGGGATTCTTTAATAATTTTTTCAAAAAGGTGCAATTGAAATTCGTGAGTGGTGGCTACTATGGATATCAAAGCATGTCGGCACACTTTGACAAATCAGTGTGGTACCAAGACACCTTTAGAGCCACAGTTGATGCGATCGCTTCGAATGCTGCAAAGGGAGAATTTCAGGCGGTTGTCATGAAAGACGGAAGAATCTCAAAAGTGCTAAGGAATGATCCAATGGCAAGGTTACTCAACCAAAAGCCCAACCCGGTAATGTCCGGATTTGAGTTTAAATATCGCATGATTGCAAATCTGGAAACAAAAACGACAGCAATCGCATATATCGACTGGGATGGAGTAGTACCAAAAGCCATTTATCCAGTAGATTACTCAAGTTATGAATTTAAGCAGATTGTTGGTGGTGGATATGCACTAGTGTTTATTGACTACGAAGGGGAAGAAAGAGCACTTCCGCTCGAAACTGTCGTAATCATGCGTAAATTCTACAATGATCGCATTGCTTCTGGAGACGGAAACGGTCCAATCTATCAGGTGTTTGATATGAGTAAGGCATCTGACGAAGGATTTATCGAATATTTGAGGAAAACAAACAAAATCCGAGGCATCATGAAATCAAAGAAATCAATGCTTGATGCAGAGGATGTGAAAAAAAGCCAGGATGAATTTGCAGAACGTTTTGAAAAAGCTGCTGAAAAAGGTGGAATTATAGGACTTGATTCATTTGAGGAATATATACCACTCGACATTAAGACAGCTGGATCAGCTAATGCAGATCAGATGGCTGCCATTAACAATCGCATATACACATACTTACGTACTCCTGAGTGCATTGTGCAAAATAAATACACAGAGCAAGAGGGAATGGCTTGGAGAGAAGGAAAAATAAAGCCAATATGGGAGATGTTTGCACTTGCAATCACAAATGTGTATTACACAAAGCACGAAATCGAATGTGGTAACAAGATGATCATATCTGGTGCTGTAATGACAGGAATGTCAATCAGCTCGATCGTATCAATCCTTAATGCAACTAAAGAGATCGGCGAACTTACAACGAATGAACGTAGAGAGCTGTTAGGATATCCACCTGTTGAGGGTGGTGATGAGCGTCAAGTATCGCTCAATTATATAAACGCAAAAGATCAATCAGCATATCAACAGGCGAAAGCTGGAGAGGAGAAAAATAATGGAGAAGAAAATGGAGAAGAGACAGAGTAGAAGAGATATCAGCTTTAGTGTTCAAGCAAGATCTCTTGATACAGAATCAAGCGAGATGATTGTCGAAGGAAAAGCAGTATCCTTTGACTCACCTACAGTGCTTTTTACATGGAATGGTGTTGACTACTACGAAAAAATCGATAGAAATGCTTTTTCGGAAGCAAAAATGGATGATGTTATTTTTAATTACAATCACGGCGGAAAAGTAATGGCAAGAACCAGAAATAATACATTGACTCTTGATATTAGAGAAGATGGATTATATATGAGAGCTGATTTATCAGGAACAGAAGAAGGACGAAAGCTCTACGAAGAGATCAAAGGTGGTTATATTGATCGCATGAGTTTCCAGTTCACTGTCAAAGAAGAGTCATATGATAGTGAAACTCATATGTGGACAGTCTATAAAGTGAAAAGACTTTACGATGTGTCTGCGGTCGATATTCCTGCTTATGAAGATACATCAATTGAAGCGCGAAGACACTCTATCCTGGAGGCTGAGGCTCAAGCTCAGGAACAGAGAGAACGTGAAGCGGCGGCTGAGATTCGTATGCGTAAATTGGCATTAAGAACAAAATTACTCACTATGTAAAGGAGAAAAAAGATGGAAAAAAGATTAGCAGAAATCAAAGCTAGAGCAGCTGAAATTTTGAATGAAATGAACAACGAAAATTTGACTGATGATCAGCTTACAGCTATGGAAGCTGAACAGAGATCATTAGAAGAAGAAGCAAACATGATCAAGAGAAAAATGGACGTCAGAGGGAAATTAGTAGATATGAAGGAGGAAAAGGAGGAAAATCCAATGGTGGAATCTTTCGAAGAAAGAGCAGCAGAGATCAAAAGATCTGGAAGAATGTCAATCGAATTTGACGATGTAAAAGCTGGAGCATTTGAGCAGAGAAGTACATTGATTGCTTCTGACACAATTTTGACACCAACCAAATCTGCAGATGTGATCAATGATAATCTTAATCCAGTATCATCAATTATCGATCAGGTAACTGTAATTGATGCGACAGGTGCTGGATCATATGAAGAGCCATATGTTAAGAGCGAATCAGAAGCAGGGGACAGAACAGATGGATTAGCAAATAGTACTCCATCAGATCCAGTATTCAGAGTTGCTAAAATGGCTCCACAGCTGATCGATGTAACATCATATGTGTCTAAAAATATCGAAAAAGTATCTCCTGTTGCTTATGCAGAGAAAATCAAACAGCTTGCATTAAAAGCTCTCAGAAGAAAAGTTGCTGATGCAATCGTTAACGGTAACGGATCATTTTTTGGTATCAAGACAGCTAAAAATACAAAAAATGAAGATATCTGCAAGACATTGACTGTAACTAGCACTACAATCGGTGCAGGTACATTGAATGATATTGTATTCAGCTATGGTGGATCAGATGAACTTGCTGGAAATGCAAGATTATACCTGACAAAAGAAGATTTAAAGGCATTTGGGGATGTTCGTGGTACAAACGAAAAGAAAAATCTTTATGAGATTATTCCAGATGCACAGAATCCTAACATTGGTACAATCAAGCAGGGTGGTCTTATTGTTCCTTACACAATTATGTCAGGCTTAACAAGCTTATCAAAGGCTACTGCAGGTAGTGCACCAATCCAGACTATGCTTTACGGAGCTCCAACAAACTACGAAGTAGCATTATTTGGAAACTATGAAGTAGAAGTATCAAAAGATTACAAATTTGCAGAGGGACTTCTTACTATCATGGGCGAAGTGATGGCAGGTGGTAATGTAATTGTTGATGGTGGTTTTGTTGTAGTAACATTAGCAGCTACAGAATAGAGAGGTAAAAAATGACAGATCTGGAGAAAGCGGTATGTGAATCTCTTCGCTTAACGGAAAAGTCAGGAGAAAAGCTTCTCAGTCAAATTCAGAGGTGCATAAAAACAGCCCGCGCGGAAATGATCCGCGTGGGTGTTAATACAGATGTAGCAAATTCCAATCATGTATTAGTAGAAGATGCAATCATAACCTTATGTTTGCTGAAAATGGATGAGGAGAAAATGCAGGACAAACACCAAGAATCATGGGAAGTCCAATTGCAGAATCTCCGTAAATCCAATATTAGATTGGAGGCTGGTGAGGATGCAGAATGAAGCTATTACGCTTGTAACAATTGTATCAGCCCTGCAAAGTGGCTTTAAAACAGAGATTAGCAGGACAGAAACAGAAGTGATGGCAGAAAGAAAATCCGTTACTTATAAAGAATTTTATGAGGCACAGCGCAACAGTTTGAATGTATCAATGATTGTAAAGCTTAATGTAGATGATTATGATAGTGCAATCGTAATGGATGGAAATACGAAGTACAGACCAACGATCGTAATTTATGATGATATCGAATATAGAATCGTAAGAGCGTATCAAACATCGAAAGTTAAAATTGAACTGACTCTGCAGGAGGTGGAGTGATTGGCATTCAATATCGAATTTCCGGATGATTTTTTATCTGATTTGCTCGATACAGATTTTTCGGAGATCGCTGAGGACGCTCTAAAAGAAGCAGCTCCAATCGTCGAATCCTCCATGAAAAATTCACTTAAGCGAGTGATATCACATGATGGTGAATCGGAATTACAAAATTCCATTAAAGCATCTAAGCCAAAAGAAGCAAGGACAGATGCTTGGATTGTCAATGTTGGTCCAAGTGGACAATCTAAGACTAAAACCTATAAGTCGAAAAAAGGTAAAAATCGTAAATATCCTGTATCAAATGCATTAAAGGCAATATGGCTTGAACATGGAATTCCTGGTCAACAGGCACCTAAACCATTTATTCAGTCTGCTGTCAATGATGCGGAAGAAAAGGTTATAAAAAAAATACAGGAAGTATACGAAAAGAAAGTGGGTGCAGATTGATGAATCTTAATGATATGTTAATAAACGGCTTATCTGTTATTGGATATCCGGTTGAACAGGATTTATATACCGGTTCGAAAAATAAATATATAACATTTGTTTATGAGGACGAGCGTCCAGCATTATCTGCGGATGATGAAGAGGAAATCACTCAGGTATATATGTCAATCAATTTTTTTGCACCAAAAGAATATAACTATTTTTCCGACAAGAAAAAAATTAAAAAAATATTAATGCAACTTGGATTTACGATCAGTTCCATTCAGACATGGGTAAGAGATGATATGGTTGGGACTGATTGGATCCGACAAACAACATTTAACTGCTATTATGCAGAGAAAGAAGAGGAATAATTATGGCAAACTTTGGTTTATCGTATCCTTGGATGGCGAAATTAGATCCTGCGACTGGTACATACTCTCAGGCTTTTAAGTGTGGTAAGGCTATCAATACAAGCGTTACTCCATCATATAACGAAACATCATTATTCGCTGATGATCAGGAGCAGGAATCAGTTAAAGAATTTAAAAATGCTGCAGTTGTTTTAGGAGCAGATAGACTTCCTAAGGAAGCAGCCGTTATTGTTTTCGGACATACTGTAGAAGAGGATGGCACCGAAACAGATAATGTTGATGATGCTCCAAATTATGTTGGATATGGATTCGTATCATCCGAAATGGTTGACGGAGTAAAGAAATATCGCGCATGCGTTCTGCACAAAGTTAAATTCACAGAGGGTGAAGAAAGCTTTACAACAAAGGGAGATTCCATTACATTTGGAACTCCAACAATTAATGGTACAGCTACAGCAGATTCTGACGGTAACTGGAGAACAAAATCTGGATACTACACAAGCAAGGAAGATGCAGATGAATGGATTCAGACTTTTTTGGGAGTATCAAATCCAGATAGTAGCAACATTTAGGTTAATAATGCTCAGGGATAATCCCCTGAGCATTTTTTTGTAGGTGAACATGGAAAAACTTAAAAGAATATATATTGGAAATCAAACATATCCATTCAAGATCGATATGAACGTTCTTGAGGCAATTCAGGAAGAATACGGAAGCATAACAGAATGGGAAAGAGGCATTCTTGGAATCAGATACAGATTTGATAGCGATGGTAATATGATCCTGACTAAGGAAGGATCTCCAAGCATTACATTAGGAGAGCCATCAATTCGAGATATTAAATTTATTTTGCCACTTATGATCCGCGAAGGTCAAGAAATTGAATATGAACAAACCGGAAATCATTATGATCCTATTAGCGATGAAAAAATATATAGAGAGTGTAATATCTCGTTCAAGCTATTGGCTCAGATGATCCATGAAGAATATAAAAGATGCTTTGAAGTAAAAAAAAACTAGTAAGCAGAAGCAGTAGTAATGAGAGACCGATTGATTTTGCCTGGGTCCATATGATGGGAATGAATTTCGGACTAGACTATAAAGAGGTCAAGCATATGTATTTCGGCAAGTGGTTTGATCTATATCACGCACACATGAAATATCACAATTTTAAGGTATCTAGAAAAATGTATAATACAAACCCGGAAGATGAACCGGTAAGCACATTGGATGCTATATAGGAGGTTATTCTATGGCAACTAAAAAGATTGGTGCAAGCATTGTCCTGGAAGGAGAAAAAAGCTACAGAGAGGCTTTAAAAGGGATTCGCACAGAGCAGTCAGAATTAAGAAGCGAAATGAAGCTTTGTAATGAGCAATTTAAGGAGTCTCAAAATTCGCTGGAAGCTCTCAAGAAAAAACATGATATATTGGCAAGCACGCTTGAACTGCAGCAAAAAAAGGTGGAATCAACAAGAGAGGTTTTAGAGCAAGCAAACGAGGCTCAATCCAAAGCTGCGCAAAAGGTTGAAGAACTTAAAAAAGCATACGAAAACGCACAAAAAGCAATGCAAAGCCTAGAAAATGATTCGAATGCAACAAATGAGGATCTGAATGCTCAAAAAGAGATCATGGACTCTCTGAAAAGTCAGTTGACATTGGCAGAACAAGGATACTCAAAGGTGTCAGAAAAGGTAACAAATTATCAGACTGCACTTAACTATGCGGAAGCAGAAATGGCTATTACCAATCGAGAACTAGAAAAAACAGATACGTATATGGCAGAAGCCGAAAAAAGCACAGATAAATGTGCTACATCAATTGATGAATACGGGAAAGAGGTTTTAGATGCCTCTGAAAAAACTTCTGTTTTTGGAGATGTTCTAAAGGCGAATCTTTTATCAGATGTGATTTTGAACGGTATCAAAAAACTTGCATCTGGTGTAAAGCAAATGGCTGATAGTGCTATAGATACTGGAGAATCGTTTGAGGCATCCATGAGCCAGGTTGCTGCTACGATGGGAATCACTGTAGAAGAGATACAAAATGGTAGTGAAGCTTTTGAAAAATTAAAAAAGGCTGCTAAAGAGTGTGGAGAAACTACAATGTTTTCTGCGTCTGAGGCGGCTGATGCACTTAATTATCTTGCGCTGGCAGGATATGATGCTGAAAAAGCGGTAGAAACGCTGCCTAAGGTATTAACTCTTGCTGCAGCAGGAAATATTGATCTTGCTACGGCATCAGATATGGTAACTGATGCAATGGCAGCACTAGGAATGGAAACATCTGAGCTTGATACTTTTATTGACGAAATGGCTAAAACGAGCCAGAAGTCTAATACAAGTGTAGCACAGTTAGGTGAAGCTACTCTTGTATGTGCAGGTACAGTAACAATGGCTGGTCAGAATATAGAAGTAATGAATACAGCCCTTGGTGTTCTGGCCAATAATGGTATTAAGGGATCAGAAGCAGGAACCAAATTAAGAAATATCTTGTTATCATTAACAGCTCCTACAGATAATGCAGCACAAGCAATTGAAGAATTAGGGCTTAATGTAACAAATGCTGATGGATCTGTGCGAGATCTAAACGATATCATGAGCGATCTTAATAAGCTTCTGGATGGCATGAGTGATACACAAAAGACGCAAGTGATCAACAAAATATTTAATAAAACAGATATTTCTGCGGTTAATGCATTGTTAAAAAGCTCAAATGGTGAATTTGAGTCATTGATCAATGAAATCGAGAATGCAACTGGTGCTGCGGATGCAATGGCTTCGACTTTACAGGATAATCTGAAAGGGAAACTTACAATTTTACAGTCATCATTGGAGGGGCTTGGAATCGCTTCCTATGAAATTTTTGAGGATATCATGAAAGATAGCGTAGATAGTGCTACTGATGCGGTTGGAAGATTGCAAGATTCAATCTCGGATGGAGAAATGGGCGTAAGCCTTAGAAAGTTAGCCAGTTCTGTAGGTGATTTCACGGAAGAAGCCATTGAGTTAGCAGAAAAAGTATTACCAGCAATGATCGATGGATTATCCTGGGTGCTTGATAATGCAGGAACTATCGCAAGTGGTGTTGCTGGTATAGCAGCAGCTCATGCAATGTATACAACAATCATTCCTACATTGACTAGTTTGGTGGAAGCATATAAAACATACAAGACAGTAACAGAAGGAGCTACAGTTGCGCAGGCTGCGCTAAATGCGATTGCAGGAGCTAATCCATATGTACTTTTAGCGTCAGCAATAACTGGAGTAGCAGTTGCACTTGGAACAATGTCTGTATTATCTACAGAAACAGAATCAGAAATTGAAAAGTTTACAAAATCAGTTGAAGAGAGTGTAAATGCAATTAATGATCAGGTAAGCTCGCACAAAAATGAAATAACAAGCATTAAAAATTTATCTGCAGAATTACTTACACTGAATCGTCAAGAAATTCTGACAAATGACGAACAGGCAAGAATGAATTTTTTAGTGGATGAACTTAATACAATAATGCCGGATCTTAATCTGCAACTGGACGAACAAGGTCATTTGATCGGATTATCTGCTGATGAGTTGGAAAGATATTGCGATCTATCCATAAAGTCATATCAGATCGAGCTTATGAAAGAAGATATGACAGAAATCATGAGGGAGCATTATGAACTGCAGAAAGAATATAATGCAGCCCTTGAAGAGAATGCAAGAATATCTGCAGATATCGAAGAATTAATGAATTCTGTTGAAGAATCAGGTGGAGAATGGTCTATATCGCAGTTGAATCAATTAGATGATCTGGAAGCTGCACTAAATGATTCCGCATCTGCAGCTACGATCGCGCAAGAAAACATGACAAATCTAGAATCAGAATATCAAGAAATGGTATCTAGCGTAGAAACATTAACTGCAGAAGTGGAAGATCAGACCGCAGCACTCGAAGAGAACGAAAAAAAGGCTGCCGAAACAGCAACAACAATAGTGCAGTATGGTAATACAAACATTGAAGTTACACACGAAATTGCACAAGAATGGGAAGAGGTTAAAGAAGCATACGGAGAAGCCCTGGAAAAAGCAAATGAGTCAATTACGGGGCAAGTATCATTGTTTGAGAAATTGGAGGTTGCCTCCGATTTATCTACTAAAGACATGGTCAACAACATACAATCACAGACTAATACCTATACACAATATACAGAGGATCTTGTTAAGGCAACGGATCTCATGGAAAAAGATACAACAGGATCATTCAGCCAGATTGTCCAGGGAATAATTGACATGGGGGTCGATGGAGCTGGATATTTGCACGAATTAGTAACAGCAGCAGAGACAGATTCTGACTCGTTTAATTCGGTTCTGGAGGAATTTGCTGAAATGAGAGATGCCAGAACCACTCTCGAAACAACTATGGCTGATATTCAGACTGGATATTCTGATTGGGTTGCAGCTAATCTTGGAATCCAGACAGATTTTAACAAATCTGTAACCGAAAATGCGGAAGGGGCAATGAGTGATGTAGATAATACAATAAGCGATGGAATCCAAGATCTAGCAGATACAATCGATGAAAATGCTCCACTTGTATCAGACGCATCTGGTCAAATGACAAATGATATGATAGGAGCCGTTAATACATCTCTTGGTCTTACAGAAGATGGAAAATATCAATCTATGTTGGATACAGGTACGTTAATTGCTCAATCGATGGCAGATGGTATTACAGAAAATGCATTGGTAATAGCAGAAGCGATGCAAAGTGCTGTAGATGATGCAGCTGATAATTTGGATATGACACATCTTAAAAATCAGATTGATAGGGCGATTGGAGATGCTCTTGATTAGGAGGATTTATGAGACAATTTTTTTTAAAAAATTCATTAGGTCAAGAATGGGATCTGAATCAATTGGATGGTGGATTTTACTCCCCATCCGGTTTGGGATTTACTAAAAAAATGGTATTTCAGCAAATTGGGAAAACTCAGTATACATTAGTATCTGAAAATCTTGAGCAAAAAAAAATCCAGGGAGATTTTGTTTTTAAAAACTATGAAACATACAATAATTTTATAAAGTTTGTTCAGCATACGCCATTGATTTTGGAATATAAGGCTGCAGATATGTATTCTATACGATGCGATATTACATCTCTTAAAAAGAGCGAAAAAAACGATGGATTTTTGTACTGCAATTCTATCCTAACCACATACGGAACCTTCTATAAATCCGTATATGTTGAAAATAGTGATACGAATACAGGAAAAAAATATGATTACACATACGATTATACGTATGTTGATAATCAGCTTGGACAGCTGGAAATAGAATCGGATTCCGTACTTGATTCACCAGCAAAGATAGTCATATTTGGTCCAGTGATCAATCCGTCTTGGACTCATACAATCAATGGAAATCAAGTGATCAATGGAAAAATCAATTGCTCTGTACCAAGAGGTCATAAGCTTGTTGTTGATGCAACATCTATGCCAGCATTCACGATCAAGGAATATGATCAGGGCGGTGAAGAATATGCAGATAGATATATGGATAGCGATTTTTCTACACGCCGATTCGTGATCCTTGGAAATGGTGTTAACAGAATAACATTAACTCATGAAGGAGACGGAGCAATTAGAGCTGTACTTGAGGGGGAGATCAACTATGAATCTGTATAATATTGAGGCTTTTTCGAGATCGTATGAATATCATGATTCTTGCCAATTAGCTGATATATCATATGATGATGATTATTTGCATCTTACTACAAATAAGATATCTGTTCCCATAAAGAAATGGAACGCTCAGAAAAATGATTTTATCCGTATCCAATCTGACACGGAAGAAAAATGGGGTACAATCAATAAAATATCGTATGAAGATAATTATACCGTCGTAACGATTAAATCATTACTTTCTTTTTTGGATATCAATATTTATCCTGGTCAATTTAGTGGAACAATCGAGAACTGGATAGCATCATTATTGGAGTCTATATATTCTACTAATTATGACGATTATCAACGAATACAAGGATTTACAGTTGATAAGATATCGCAGACTTCTGGGATAGTATCAATTGATGATGATGCAAAAATATCTAATCTATACAATGATATCATTCTGCAGGTCTTTGAGAATTATGGAATTGTAGTAGATATGTTGATAGATATTCAAGCAAAAAAATTTAATGTTAAGGTTGGAAAAAAAATAGTATCGGAAAAAATTATTGAAACAGATCTAGGAAATGTCAAGGCGAGTTTAGTTTTAAAGAACACGACCGAGTCAGCAAATAAAGTAACTGTCTATAACAAAGAAAACATGAGCGAAAAGATAACCTACTATTTACAGCTGGATGGACTTATTACAGATACACCGACTAGTAGGATAGTTCCTGTGATAGAAGAGTGCATTGCAAAAACATACAATCCGGATAAAGAGACATTTTCAGATGTTGCATACGATGAAGCTTTTTCCAGACTTAAAAGCGAACAGCTGAATCACTTGATCGAAATAGAGTGCATTGATGCTGATCAGCTTATTGATCCTTTAAATATGATGATAGGACAATGGGTAAAAATTTTGATCAATGATAGTGAATACAGAACGATGCTAACCGGAAAAAAATACAAGAACAATAAAGTTATACTGAGTTTTGGAACTACGCGCATAGAATTCAGTAAGAGAATTAAGAAGGGATGGGATAAATAATGAGTATTAGATTATTGAGATTCAGTGGATCACAAATCAAGCCTAAGGATGATGCAATTTTATTCGAAACATTTTCTACGGCGAAACAAGGTATTTTTTATGGTGTTGATATAACATCACTCGGTTCCGATCAGGTCAATATTACTGGAGGAAGAGGAATATACAGAGGTAGAGATTTCGTGATCGAGGAGGAAATCTTACACGTAGCTCTAGCAAGCGCTGGAACAATGAACGGAAGAATTTATGTACATTTTGATCTCGCATCGTCAGAAAATCCGATTGAATTAAAGTCTGTATGTGCAGCAGTTTTTCCTGATTTAGAGGATGATGATGATTTTAATGTTAATACTACGACAGGAGATTATTTACTTGCGACATATGTTGCTAATGAAACACAAGTAACGTCTATTACTAAGGTATATGATACTATTGATAAGGCGATTGATGTATTAGCAGATTTAAAAAAATCTGTCAGTGATGGAAAAAGTAGTGTAGCATCTGCCATCACTGGTAAAGGTGTGACTACTCCAGCAGATGCCACATTTGCGCAGTTAGCATCAAATATTAATAGTATACAGTTGGGCACTGGTAATGCTAAAGCTGGTGATGTTTTATCGGGTAAAACATATTCATCAGATGAAGGAACCGGAAAAACCGGAACAATGCCAAACAAGGCAAGTACTACTGTTACTACCAGTACAGTTACCACTGATGATGATTACACATATCTGCAGATTCCTACGGCTGGATATTATAATACTGCGAGTAAGATTAGGACGCTAAATAGTAATTTAGGTCATAGTTTAGGTCTAAAAGGAAAAAAAATCCGTCTGTATCGTAGTAAATATTATTGGGTTGGTAGTGATGCCAGATATACATACCATTTATATATAGATGATGTACTAGTATCACAAATAGAACTTAGTGGTATGACAGGTAATCATACCTTTGAAATGTATAGAACAGGTAATTATGATAATGGATATGCCTTTGTATATTCAGCGCAAGCTTATACATATGATGGAGAGTATAAAACAATACCTACGCTTCAGATAAATGGTTTTACTGTATATAATCATGGTGCTTATATAAATCAACATACACCTTTAGATGTTACTTTTACTTTAAATTAGTAAAAGAATATTAAATCTAAATAGTCATTTAGGTGCAGAGTGGTAAGTTGTAAATCGAAGGAAAAAACATAAAAATAAACAAAGAAAATAAACAAAAATAAAGAAAGAGAGGAATAAATTATGTACCAAGTTATTTTAGTAAACGATGAAGTAAGGAATAAGAATTATTTTTATTCTTACACAGAAACAGACGAAAATGTCGGAAATATCACGGTAGATGATTTGCCATCTTATGCCGACATCAACAAAGCACGATCATGTTTTTATGAAAATAATACCTGGATTTTTGATGAAGATAAATACCAGGAGATTCTTGCTGTTTTGGAAGAAGAAAAGGAAAAAGCAGAAGAAGAGAAAGCAAAATCAGAAGCAGCATTGTCGAACGAAGAAATTGCTGAGGCATTGATGGAACTTGCAGATTTATTGACTGTTATCGAGGAAAGAGTATCAGCGTTAGAGGAGGTATAAGAATATGGCTAAAGTATATTATAAACGTGTTAAAGCAGGTTTGATGACTATCGACGAGGTCCCAAAAAAATGGCGTGATGAAGTTCAGGAAATGTTAGATAACGATTAGTTATTACTATTTTACGAAAGAGGAAGAAAATTGAAGATCATAGAAATAATGGGTGTAATAGGGTTACCATCTATTTTTGCATTGGCAGGATATATGGTAAGCGTTGGAAAAAGGATCAATATCCTTATGAAAGCAGTACAAGCTCAAATGCGTGATAATTTGATGCGCCAGTATCATAAACATATGGCAGCAGGATTTATTTCTGATGACGATATAAAAGAATGGGAAAACCAATATCAAGCATATCATGCACTCGGACAGAATGGAGTAATGGACAAAAGAAGAACAGATTTACTTAATTTGCCGTCGCAAATTTAATTTTTGGGGGTGTGTAAAATGTGGAAAAATTGTGTATTTAAAAATAATGTTGATACAATAAAATGGATGAAAAGCACAATTGTCAGATGTATTAGAACTTTTGCATCTACTATGCTTGCATTATTGCCAACAACATATAGCACATTAGGATCTGTTGACTGGAAGATTACTTTTTCATCTGCAGCATTGTCTACTATCATTATATTTTTTTCCTGTCTAGCAGGAATTCCGGAAGTTGAGGAGGAAAAAAATAATGAGTAGCATCTATATTGGATCCGCAAGGATTGATGAAAACAAAAAAATCAGTGGAGGAAAAGCCGGAGATCAGCTTCAAAGCATAAATTTAGAAGATAATGATTATACTGGGGAAGTATCGCTTCAAAAATTTTATGTTCATTCCAAAGGTTGGTATATAATCAGACCACGCAAAATATCACATGCAAATAATTTAGCATCTAAAATGATTGTAGCGTGCAATAATCCTAATATTGGATATGACCAAAGCGAGCGACTTGGGATTATATCAGGTGGCATAGATTGTAGATTTGCTACAGAATGCGATTGCTCATCATTAGTCAGAAGATGCATAATAGAATCTGCTAAAAAAGATCCTGGAAATTTTACAACAGCAACAGAAGCAATAGTGCTTAATCGCACTCAACTATTTTTGCAAAAAATAGTATATAAATCAGGAGAAACACAATTGTATGATGGCGATATACTTGTCACCAAAACATCTGGGCATACAGCGATAGTGGTATCTGGCAATCCAAGACCTAATATTTCAATACCAAATATAACGCTTAAATATGGTTCAATCGGAATAGCTGTTAAGAATTTACAGTATTGTTTGAATATGTGTGGCGCAAACTTAAATGTTGATGGAAGTTTTGGAAAACTCACAAGGAATGCTGTCAAAAAATGGCAGAATACATATGATCTAGATGATGATGGATCTTATGGTCCCAAATCGAGAAAAAAAATGAAAGAACTACTTGGATAGTAGAAAAGAAGAGGCTTTTTAGCCTCTTTTTTTTATTGAGAATATAGCATATGCTATTGACAAAATATAGCCTATGCTATATAATAAGAGTATAGAAAAAGTCAAGGGCACGCACTTGACTGATCTATAAAACATATAAGAGGTGGCAAAATGAAATATGTATTATCAATACTTGTTTATCTCTCGATATTGTACTTTATCATCAAAATCGCTAAGAAATACAAGTAGCAACAAAGCGGTGGTGTTCGCAGCACCACCTGCCACCTACTTAGATAGTAACACAAGACACCAAATAAGTAAAGGAGTTGGTCGTATGGCTCAAACAGAATCCCAAAAAAGAGCACAAGCACTATACCGAAAAAAGATAAAATCTATAATCGTATCTTTTAATGATAGTGATATGGATTTGTATGATTATCTTCAATCCCAGGACAATAAGAATTTATACATAAAAAATCTTATTAAAGCAGATATGAATAAGTCAAAAAAATAAAAAATATACGTATAAGTTTATCCCGTAATTTATACCGTATTCTATTGAATTACTTGAAAATACCGATGATTTGGGCAGATTGTGAACGGGTCCGACTCCCGTTATCAGCTTGATAAGCTAAAGGCTTGAAACTAAAGGTTTTATTAGTAAATACCTAAGGTTTCAAGCCTTTTTCGTTGATTATTTTTAAAGTTGCTTTTAATTACTTAAAGTCAACTTTAAACAACTTTTATCCCACAATTTATCCCGCGATTTATCCCACTAAAAAAGACCGGAAATTTTTTCAGAAAGAAGATTATCCATCTTCTTTTCGGTGTCAGATTTTGTTCTTCGATAAACAGATTTCATGATCGCATCAGACTCCCATCCACCCATCTTCATGATATATGCATCTGGTATACCGATGGAGTGGCAAAATGATGCATAATATGCTCTTAATGTATGGAATCTAAAATGCTCAATCCCAAATTGATCTTGAAGCTTTTTGAGATTCCTGTAAAGCGTTCCTGGAAATCCCATAAAAATTCTTTCGGTTGTTATTTCACGATATTCCTCAGCAACTTTATCAGGAAGTGTGATTGTCCTTGAACTTGCTTCTGTTTTGTTGTATGGTTTTATTATCCAGTTGTTATCCTTATCTTGGACATAGCTTTTGTCTATCGTTAATTGGTTCCCTTTTAGATCAGCTGGAGTCAACGCACAAATCTCAGACCTTCTCAATGAGCAGATCGCCAACATGAATGGTAGATGATACTTAGTGCCCTCAACTGCTTTAAGTATTTTTTCTACCTCTTCATCAGTTGGTATATGATCCTCGTTCTTCTTTTTCTGTGGTAATGTTGTATTTAGTGCTAAATTTGGCTTCGCAACGCTTAATACAGCAGATATCAGTCCACTGCAATTCCTTACTGTTTTTGGGCTTCTTATCTTGCCGTTTGGTGACATGCAATATGCATTTATTTCTTGCTGCACTTTCGCAGCGGTTATATCTGCAATAGGTGTATTTTTAAAATCATCTGACATATTCTTGATCACAGATTCATAACCGCGAATGGTAGTAGGTGATAGCACATTGCTTTTCGATTGCACATATTTTTCGTAAGCTGCTTTAAAGGTTCCTTTGATAGTTGGATCTCCACCATTATCCATGGCATCAGCTAGAGCAAGTGTACATTCCTTTTGGCTTGGTTTATGGTCAAATGATGCATAGTAATATTTGCCTTTGTACATTTGCTTGACTCTCCAGGAGTTCTCGGATCTTTTTTCAATGGTCATTCAAAAACCTCCTAAATTCTTTTATAAATTATCCTTAAATCGACAGTATTCGATACACATTGTGGCATATCATATAGTCCTTTTAAGGATGTATTAACATGAAAAAATATTATATCTACATGATTAATCTCATTCTAGATGACTGTAGTCTTGATATGCTCGTAGCAATTCATTCAGCACTTGGCAAATTAACGAAAGGAGAAAGAAAGCGTGAGCATAAAAGAAGAAATCATCGTTCTTGTAAATCAAATTGAAGATGAAAGAATCTTAAAAATATTACTTAATTATCTTAAGATTTTATTGAATTGATTGAAGGAGCCACATTAACTGTGGCTCTTTTTATCCTCCGTTTTCACATAGGATAAAGCTACTTCGTATAAAAATTCAATTCCATCTTCATCAAGTGAATGTAGAATGCTTTCAAGCTTAATTCTAAAAGAATCATTTCCAGCTAAAGTAATATCTGCCATATATTGTGATATTTCTTCGTCTCTAGTCAATTCTTGGAACATATCACCGGTTCCCTGTTCTAGCCATTCTTTATTAACGTTAAATTCTTTGCATATTAAATTCATGATAGGTGTTGTAGGTTCATTTCTTCCAATTTCGTATTGACCTATTGTATTCCTCTTTATTCCCAATTTGTTTGCAAATTCTTGTTGAGTCATTCCAAGTGATTTTCTTAAATTTTTAATTCGTTCTTTCACGTTTTTGTTCACCTCCTCAGAGAAATTATCATATACAGAATATATTTAACTCGTTATATTGTCAAGATATTAACGTTGTTTACAACAACAAAAAACAATAAAAAACTATTGACATTGTTGTTTCTGTGTCATATTATTGTCACATAAACAACAATACAAAGCTGTTTAAGTGGATATAATCCACAAGAAATGGAGGAATACAAATGGCATTAACTGATAAAGAAAGAGCATTAATACCAGCTTTACTGTCAGTTGCTCAAAAACTAGAAGCTGAAGATTTAGAGCACGTAATATGGATGGGAGAAGGTATGGTGCTCTTGCAAGAAAGATTAAACAAAAAGGAGATAGAAGCTATATATGCCAAGAGTGAAAATTAAAGCGAAGGAATATAAGATATCTGATTTTTCAATATGGCTTGATGAACAAATGTACAACCACAAAATGCTTCGCAGAGACATGGCAGACATTATTGATACTACTCCTCAGGGATATATCTATAAGCACAGACATGGTACCTGGACATATAAGGATGTGCTCACATATGTTCAATTTTTCAAGCCAAGTGATCAGGATATATTGAAGATATTGAAGTGTTAGGGGGTGTCTAGATGATCAGAGAAAATCTTACAACTAATCACAAAGGAGGCCTACATGATTGATGGAAGTATTAAAAAAATAATTGATGAATGTTTGGATAATGGATCCATCAAATCATATGATGATACTTTTGCCGTATTATACGGCATATGTAAAGCAAGAGGATCAATATCAATTGATGTTATGGACTATCTAGACGAACAGATCAAGAAAAAAAGAAAGGAGATATATGACCAATACTCAGTTGCGAATATTTGATGAGATAGTGATATTGACAGACCAAGAGGGGATATTGGCTGCAATAGATCAATTATGCAAAATGAGTGGAGAGTATAAAGCACACGACATAGAAGTTGTACTGAAAAAATTATTAGCTATTTGGAAGGAAGAATTTGATGAAAGTATGTGAAATTGATACATCTATCAAAAGTCAAAATTTGGTCATAGTAAACAAAGAACGTGATGAAGTTTATAGAGGTGACTACGAACATATTCCTAAAAAATGGCTAGAGAAAGAGGTGTTTTTTATTAGTGATATAGAGCCTTTCTTTCTCACAATTATATGTGAATAAGGGGATAAAAAAATGGCTAAAAAGTTATTAAGCTTTTTCCTGGCAGCAGTGTTATATTTTGGCACTTACATGGATGTTTATGCTTTAGAGCCAGTGCTAGGGGATCCGTTTATGGAACGGGTAAAAATCAGATGCACCTGCTATTTAGATACTGGTATTACAGCAAGCGGAGTCTATACAAGACAAGGGATCATTGCAGGAAAGAAAGAATGGATGGGTTGTGTAGCCATCCTATGGACTATCGATGGAGAGTATATCGGTATTTACGAAGTGCTTGACACGGGAGCAGGTATCGATACTGATCATGATGGTAAAGGGGATTCGATCAAGACTGGCAACAGTATTGATGTGTGGATGCCAGATATGGAATCTGCAAAAGAGTGGGTAAAAAAATATGGAGATTATGTGTATTTTATGCTTTACAAAGCGGAGGGATGATTATGAGAGAAAGAAATTATAACATCAATGAAGAAAATTGTATTGAATGGTTGAAAGACGATGATACTGCTACAGTCATTCTTACACAAAGAAGATGCATAACGAATATAAGAAAACTTGCAACATTGTATCCTGACGAAGTTTCTATTGTTTCAGAAAGTAATGATGGAAGTATTGTTGCACATGTTCCAATAGATTATGTTTCAATTAGAAAACCTAAAAAAATGAACTTATCTGATGAACAAAGAAAAGAATTAGGGGAAAGATTGATTTCTAATATTTCTGGTATTCCAACTGTACTCGAATAATTTTACATAAATTTCAACAAAATATTCTTTCTTGATAATTTTATCGTCTAACATATTAAAATTAAAAATTTAATGTATATAGGGGGTTATAGACAATGGGTGAGTATCAAATCAAAAGAAGTGGTAACAAAAAACTGTTGGAGAAGCTTACAGCGCTTTATGGGAAAAATCTTTGTTACAACATCGAATGTGATGTTAATGCTGTGGAATGTGGCTATGTTGTTAAGTCAACAATTAAGGCAGCAGGCAAGGTGTATAGCTCCGTAGTTGGAACCAATGATGTATCTAAGATTGGTGATGCATATCTTGATGCATTGTATCAGACGTTAATGATCAGCGGACTTTTCACAAGTAATTCTTGTATGGGGGATAAAAATACAAAGAATTCTTGTAAAGATGAATCTGCAATTGATCAGATTCCAGAAACGGAGCTGCAGCATATTGTTATTGATCACGTTACTAGGCTGGGTAAAGATTTTAAAAAGGTATTTGAAAACTACAGGGTCAGTGATCCATGTATGCTGACACCAGCCATATGCAAAAAATATCTTAAGGCTGAGGTTAGGAAAGGAGTGGAAGTAAGTATTTCTTAGAGTGTATGAGGGTGATAACAAAATATTTGGGTACTGGTAGATCAGTTGAGGGGGATACGACTCTGATTTTTGCGATAGATGATGACGAGGAGCTGATTGCCAAGATGGACAAGATGAAGGGAATAAAGTCCGTGTTAGAGTGTTTTAAGCTATTTAGCAAGAGATCGCTGAGTGCAAACGCATATTTTTGGAAACTTTGCGACCTGATTGCTAGAGAATTAGACACTACTAAGGACGAAATCTATCTTAGGCAGCTCTCACGCTACGGAGTATTCGTGGATGTGAAAGCTGCCAAATTTGCTTATGAGACACTGAAAAAAGAATACAGGCTGATAGAGGTGCTGGATGATTGGGATGGATGGTTGACTGTCAGATGTTACATTGGCAGCAGTCATTATGACTCGAAAGAAATGTCGTTGCTTATAAATGGCACTGTATTGGATGCAAAAGAGATTGGGGTAGAGACTTGGACAGAAGAAGAGATAAGGAGGATGATCGAGGTATGGGATCCAAAGTAGATAAGGAGTTAGAAGATGCTGAAAAAAGTGTAATGCAAATTATCGACGATGTTTGTAATGATATTTGCAATGGTTACTGTAAGTGGACAGAGAGGTATGGAGGAAGTGATGATGATTTGGATAGAATCTATGAAGATCATTGCAACAAATGTCCGCTGAACAAACTAAATAAATTGGGTTAAAGCTTATATGGGGGTATAGGGGTATGAATTTAAAAACAATAACACTGGATGAAGCTCTAAATTTGTTTTTAGAAAAATCTTACAGGTTTATCGTAAATGATGGTCTTATAAAAGGGGTCGAAGAAGACAAAGAAGATTTTATAAATACTACTAAGGAGGAATGAACATGGATTTTAGTGCAGAAAATATTTTGCTGAAATTATTGGACTATGTAGAAGCTGTTTCTTTGATTGAAGAAAATAACAATATTATGTGAGGGGAATTATTATGTCAAAGAACAAGAGGTATTATTGGCTGAAAATGTATGAAGATTTATTTAAAAGCAAAAGAATTAAAAAATTACGTAAACTAAGTAGTGATTTTTTTATAATTTATTTAAAATTACAACTTATTTCATTAAAAGATGGCGGAAGACTTGTATACACTGGAGTTGAGGACAGTTTTGCTTCAGAATTAGCACTTGAAATAGACGAGGATGTAGATAAAGTGCAAATAACTTTAGCATTTTTGCAATCCTGCGGATTACTTGAAGTTGAGGGCAATGAATACATTTTACCCTATGTTGAAAAATGTACAGGTTCTGAAACGCAGAGCACCAGAAGAAGCCGTAAAAGCAGAGAAAACAAGGCTTTGAAAGAATTGACCTATAATAAAGATGAAAAAGCGTTGCAATGCAACACAACTGCAACACAACTGCAACGCGAGTGCAACATAGATAGAAGAGATAGAGAGATAGAGATAAGAGATAAAGATAATCTATCTTATCGATATATCAATTTAGAACCAAAAGAGGCAGTAATTCAGTGTTGGAGAGACGTTACAGGAAGGAATATTTATCAAAATAATTCATTTATTGATAAATCAATTGATCAATTTGGTATAGATTTTGTTCTAGAATCTATTCAAATGATAAGCAAAAGTGATTATTTGATGGGTAAAACTGATCACAAAATCATAATTCAATATAAATGGTTTTATAAACATATTTATGATGTTCATGATGGAAAGTTTTCTACATTCATTGAAAATACTGGGAAAAAGAGGAAGAAAACAAAAAACAAAACAGATGAATATAATCAATTTCCTCAAAATGATTATGATTTTGAAGAATTGGAAAATGAATTTCTTGCAAATAAATAGCAAATAAATGAGGGGTTATGGGGGAATATATTTTTGAGAAATCTCCCTTGTATGAGTATTTCCAGTACGGGGGTAGATGGAATTACGGTGACTATGATTTTGTCAAAGAACAGAAAAAGTACACAAAGATGGATGTAGAAGTGATCGGAGAATTGGGGACGATCACTTGTACGATTTATCCGTTTGATATGCATGTGCTTGCTTATTTAGCAAAAGATCTTGGCAAGATCAAAACAGTTAATATCTTAAATCTTATATAGGAGCAGGTATGGGAAAGTATGAAGAATATCAAAAAGGACGTAATGAAGGGATGGATTTTGCCCTAAGAATCGTTCGAAAGGATGGACTGGATGGATTAGAGACAGAGATTAAAAAAAGAGGAATAACAGGCATTTCTATCAATTTGTCACACAAAGAGCTAGAAGCTGCTACAGCAAATATGCGTAATATGATGTTTGACACTTATATGGCATTTACGTTAGGTATTCTTCACGACGTATTTGGCTTTGGTCCTAAGAGGGCAGAAAAATTTGTGGAGCATTTCGATCAGGGTACTGAACTTATGCTTCAGGGTGTGATCACCTGGGATGAGATCTTACAAAGGACGGATGAAATCCTTAAAAAGAAAGTCCAGATCAGGTACAATGATCGCGATACAAGGCTTAAAAGGGAATATTAAGACTGGCAAAAGGCATATGAGGGGTTCGAATCCTCTTGCCGGTATCGAGCACGCTGCAGAGTGCTCCGGGGATGCAATATATCACATTTACAATTATCATTCAAACAAATTTACAATGGCTTCCAGCACGCGTCCCAGCTAGTGGAGCCGAAGGTTTTTTCAGCGGTAGTCCTTACAAGAATCGCTGATGGTGCTTTATGCGTCAGAGGATCCTGGGAATGGTGCGGTTAACCAAGCAATCATGGCAGGTTCGACTCCTGCCGGATCCGATCAAGGGGAGGTGTGTGATATGAT
>JAKSHZ010000026.1 GCA_024399115.1 Bacilli bacterium
CTGCTAAAGTGAAGTTGCCGTCAAGAACGAAATTTACTCGCTCTTCACCATTCATTTTTACCAACTTTTTTAAATCCACCATATTATGATTTTATTTTGTTTTGTCAAATTACGCACGAAAGTGTGCAATATTTAGGCATACCCTTATGTGTTTCTGTACCTAAGTGTTAAAGTTACTTAATATCTAACTCTGTTTTTGATTCACCTATGATTTCTGCCTTTAAAATCTGGTTATTTGAACAAGTAAACTTCAAGTGTCTACCACCATTTTTTTCAAATAACTCAAAGAAGAACAAATGATTGCTAGGAACAGTAAATCTCTTAAAGAAAAAGATAGTACTATAATAACCATTTGCTTCTATTACACCTTTGTCGTCAGTCTTATATATGTGTATCGGTACTATTTCATCATCTTGTGATGTTTGTTTTTTCCCTTTCTTTTTGTTTTTGATATAAGATCGTATGAAATCAACCTCGTATGCCACTTGACTTCTATTCTCAACAAAAAGATAAAACATCAGTATGTCATCCTTTATGCAAATAGATTTAAGACAAAAAACAATCTTTTCTTCTATAGCTCCAATGTTATTGAAGCGTGTTCCTTTTTGAACTATTTGTTTCCCCAATTCGTCCAATTCGGTATCGTTAAGGCTTGCCTTTGCAAATTTCGCTTTTGGGATTTGTGAAGATAATGTAATGTTTATATTAGAAGGGTTGTCATTATGCGTAACACTAAACGGATATATGTTACCGTCTGTTGTAACTATTGTCAAGCTTGTTTCTTCAAAATAATTGAAGTCAGTAACAGCTCTTGCTCTAACAATGTTGTTCATGTCGTCAATCTGCTCTGCAATTATCTCGTCAACACCGACCATAACATCTGCAATTTTCTCTCCCATTACTATATGAGAGGTTCTAATTTTACTCAGCTCTATAGAGTAATTGTGTATCACATCGGATATGGCGATAGTGTCAATGACATTTGACATATTGACTGCCAGGTATTCAGGGTTGGTTTCGTACTCTAATTGAAGGGTATAAATCTTTCCGTTGTTTGTGATTATTGTAGTAGTGGTGTTGTCAAATGATGGTATTCGACTTTTTATCCTCAATATACTTTTTATGGCAGTTTTTTCCATTTGTATATCATCAGTTCCCATGTCTACATACTTCACATCAGATGCGAATTTTAAGTAGATCCATTTTACATCACTGATTTTTAGAGGAATTTTTGTTAGGCTTTCAACATTTTGAGAGTATATTACCGAAGAATATACACATAGCAATACAGCCAATAATATCCTATATACTTTGTACATCTTTTTTTATTTTAATGATAATTATGCAATTAATGGGCAATCCCATTCCAAATGCAAAATTACATTTTTTATTTTATAGTTCTCAAGATGTCATGGCTTTTTGATAAAAAATAGTTAAAAATTAAGTTATAATACACATAAAGCGGATTCTCTAAATGATAGGGAATCCGCTTTAATTCATATACATATACAAGAAAGTAAAAAGCTATCGTCTCATTCCACGAGACTGTGACTCCGATAGTTCTTCAGACATATCCTTGTCTAGTCTTTCCTGGTTAAAGTATTTCATAGAAGACACTGTTGCGTTTATGTCTGCAATCTTGTTGTCTTTATCTGTTTTTGCTTTCTCATAGATCTGTTGGAATACAGGATTCTTAGCAAATGCTTGACTTTGACACTTTGTTTCTATGGCTTCAAAAGATTTAATGTTTTTTTCATATTCACGTCGCAGTTTCTGGATTTGATGGTACTCGCAAACTATATCATTGACTATTGTTAATGACTGGGAATCCATATCCATTCGTTTTTTCCTGATATTCTCAGGTAATACATCATAGTCAACAATCTTTATGCCATCGTCCAATTTCTTTACCGTCTCCTTTATTAGATCAATACTTCCTTCATTGTCTATAGACTTATCGTCTTTGATAAATGTCTCTGATGTATATTCGTCTAAAGCGGAGAATATGATTTGTCGTTTGTCATCATCCTGTAAACTCTCTAATACAACAGCTTCAAATTGTTTGCCTATGGTCGGTTCTCCAAGCAACTGCTTGTAGATTATTGTTTCACTCAGTTCCTTTCCTTGCTCGATGATCTGTTTCAATGCAGGTTCGTCAGCCATTGTTAAGTTCGTCTTCGACTCTATGAGCTTCATGTCTCGTAACTGGTCGCTCAACATATCCAATTCCGACTCATTAAAGCATGATGAGATAACGATTAGAGTGTTGTCGTCCAGTTCTCCGTTTTTGTAATGATACAACAGCTCTTTTGCTGGAGTGTTGTTTCCTTCATATTTTTTAATTAGATATTTGTCTACTAACAGACGAATATCGGTTTCTTCCAAATTGGAAATACCTTTTGAAATCAAAGTCGAATAATCGTCATTTTTCTTCCTTAAAGTGTAACCATAATTGTTTCCGTTTATAGAAGCTGTCAGCTTAAACTCATCCTTTCTTATTTGTCGTATTTGAGCATTCTCGATTTGAATGTCATTTTTGATTTTGAAAGAAAATGTAAGTTTGAGAGGTTGCATCAATCCCCATTCTTCCAAATGTTTTCTTATGCAGGATTCTATCTTATTGATCCAAATATCAGACACATTATTGCTTTTTGCATATTCTCTAAATTTTAAAAGAGAAGAAGAAACCTCGTCAATAATCTTTTCTGGATGTCGAATTCCTTCATGTTTGGCAAAATTCAACACATCGTCTTTTGTTATATTCTGTTTCTTGCCATAAATATACATTGAATGTCTGGTGTCTGGTGTTCCATCCAAAGAACTCATTATATATGTCAAGTCGTAAGCTGGAGATAGTGACCATTCTCCCTTCCTATTCATAAGAAAAGAAAAGTTTTTGTTGTGGTCGTCTGTGTTATTGGAAAGAATGTTAAAAACCATCCTTCTGAAGACTTCCGTGTATTCCGAGTCAGGCAAATGAAGACTTCTGCATACATATATCAAAGATTCATAGCTATCGGATTCAGGATCCATTGCAAGTAATGTCTGAGTATGTAGTTTGTCTCCGTTTTTTCTGTCAAATCTTCTTGTTAAAAAATGGTTTTTATTGTCTATGTTCCATAGTTTTGACTCCATCATTGAAATGCCCGCATCACATGCCATTTGATAATATGTCATTTCTATTTCAGATGTGCATAAGCTGTCTCCTATTTTTAATATATAGTGAGAATAATCCTTGTCGGCACATACTTGTCCAGACCTGATTTCTCCAGTTTTGTCGTTTATTGCAATCACTAATTTCGGTTTTCTTCCTCCTGCTGAAGTTCCAACATAAATAAGGGACTGCAAAGACAATGACTCTTTGGAAGAAATTTTTACATCGTCTCTTTCCAGATATATACGATTAGCCAAATCAAGTAAAGATTGTATTTCTATTGCCTTTGAATCTTCACTTGATGGAGTTTCAGGGACAAACTCTAATGCTCCCATTCCTCGTTTGCCAATAAATGAGAGTTTGTCTAATGAATTGATGTCAGACTTCGATACGTTATTAGTTTTCTGCCAGTGCTTAAACAGTTCATTACCCCACGAATCGGGAAGAGAGTCTGCGATGAATGAAGGTAAAGATTGAAAATCTTTTACATAATCATCTCCTTTTATTGGTTTTTGCCCCCATTTAGAAATCGTCGCTTCAAGAGGGAATGGTTCTATCCCTTTTTGAATATAATCAGAATTGTAAAGAAAAAAAGAGTTGTCATTTTTCCATATTAAAGAACCAATCTCTTCTCCCCATAAAAACACTTTAATTTTTTTGTTCATTCTTCTTATGTCTTATTCGTTTGACTTCATTTTCTTTTTTGCCTAAGAATTCATCAGGAAAATCAGGAATTAAATTGTCAATATTTTCTACACATCCAATCGTCTTCAAAAGTGTAATTAATGTAGACAATGAAATATTATATGCAATTCCAGTCTCGAATTTATGTATGGTTGTTATTGTTATTCCTGTTTTATCTGCCACTTCTTTTTGCGTCATTTTTTGTAGAAGTCTATATTTCTTGAATCTTTTGCCTAATAATGACACTATTTCTGGCGTAGAATACAAATGCAAATCTTTCATATATATAAATATATTATAATTTACGTGCAAAAATAACACTTATATTTAATTATATTTATATTTTAACAACAAAAAAAACGACAAGAGAATATGCTCTTGCCGTTTTTAGAAGAATTTATCTTCTCATTCCACGAGATTGCGATTCAGATTGTTCTTCAGATATATTCTGATCTAGCTTCTCCTGATTGAAGTATTTCATAGAAGACACTGTTGCGTTTATGTCTGCAATCTTGTTGTCTTTATCTGTTTTTGCTTTCTCATAGATCTGTTGGAATACAGGATTCTTAGCAGATGCTTGACTTTGATACTTTGTTTCTATGTCTTCAAAAGATTTAATGCTCTTCTCGTATTTGCATCGCAACGTCTGGATTTGATGATATTCACAGACTATATCATTGACGATTGTTAGTGAATGAAAGTCCATATTAATTCGCTTATTCCTGATATTCATAGGTAGAACATCATAGTCTACGATTTTTATACTCTCGTCTATCTTTTTTATCGTCTCCTTTATTAGATCGATACTTCCCTCATAGTCTATAGACTTATCTCCTTTGATAAACTTATCTGACGTATATTCGTCTAAAGCGGAGAATATAATTTGCCGTTTGTTCTCGTCTTGTAAGTTCTCTATTACAATAGTTTCAAATAGTCTGCCTATAGTCGGCTCGTCAAGCAACTGTTTGTAAATGATTGTTTCGCTCAACTCCTTTCCTTGTTCAATAATCTGTTCCAAAATAGATTCATCAGACATTGTAAGGTTTGATTTCGACTCAATAAGGTTCATGTCACGCAACTGGTCGCTCAACATATCCAATTCAGACTCGTTAAAGCATGATGAGATAACAATTAGAGTGTTGTCATCCAATTCTCCTTTTTTATAATGGGACAGAAGCTCTTTTGCTGAAGAATGATCTATATTATGTTGTCTTTCATATTTAGGAACAAGATATTTGTCTACCAGGAAACTAATGTCATCTTTCTTTATGTTTGTTAACCCTATTTCTTTTAATTTCATGCATTCCTCTGATTTTTTACCAAAAATAAACTTTTGATATGAATCTTCAATAAACGCATACAAATGTATATTATTTGAAGGTCTTAATTCCAAATAAGCGTCCCTTATTTTATAGTCTGATTCATTTGTGTAAGAAAACTTAAATTCTTTTGAAGTCAATTCCCAGTCACACAAGTGTTGTTGTATACAATAATCAATTCTGTCTACCCACAGATTTTTAACACCGTTTTTTATTGCTAAATCTCTAAAATCACATAAAGAATCAGCAACTTCCTTTATTATTTTGTCTGGATGTCTAATGCCATTTTCTTTTGCAAAAGACAAAACATCGCTTTTGCTAATTTGTTCAACTTTACCATTAACACTCATACAATGAAATTTGTTTGGGAGTACACCATTGTTATCTATTATGAATGTAATATCATAGGCAGGAGATAAATACCATTCTCCTTTCTTATTCATGAGAAAAGAAAAATTTTTTTTATGATCATCCGTATTATTAGAAAGGATATTGAACACCATCCTTCTAAATACTTCTTCACATTCTGTCTGAGAAAGTTTTAGTTTTCTGCATACTGCAATGAAGGATTCATAGCTGTCTTCTGCATATTCATCCATTGCAAGAAGGGTTTGTGTATGCAGTTTCTCCCCATTTTGTCTATCAAATCTTTTTGTTAGGAAATGATTAATTCCGTCAATATTCAATAGTTTCGAATCCATTATGGAAATGCCTGCGTTTTTTGCCATTTGGAAATATGTCATTTCTATTTCAGCAAAAGTAAACTCTTTATCTCCGAATTTCAATATGTAGTGTGTAAAGTTTGGCAAATCGCATGTTTGACCAGAATGTATCTCTCCTGTCTGATCGTTTATCGCTATTACTGCCTTTGATTGTCTTCCACCCACAGATGTTCCCAACGATATCAACAATTGAAGAGACAAAGATTCTTCAGGAGATATTTTAGCATTTTCTCTTTCCAAGAAGACTTTGTTAGCTAAAGCTATCAAGGATTTAATCTCTAAACGTTCCAAGTTTTCTTTGGGAGAATTTTCTGGTATGAATTCCAATGCCCCCATTCCTCTTTTCCCAATAAACGAAAGTTTGTCAAGAGCTGTTATTTCATTACTCTTTATGTTGTTGCTTTTTCTCCATTGATCGAAAAGAAGATTTCCCCAATCGTCTGGTAAACAATCAGCTAAGAATGGAGGCAGTTTTTGGAATAATTTGTTATATACTTCTCCCTTTATGATTCTGTTTGAATATATACTCAAAGGAGCAGAAATCGGAAATATTTCTAATCCTTTTTCTGTGAATTTGGGATTATATTGGAATGAAGGAACAGGAGAGCCTTTTGACCATGAAATTCTGCCAATTTCTTCATCCCATAATATTACTTTTAGACTTGTTATCATTTTTTATGTCTTACTCGTTTCACTTTATTATTATCTTCTTTAACCAAATATGGGGAATTGGTCATATCTGGCATAAGTTCTTTTATGTTGTTTATGCACTTTATTGTTTTTAACAAAATTATAAGTGTGGACAATGATATGTTGTAAGCTGTGCCACTTTCAAATTTTGCGATTGTAGTTATGCCAATTCCTGTTTTTTGGGCGATTTCTTTTTGTGTAAGATTGTCTATTATTCTATATTCTTTAAACCTTTTGCCCAAGTATTGGACAATCTCAGGAGTGCTAAGTTCAAAAAAATTTGTCATATAACTTATGTTTATTTGTAAATTAAGTGCAAATATAATACATAAGTTTTAATTAAATGTAATTTATATAAAGAAATAGCAGAAGAATATCCTTCTGCTATTATAGAAAGTAAAAAGCTATCGTCTCATTCCACGAGACTGAGACTCAGATAGTTCTTCAGACATATCCTTGTCTAGTCTTTCCTGGTTAAAGTATTTCATAGAAGACACTGTTGCGTTTATGTCTGCAATCTTGTTGTCTTTATCTGTTTTTGCTTTCTCATAGATCTGTTGGAATACAGGGTTCTTAGCAAGTACAGGATTCTGATATTTGCTTTCTGCAATTTCAAATGATCGATTGATTTTTTCGTAATCACATCGCAACATCTGAACCTTATGATACTCACAAACTATATCATTGACAACTGTCAAAGACTGAATGTCCATCTCAATACGCTTCTTCCTAATATTCTCAGGAAGAACATCATAGTCAACTATCTTTATGCTGTCGTCAACTTTCTGCACAGTCTCCTTTATAAGACCTATACTTCCCTCATAGTCAACAGCCTTGTCCTCTCTAATAAACGTCTCTGATGAATATTCATCTAACGCAGATATGATTATCTGTCGTTTTTCTTCATCATTCAAGTAGTCAAGAACAACAGATTCAAATTGTTTTCCTACTGTCGGTTCTTCTAGCAACTGTTTGTAGACGATAGTTTCGCCTAAAATCTTTCCTTGCTCGATTATCTGTTGCAATGCGGATTCATCAGACATTTTAAGGTTAGACTTTGACTCAATAAGTTTCATGTCTCGCAATTGTTCACTTAAAATGTCAATTTCCGCTTCATTAAAGCAAGAAGAAATTACAATTAGAGTGTTGTCGTCTAATCCGCCATTAAGTTTATGCCATATAAGTTCATCAGCAGGAGAGATTATTGAATTAAGATTATCGATAATTTCCTCAACACTTTCTTTTCTGGATGCATCAATCGTCATTTGCTCACAAACAAGAGACACAATTTCTTCCCCACCTTCTCGATACATGTTACGAGTTTCTATGAGTTCAGTGTTGCTGATTTCTCCACGCTTGTATTTGTCTATTATTGTCTCACTCAAAGACTTTAATTCATTGACGACAACATCATTATTGATAGATTGGCTAAAATCAGCAGACTCTTGAAGCATTTCTCTTATACCCAAGGGATTTATTTCCTTTAGACTAAAAGTTTCTTCAGCACTATATCCTGTCCAGTCTCCATTTTGATTTACACCTCTTATAAAGTCTTCTCCATCCCATGATAGTACAGAAACATCTTTAGACGCATAAATAGAGAATGACGGTTCCTGGTCGATTGAAACTCCTTCAAAATAATTTCTGAAAGCTTCTCTAGCACCTTTAGCAACTGATGTGAAATTTTCCATCATGTCTCGTTCTATCGCTACCGCATATTGCGAAGGAGTCATGAATCTTTTAGCTAATGCCATATCTTCCTCCAAAGAATAAGATGCTCCTGGCACTCCGATTTGGGAGAATCTGTCTTTCCACATTTGGATTTCAGATTTTTCAACTATGTTAGAGTATGGGAACTTGTATTTATCAATCTCCATATTATCATTCTCATGTTTGATGTCATCAGCAACTATAGATTCAGATTGTACTTCAATCACCTGAGTGTCATCCAAATCAATAAAACCAACATCTTTTGTAGGCACTTCTTCAATATCGTTACTTTGATATCCTATAAGCTTGTTAGAAATGCCCAAACCATTCTGTAGATTATTGTATTCTTCTTGAGTGATAACACCTTGGGTTAAAAGTTCATCCTCTATGTATTTGATTTCTGTTCCATTTGCAACATTAATCGCATACTCAATATTGGGAGAAAGATCTTGTATCTTCCTACAATCATATGTCTTTTGCTCCGATTTACCATCTGCGATAAGGACACCAATTAGAAAATCTCCATCTGAATTGGAAACATATCTGTACGGATAAAACTTGCCACAATCTTTGTTGTACTTGTCAAGAATCTTATATTCAAATAACACAGGATTCAAACGATCAAGTGATAATTCTTCCTTATTTTCGCTCAGTTTTTTACATTGTGATGTGACAGCTTCAAGCTTATTGTACGCTTCCTCTTTTCCGTTAATGTCTGCATCACGATGCAATGGAGCTAGCAAGCTCGCTTTTTCGGAATCTCCGATAAGCAAAGTGAGCAAAATGTCATTCTCTAGAGACAAGAATTGAGAAGAAGTTTGAGCTACAGAAATTGTTTTGAATTTTACATTGTTCACTTCTGATACTAAGACTCCTCGTTGTTCCTTATCTGTAGCCATAAGTTCCTCTATCATCTCTTTGAACTCTGTAGCTTGTGAACGAGAATAGATTTTTCTGCCTTCTGCTATAATGGATTCACACTCATCCATCTTTTTCTTTAACGAAGAAAGAATGTCTCCTTTATCAAAAATATCAACTTTTTGATTTTGTAGCACTTCTAATTCGCCTTTAAGACTGTAGTTTGCAGAGTTGTATCTTGCTTCCTGAAGCAACTGGTATTTAATTAGATCGCCAAAGAAATGAGCCAACTTATCATCTGTCATGGAAAAATCAATCTCCTTTTCTAGAATATTTATAGGTTCATGCTCTCCGAAATCTAATTGTTTTGGTTCTCCTTCTTTAACAACTCGATCGTTTATGAGAATATCCTTTAGATATTGACTGCGTAGACTCATATAAAATCTATTATCAGAGCCTTTGCCTTCAATTGTGCCTTCAATACCAAAAGCTTTGATTACTGATTTTTTGTTACTATGTTCGTATGAACGGATAGCTTTCGCAATCTCCTTAACAGACGAGTATTCAATTCCATCTATATTTAAATAAACAGAATCTTTTCTAACGACAGCATTTTCTCCAAACAGTGCTTTTGCCTTAGTCAATCTGTTTTCATAGATTTCATCACCAATTTTGCTATTATAAAATGAGCAATGTTCTCTTAGATAATCTCCATTGGCAGTTAAATCCGTCAAGATTTCAGAGTTTAACTCGTATGTCTTTTGTTTTGTTACAAGTTTTTTCTCTCGGTCGGAAGCCTGATTCCTTAAGTGGATTTGTTCTGTCTCAAGTCGTATTATCTTTTCATTAAGTGTTTGCTTGATCTCTAGATTAAAATTAGAGTTCAAGTTAGCCATACACTCTTCCGCACTCACACTTAATTCTCCATTTGCATCAGAAGCAAGACCCTTGCTGGCAAAATCCGCTTCTCTTTCTATCATTGTTCCGTTCTTGATGCTACGGATCATATTGCCTTTTCTGATTATCTTATCGTACATAAAGACATCATTGGAGTTTTCTTGCGTGAATCGGTAAGCCTTGACCCCTCCCCACTTGTCTAACAGTTCCCTAGGTATCTTATTTCCTTGACGCAACATACGTCCGAGTCTTTGTTCGTCGTCACTCGCTTTCCATGGTGCATCAAGTAAAATTCCTCCGACAACACTTTCTTGTAAGTTATTACCGACTCCCATTGATTCTGATGATCCTATCACAACTCTGTATTTTGCAGAGTTGATATCATTGATAAGCTTCTCCTTCTTTTTATTGTCGTTACCGTAAGTTGACTGGTTAAAGAATACAATTTCATTGGCAGGAACACCAGCTTTTATCAAATCTTGTTTTAATTCATCATAGAAAGACCATTTATGATGAAGGGATGTGTCATCTTTAGCTCTCTCTAATTGAACTATAATCTCTCTGGCTTCTCCTCCCAATATTTCCTCTTCAAGATTATAATTGTTTTGAATATGTTCAATCATTTTGTCTATATGATTGTTCAACTCGTCATTTTTGAGAAAAACATATTCGTCCGATTCTTCTTTACCTTTCTTCTTTAATCCGTCATACATAGATTTTAGTTCAAAATCCATGGCAAGGAAATTGCTATGTTCTTTCCATAAAGAATTGTAGATGATCTCTTTTTTCTCGTACCTTGCATTTCCAACTTGATCGCAGAATATGAGTTGTACACCTTTGTATTGCTTACCATCAGCAATACCAACTGTTTCATCGTATCTTTCCTTAATCATCTTCACACACATTTCTCTTTTGGAGTTACGTGTAAGTAGACTCATTGGAATATTGTAATCGTTAGCTATTCTCTCAAGAATTTCTCTTGGTATAACAAAATCAACATCCACAGTTCCACGTCTAGCCACCGATATTGCAGTAAGAGACAAAGCCTTTTTTTCGCCATCCGTTAACTTAATGTATTTTAGATCCTCAAGTTTTACTTTAGGAATTCTATTTGCACTCATATCCTTCTGGTACTCAAGTATCAGTTTGATGTCTTCAGTGATAGCATAATAAGCAGAAGATGACGGAATCATAATTTGCTCTACATTGCCTTTCGGTCTGTTTTTAAGCAACTGTGGAGTATTTTCTGTATCAACGACATTTGCAAGTGTCATATACATCGGAGATAAAGCATTTATATTGCTTACCTTACCGTATACAAACTGTCGTTTGGGTGTTCCTATGGCATCGTATGTTATCTCTTCTGTTGGAGGATAGAATGTATCTTCAAAGCTCTTGTCGTCCCAACCTGCTTTTTGTAAAAAGTTCGGCTTCATATACTTGAAATAGACAAGCATTTCTGTGATAGCGTTCGTAATAGGTGTTCCTGTAGCCATAACGACACCAGTGTCGGTATTATTGTTAAGGCTATGGATGTAATGGCAAAGGCTCATCATATTCTTTGCCTTGCCAGAACTGTCTGCCACTCCAGAACCTTGAACCATCTTCTTTCCTGTTTCAGTTGCAAGATTTTTGAATTCATGAGCTTCATCAATACAGAAGAAGTCAAAACCTAATTCGCTAATTCCTACTTTCTTCTTTTGCTCTTCTGCTTCTTTGTTCTCTAATCCTTTAAGATTCTCCTGTAGTTTTGAGATTCTCTTTTTAATGTCATTAAGTGTGCTTTCATACTTTGCTGAAGATTGCTTATCCGACAATATCGCATCCATAATCTCAGTTTGATAAGCGATTTCTCGTTTTGTCTCTACAATTTCTGCACTAGGAACATAAATGTTATCCAATGCGGATGAAGACATAACACATAAGTCAAAATCTTCATTTTTGATACGATTGAGCGAACTTGCAATGTTTTTGTTGATTCCATCATTTGACATTACATATACAATTTTCGTGTCAGTGAAAGAACTTTCCAAGTCTTTCTTGATAGACGCAATATTGTTCGGTCTAACAACCATTACTGGACGATTGCACATATTCATCTTTTTCATGGTTTTCATAAGAGAAGCCATAGTCAAAGTTTTTCCTGCACCAACTGCATGGTCAAGCAATCCAGTTCGGTTGTAGAGCATTTGTGCAACTGCTCGTCGTTGGTAGTCATATAAATCTTTACGTAACCCCTCTACCTCAATGAATGAACCATCAAATTTGGGGACTACATAAGAATTCAGGGAATCGTTATATGCTTTCTCTATAACTGCTGTATATTCTGGCGATTGCTTGATGAACGTTTTAAGTTCATTATTAAGAATCTCAAAAATATGTTTGGCTTCATATTCCCATTGTCCTTTTCTTATATTGTAGTCATCATATGATTCGTCTTTCTTTTGACGTGTGCCAAATGTTGCAACGGAACAATGTGCAAAAGATGTAAATGCGTCATTTAGTCTCTTTAATTTATCGCCAACATTAGCATCAGAACCAAAGGGCATATTGTTAGCTTGCGAAATCCCAAGATTTATCAAAACAGCATCTAAATCATTACTCTTATTTCTCTCAAAAACTGCCACACATTCAATTATGCCAAGATTCGCATTATACTGAAATTTATAAGACCAATTATGTTTGCAAACTGTATCATTCAATGCCTGGCAAAAAGACACATATATCTCTTTGGTAATATATGGCATACCACCACGAATGTCAATTTCATCTATTGTAAGACGTTTAGGCATTGCTTCTTTCAATGCGGATAAATTATCTGCGTACTTATTCGCAAGTCCTAACGTTTCTATATAATTGATTTTATCCGCTAAATTTCCTGATAAGTATATGTTTTTAGGAATGAACTTTTCTTCTTCTGGACAGAAAAACACCTCTCCTTTGCACACTTGTTGCCAATTATCTCCAAACTGTTCTTCCAAATATGCGATGTCTATCTCTCCAAACTTTTTGTTCATAGAATATAAGACATGCTCTTCGATAGTATTGGGAAGTTTGTGTTTCGAATTGACAAATATATTTCTTTCAAGAATATCGGCAACTTCAATCTTTCCTTCCTCGTTTCTTTTTTCCAAAAGAATTATGTCAAGAAAATCCTTATCTAAGTTTTTGATAAAAGAAATGTCTTTGTTGTCAAACAGATTTCCGTTCTTTTTGACAAAATTTTCATAAACATTTCTAATATATACAAGGCTTTTGTCAAATTCGTCACTAACTTGACTGTTAGCTGTTTCTTTCGCAATCTTTCGGTGATTTTTATATGCGTCTCTCAAATCAATATAATCAGACAAAGTAGAAATTTGCTTATCTGATAATCCCTCGATTTTCTCTAAAGATGACGATTGTTCACCGTAAGTGTTATAAGAGAAGTATTCCACATAAGGAATTTTGATTCCGTCTTCTTCTATTATGACAACATTCTTGTTAAATGTTGTTTTTATTGTTTGTTCCTCTTCAATATCCTGTTCTGGAATAACACTTAAAAATTCGCCTTCCTCTTCGATCTGTTTTAATAAGGTGCTTTTCATCTTAGCACTCAAATCTTTGATTTCATCAAGAGAAAGGATTTTTGATTCTGACGGATGAGAAACAAAAAAGTCCTTTTTAACGAACTTACCCATTCCTCTTGTTCCGATAAACAAATCTCCTAAAATAAGAGAGTCAGATTCCGCTTCAACCTTCTTTTCGTCAGCAACATTCTGATAAGTTTCTCTAAAAATATTGTTGACATATCTAGTATTGTATGTGTCAGTATCTTCACCCTTTTTATTCTTGCCAGTAGCTTTCTCTATAATTGACACATCAGAGCTGTTGACAAATTCAAATTTTTGAATTTTCTCTTCTCCTTTTTTCCATTTACGGAAAATAAGAACATCGCATTCAGTTTGTTCTGAATCTGCAAATACACCAGCTGGCAAACGAACAACACCTATTAGTTTCGCTTGATTCGCAATCTCCTTTCTTACATCGTTTCTGCTGTTATCCAAGAAGCCTGTACTAGTAATAATCATACTCATACCTCCTTCCTTTGTTTGCTCCAGCATCTTCATAATGTAGTAGTTATGTAGCGAATTTTTTGCCATTTTCTGAGCTGATGACTTATATTTCCAACTCAAATCTATAACATTAAGAGTATTGCCAGAAAAAGGAACGTTTGTAGCAGTGACATCAAAATCCTTGTTTAATTTTACATCTTGTAAAGGACTATTAATGATATTAGCATTAGGGTATAATATCTTAGTAGTCAAGCTTGCCAAAGGATCAATATCTACACCTACAATATCAAGATTCTTATCATCATAATCTTTGATGAAAGCACCCATTCCGACAGCAAAATCTCCGAATTTTTGACCTTGTTGAAGACCTGCGGATTTTACAATCTCAGATAAAGCAGAAGTTATTTCGTTAGGAGTATAGTAGCTCGTATTTTTGCTATACGCATCACTAGTCACACTATTATTTCTACCGTTAATCGAGTCACACAACTCCTTCCATAATCCATCAATTGTGTCTTTAGCCAATTCATAGTCTTGACTGTATTTCTGTGCCAGACAATTATACTTTTTAGTATAATAGTTAGGGCAATTAACCAAACTCGTCTGAAAATAACTGTTCAGTATATCCTTAACAGCACCATTATTACGATTTAATCCAGTTATTCCTTCACTGAAATTTTTCACGCAATAACGCAATATTTCATTTTCCCTTTCTGAAAAAGAAAAAAGTCTTATGCCTTTAGACTTAGCGTATTCATTGAGATAGGCTGTGCTTATGATCGTAACATCTCCATCTGAATAAGGTCCTATTCCTAATCTTCTTTTAAGACTGTTTATTTCATCTTCATTAGGCACAATCTCATTTATAGGTCTATGTTCATAGGATTCTGGGATGTCTTCTTCAATAATATTCTGTTGGACAGGTTCTACATCCTCTTGCGATATTTCAGATTCGCTTTCTATAGCAGATTCTGTAAAATTTGAATATTTAACAGACCATATAGCTCCTTCTTTAATGTCGGCAATATCTTCTCCTGTGAATGCACGAGCAAACACCTCGTTGTCAAAAACAAAGCATTGACCAAATTCTTCTCCCTTACTACTTGTGTAAGCAGGTCTGAATTTGCCATTTAACTCTCTACGAAAATTTTGTATGTTCTCATCCATTACAAAGTCTTCGCCAAAATATATTATAACCTCTTGTTTCTCTTGGTCAACACTTATGCGAGGTTTAAACTTCCATATAGAAGTCAAAACCTCGCCATTGTTTGCCAATACAGATTCAAGTTCTTCAAAACTTTTTACC
This sequence comes from Bacilli bacterium, assembly GCA_024399115.1. Classification (GTDB taxonomy): domain Bacteria; phylum Bacillota_I; class Bacilli_A; order RFN20; family CAG-826; genus RGIG9670. The sequence continues at coordinate 15,396 of JAKSHZ010000026.1, forward strand.
ATATTGTAGTCTCAAAATGATGATTATCTACCAATCTTGATTGTCTTTCTTTCGTTTTCAAGATTTTGTACCTTATCCTCCTTTGCTTTTTCCATTTTTAGGAAATCACTTATTTTAAGGACTCCTTTCGCAAGAATGTGTTCCTGTACTGAGTTAGCCAATTCATGGCACTTCTCCAAAGATCTTCCTTTAATTGGATATTGTCTTTGTTCTATCTCTCCTGTTTGTTGGTTTACTTTCTCCATAATGTCTGCTGAAGAAAAACCGATAGACATAGAACCTTTGTCTGAAATAACAAATCCTCCTAATGCTCTAACTTGAGAACAAATCTCCTTCATCGTTTTGTTGTCTAAATTATCTGTCTTCAGACGAATCATGACAACTTCAGGAGCATCTTTAATTGTGTATGTTTGGTTCTGACATAAATTATGATACTCCTTCTTCTCTACGTTGATAAGTGTTTTTATTTCCTTGTCAATCTGGTTCAAATACTTCTGACAAGTAGTAGCACCGATTTCTAAAGAAGCTATTTTTGCCTGTAACATACTTGCTTTATATTGCAATTCATCAAGTGCTACTTGTCTGTCCTCTCCTGTAACCCCATTCGGTGTTGTTGTAACAAATGTAGCTTTAATACTACCGTCTGCATACTCTTTCCATGAATTCTCCTTTAATTTGAATCCGTACTCTTCTGCTATAGCGGTAACTTTTGCACCTTTGGGAAGATGATTGACCTCTACAGATACAAAATCTTTTTCCTCTTTTGCAGAAATTAGAGTATCAACACTCATAACTGACGCATTGCCATTCAATTTTGAAGTCACCGTCTGTACTTCGTCTCTGACCTGCATTGCAGTTTCTATATCATTGTTTGGAACAACGATATAACGAGAAGTGTAACTGTTGCCTTGTTTAGATACTTTTTCTTCTGAAACAATAGTTAGACCTTTGTTTTTAAGGGATTCCTGCAATCGATCCAATTCTGCCTTGTTGGAATCTTTGTTCATGTCTACGTCCTTGTCGATATAGACAGAAACGGCATAAGAGTCAAGTCCTTCTTGACGGATACCCTTCATCTTGAAGTTTTCTTTGACAATTGCGTCAAGATCCTTCTTAAATTCCATCATACACTTGTACGCATCTTTTTGAGATACAAAAGTGCGAAATTCTCTAGGCTCTCGTCCATACGCAAGATCGTTTTGGCGAGCTTTCTCAATGAAAGTATCACTATACTTGATAGGAAATGTAATGATAGTGGAATGGTACATTGACGTAGACAATTTGGCTATACCATTCTCTTTTACTTTGTCTGATAGAGTCTTAAATTGTTCGGGAGTAAGTTCGTTGTTGTTGTAGATCAACTTGACCTCGTTGTCTGATGCTGTAACTCGGTACTTAGTCAGATTGTATTCAGAACGGATCTTAGCTTCAGATACAACAATAGTATCTTCATTGAATCCGTACTCAATAGATTTTTCACGGTTCAATCCAATGAAATTGTTTGCATCTTCTTGAGTTGCAAACTGGAAAGAATAGGTATTCTTTGTAGATGCAGTATCGAATAATGTTTCATTCATTGCTTTGGTCAAATATGTGCCATTGCATTGCTCACACACGTTTCTAACTGCCTGGAATTGGGAAGGCGACAAATTTGTGTCGCTAATTGTTACGACTACTCCTGCATCAATTCCTTCTGCAAGCTCTTTTTTCTCCGAAGATACAGTCATATTCTGTATCATGTCCCATACCTTTCCTAGAGTGATGTCTGCACTCTTTTGGATCTCTTCTGAATGAGAGTCCATTACCTGATTTTGATTCAACACAAATTCAGGTGTTTCGTTTTCGTTTGGCATAATTTTATATTTTTTAATTAATAGAATCTGTCGATAACCTGGTATCCGTAATTCAAGCGAAATGAAGATTTTTTATCGAGCGACCGAGAACGCATTTTCTATCTCTTGTCGTTCTTCATCATTAGAATTTAGATTTCTTAGATTAGCACCTAATTCTAAATATAGATTAGCGAGTTCTCTCATTTTCTTTTGATATCTCTCAACACTAGGCTTAATGACATTGAAATAATCATTAATATGTTTTGTCCTTTCTTCTTTATTGACAGCCACTTTGGTTATATCCTTAAACTGTTCAATCAGCATTGTCAGTATTTCTTTAAGTGATGCTACTCTGTCAAGCACAAAACGAGCTTCATTCACTTTACTGATAAGACCTTGAAAAAAGAATGTCGTCATATTCAAATTATTACTGATGGTAATTATTTCTGTTTGTAGAGCTTCTAAATCACAGAATTTACGATACAGATCATTGTATATCTGAGATACACAAGTCAATGGAATTGGACTATAGAACATTGTTGCCAATTGCTCTATAGAACCAGCTATTTCTGTTAGGATCACATTACCTAACTTAATTAGAGTATCAGCAAATCCAACTTTAACCCAACGCTCTTCATATTTAGAGAACAACTCATCATTTAATTGATCCTCTGTTATTCCTAGTAATTCTTCTGTTGTCATTTTATTTAGATTTAATGTCTTTTAAATTTAACACCTGCTCCTTCCGTCTGTGAAATTTCATTTTTTGGAAGAATATCTCTTTTATTGAAAATTCTAAGAGCAAAACTTGATTTTGCGTTAAACTGTAAATCCTGAGCTTCTTGCCTTGTTTGATTATTGATAGATAAATTGGTCAAGGCAATATCTGCATTTTTAGTTTTGCCAGTTTGGGTTTGATACTCTATATTCAATGTTTCACCATTGCGGAGTTTCAACAAATCTTTGTCGCTTAAATGATATTCGTTTTTTATCTGTTCAAGACGCAGATTAGGCAATCTCTCAATTTTCACTTCTTCCCCATCTTTCTTTATGACGAAATCCTGACCATCTTTCGATACAAAATATCGATTGCTGTTTTTTTTATCCTCTTTTTGCTCCGATGTCAATTCTGTCTTCAGCAATTCCAGTTTATGGTTATCTACAGTAATGACTTTATATTCGCCTTCTTCATTTCTGATAAGTTTTAGCCTTCCTTCTGTAGATATATTCAAGATATTGCTGTCGTCACCACAAGGTGTTTTAAGACTCATTATTGACGTTTCTTGTCCAATTATGAATCTTTCATAATTTCCTTCTTTTTGAAGCTTCGCTTTAGTGATTCCTGTATTCTTTTCTATAGCGTTCCAGTTGATGTTTTTTTCTATTTCCTCAATAGGAATGTCAAGATTCTTTTGTTTTGAATATTCTGTTTTAAGAATAGAATTTTCATCCTCAAAATCTTTAGTTGTTATCCAATTTGCTTTTTTTGCCAATTCAGAATCCAATTTAAGTGTGTCTTCTTTAGACAAAGCAATATCGGGTTGTTTTAATATATCTTCCACAATAGAAATTGAGTTCTCTCCAATTTCAAATGTGTCTATTTTTAGACTTTTGTCTTTATGTTGTTCTAAATCCAAAGTAAAAGCTTGGCTATCTTTTGTGCATATATTGTAACTAACATTGCCATCTTTGTCTTCTATTCTAGTAACAATTCTATTCTCTTTTGCAGGTTCTACTTTGTTTTCTTTTTCATTTGACAGAGATCTTATACTTGCCCATATTTCTTTTATGTCATCTTTAATCTTTAGTTGATGATAAAACGACGTTAGAAAAGCAAGAAGATAATCTTCTTTCATCACATCGATGTCTCTGTTTGAAGAATGCGATTGCTTCTTGTTTGTTGATTTTTGAGCAGAATCCTCCTTTTTTATCTGTTCTTTCTGATCTTTTTCTATGCCATCAGAAGTTACATTGCTTTCCTCTATAGGATTAGTGAGGTTGCTACTATCAAGTTTCTGATCTTCTTTAACATTCTGAGAATCCTCCCTTTTTGATTCTGAATCTATACCATCAAGAGAAACATTGCTTTCTTCCAAGATCGTTTTTTCTTTCTTTGGTCCGTAAAGAATCTCGCCCTCTTCAATTTTATTATATTTCTTTGCATACTCTTTGTCATTACCTAGAAAAGCTTGCACTCTTCCATTCCAATTGCCCCATGCCGAGCCTATGGATTTGAAATCGAAGTAATGCTGATAGCCTTCATATTTATCTCCAACAAATCCTTTACCTCGAAAACCTTGCAAGTGTACCCCTAATTTTTCAATTGCTTTCTTTTCTGATATCTTTAGATTATCAAAATCTAATATAATGAGCCTTGTTCCCCAGCTCATAGCATGGTCATCTTTTACGATTTTACCCTCTTTGTTAAGGCGAGATAATAAATCCCATACATCTTTAACTGTGATGACCTCATCAGTCTGATCTTCTGGCAAAACGTCGCCTACTTCTGGAAAAGAAACCGTATTTGCAACATCTGAAGTTCCAAGAATGTCAGTTAAGGCATCTTGATTAACTTTACTATAATCTATTTCGTTTTCCATTATCTTTTCATTTTTATAGTTGATGCATTGTCATTGACTCTTTGAAGATCTAGTTCTAAATCACAA
>JAKSHZ010000027.1 GCA_024399115.1 Bacilli bacterium
AAAATAAGCAGTGGCATTGGTATGCAAGACATATAGAATATTGCATATTTATACACGTGCGTATGCACGCAAGAAAATAAAATTTTATTTATTTAATTATTGCAATGCAAATATTGATTTGTTAAAATGTAATCACAAAGGAGAATCATTATGAAAGAAAGAATACCATATGAAAGATTGTTAGAAGTCTTCTTGCATAACGCCTGGGAGACACCAAACGGAAAGAAAGCACTTTACATTGAAAGCAAGATAGCAGCACCAAAGAAGAAAACAAGTCCACGTGGACACTTAAAATTGTTTCTTAATTCTTATATCGTAGAAAAGGAATTTTGGTTAGATTTTGACAATCTACAATTTATCAACATTGAATATCATATTAATTTGTATGAAGGTGCAATACCCGTAAAACCCGACTTTTACGACGTTATAACGGGAGAACTTATCGACGTAAAGACATTCACTACATATGACGGATTCGTTCGTTATATTAAATGCAATGAAGTTTACAAAGCTGAACACGGAGCAGACAAATTGTATGTATATGTAATTGAAGGTATGGAAACATATATTTATGATTGCAAAACAAGAACAGTTATTAAACCAATTATTCAAATTAAACCGGAGTTGTTAGCATGAAAGACGAAAAAAGAAGAATTGAAGGAACCGACGAAGACCGCATAATATTAAATCTTGTTTATGATATGGCAATAAATAAATATCATGTTAACGAATTTAAACTATCGGAAACGTTCGACAAGATTAAAGAATTCTGCATTGAAAAAGACCGTTTAACGTTTGAATATCTATGGAAATATTTAATATCAAGCAAATTACTTAAAAGCTTCCAATTTGATATAGAATCGTTGAAGCAAGAAGCAAAAGAAATAATAGAAGAATTCAACCGATTAATAGAAGAACTAAACAAAGGAAGAGAGAACGAAAATGAAAGAACCACAAATTAACTTTAAATATGTATATAAAGGTTTGCGATATTACACAATCGAAAATGACATAGTATGTGAATGGCGAGCATGTAAAAGACAAGCAACACCAAAAGACTTCAAGCGTTGGCGTGAAGAATTCAATTCAAGATATTATCAAAACAAATATTTAATAGCTGCATACAGTGTTAAAGACGAATTATGCATAGGCGTTTGGAATAATATTAACGAAATGGCAGAAGAAACCGGAAAAAAATATAATTCAATCGCTCGTATATTAGAATATAAAATCGAAGAAGAAATGCGAATAACAAAAGTCAATGGCGTTCGCTGCAAATTATATCGTGTTCCTGTATATGACGAAGAAGGAGAAAAATTATGAATATTAAAGAACTTTATAATTATGCAGTTCAAGAAACAAGACAAATAAAATTGAATAATGAACAAGAATTAGAAATTAATATTCGTAATGTGAAGGAGAACGAAACAATACAAAAAGAATGGATTTCAATATCATTCATGGACAAAAAGAACGAATGTGGTTGTTCTTCTCCGTGCGAAACAAAAAAGGAAGTAGACGAAGCCATAAAACATATAATAAACAATTACGACGTAAAACGCACGTATATTCAATTATCTTTATTTTAGATATTTACAAAGTAATTAAAATTTTATAATATATTATCAAGGAGAAAACTTATGAAAGAAGATTTAAAAAAAGGTTACGGATTAGGACGTAAACAAACATTAGAAAAATGTTGTCAAGCTGTATTGGATTATGGCGAAAATTTATTGTCAAAGAGACAAAGAGAAGAATTATTAGCGTTAATGACTTTATATTCACATATGCATAAATCAGCTATTGAACACGGAAAGAAGAAGAAAAATGGGAAAATTTAGAAAATGTGAACATTGCGAATATTCATATTATGAATATGAAGACGACTATTGCGATTGTAATTTATTTGGATATTCCGGTATTCGAGAAGATAAAAAAGGCAATTCCGGGTGCTATCGCAGTGATAAAACAATAGACAAATTTTTAAAAGAATTGGAGAAAATCCGAAATGACTAAAAGAAAAATAAAAAAACTTTCCAAAAGTTCTATAACAATATATAGAAATAAACCACGTTTTAACGAAGCAATAAGAAATAGAATCAAATTAAAGTTAATAAAAATGGTTTTGGATTTAGCACAAGACTTGTACAAAACCGACAAAGAAATAATAGATACAATTATAGAAATAGTATATGACAAAAAAGTATAAATATTTAGAATATAAAGTAAACCAGGCACCAAACTTTAAAAACATACCCGTTAATTTATTTAAAGCAACACGCCAAGGAGCAGAAGAATTCAACGAAGTTTATTTTAAAATCAAGAACGATAATGATTTTAACAAATTAATTCGTACGCCTTCCGGTGCTATATCTTGGGAAGGAATGAACAAGTATAAGAATTCATATGCTTATGACGTAAGAGTTCTTAAAAGCTGCATAGAATTAACAGTTGTTACATTCGAACGTGCTTATCGTTACCAATTCCGTTACATTCAAAGAGACGCAAACGAAGACGGAAAGAAACATTTATTCGGAAATAAAGCATTCAAGATATTTGCCGCCAAATTAGCAGAAAACGGAATTAATATAAATGATTACGCAATCGAGAATGGCGAAGAAATAAAAAAGACAATTGAAGCACCGTCAATTTGTATGGAACGTGAATTGTATAAAAACGTAACATTCGAAAATGCTTGCCATGTTGACTTCCACAATTCTTACCCGGCAGGACTTGCGAACACGCACCCGGAATTCCGTTCCACTATTGAATATTTCTATAACAACCGTAAGAACAATCAAGATTATAAAGACGTATTGAATTTGACAGTTGGTTATATGCAATCTTCAATGCCACAAGTGAAGGCGAAATGGTCGCACTTATCAAGAGACGCGATCCACGACAACAACGAACGTGTAAAGCGACTAGCTGAAAAGTTATCAAATAAAGGATTCTTAATAATCGCATATAACACCGACGGAATATGGGTTTCCGGAGATTGGCGAAAATTTAAAGACAACAATTATGGTTCCAAATTGGGTCAATGGTCTTGGGACCACGTGGATTGTAAAATTCGTTTCCGTTCTGCTGGTTCATATGAATTCATAGAAAACGGAAAATACACACCCGTAGTTCGTGGAACAACTAAACTTGACGAATTAAAGGACCGTAAGAATTGGGAATGGGGGGACATTTATTCCACGGCGTCGAATCCAATTTATTTTACATTCGACGAAGAAGAAGGAATAAAAATCCATTATACGGTATAATAAAGAAGGAGAATAACAATGCAAAGAGAAGTACACAGCTATAAATACGCACGAAAGAAGTATAGCGAATATTCAAAGCAATATAACAAATTACAGAAAAAAGGCGTTAACTTCTTATCTAATAAATTAAGTTATAAAGAATTCCGAATAGCATTCAATCAACTTACAATCGCCAAAAAACAAGGCGTATTAGATAAAAGTAAAAGTGCCGTTGGACAAATTATTTACGATCAACGATATACAATGTCATACAAAGGAGCAATACAAAGTAAAAGACTTCTTGAAAGTGAATTAGGAATTAAAGTTAAATTAAAAGACATAAGGACCAAACTTTGGAGCGATATAAAAGAAACATACAAAGTTGAAATTGACGTATATTATGAGCAATTACTAAAAGAAGGTTACGACCCAACCGCAGCAAGCGACGTAATAGCAGGAACATTCTTCGGAAGTGAATAATTATGAAGAAAGAGAAAAACGCATTAACTGAATATAAAAAGTCAATGAAAGCACTTGCCAAAGATAAGGCGTATCAATCTAAATTGTGGTATACTATACGTTCAGTTCTTGGCAATTGGTGGGCAAATTGGTTTTGTCTTATTGGTGCCCGTGAACGTGGAAAGTCGTTTAGTGTCCAACAATACTTATTATGCGACTTCTTCGACAAGAAATCGAAGTTATATCATGTTCCGTTCTATTGGTTCCGTTTGAATGATATTGCCGTTAAAAATATGTTAATGAATAACGGTGCAAAGTTGTTTGAACCAATATTAGTTCGTCAATTCGGATTAGAAGGAATCAAAGTAAAAGGCGATTCAGTATTTCTTGAAAATGGTATGTTGCTTTGCCGTGTATATGGTCTTTCAACAGCTTATAACTGTAAAGGTGCAGCATTGTTCGATAAAAAAACATTCAAAGGCGTTAATATTATGATTGACGAATTCGCTTTGGAAAAAGGACAAAAACGAACATTCGACGTTGTTTACAACTTAAAAATGCAAGTAGAAAACGTCTGCCGTTCCGAGCGTGAAAATGTAAGAATCTTTATGATTATGAATAATACGGAAGAGTGCCCAGCCGCATTGTCTATGTTTAATTTCATTCCTTTAAAATTTGGAGTATATAAGTTAAAACGCAAACATTGTGTAATGGATTATATTTCTAATAGTGAAGCATACGAAGAAAGAAGAAAAAAAGCGTTAGCAAATGAAATTGACGACGGTTCCGGAAACTTTACAAACAAGGTTGAACGTGATTTATCATTGTTATATGGTGGTAGACTTTACAAACCAAATATTATTATTAAGTTCAGTAAATCGCCTAACGATTGGTACACATTATGGGACGGAAGAATAATTAAGCGTTATAATGGAGAAAAGGTGAATACGCTTGCTATGAAAAGATACATAGACGACGAATTTTACCAAGAACAAGTCAAAAATATATTTGATATTGCAGACGCACGGGGGTTCATGTTCAAAGACTTAATGGCACAAGTACAGTTCTACCAAGAATTGTCATTAATTAAAAAATAGGTTTTAGCATTGTGCGTATGAATAATATTTGTTACAACCAATTATTCCGAGTAGGACCGAAGAGGTACGGGAAATTGTGATTGTACTTACAAATCAGTAATTCTATTCATATTGCCTCAAAAATGTTGATACAAGAAGGATTCATATTAATTTATGTTTCCTTTTTTTTATTTGCATATAAAATGTAATTAAGGAGATTCATTATGATTGACGAAACACAAAACAACGAAAACGGAAATGTAGACGAAACAACAGCCAACTACATTGCTGCCATTAAAGAGCTGAAAGAAAAAACTGTTGACCGTTCGGAATATGAAAAAGTCGTGGCGGACAATAAGAAGTTACTTGATAGCGTTATCAACGGAAGCACTACCGAGCAAACCGAAGAACAACCAAAAGAAAGCGTGGAAGTTTTAAGAAAATCCATTTTCGGTGGAGAATTAAACAATCTTGATTACGCTGTTAAAACTTTGGAACTTCGTAAGCGACTTATTGAAAGTGGACAAGCAGACCCATTCTTACCGGTTGGACACCAAATCGCACCAACCGACGAAGACGTAGCATGTGCAAACAAGGTTGCCGAAGTGCTCCAAGAATGCATAGATTACGCAGAAGGCGACGCACAAGTGTTCACAAACGAACTTCAAAGACGAACCATTGACGTTCGCATTCGTTAAAAGGAGATAAAACACAATGCCAGCATTTACAGGGCAATTACGTTCAAATGAGATTTTCAGTGCGTTATACAATTTCATTTTGAGCCAACAAGTATTCGCCGATAATATTTCGGGAACAAACGCACAATTAGTCGACAAAGCGAAAATTGACGTAGGTTTAGCAGGAGACCAAAAATTATTTTATGCAACCGACGTTCTAAAATCTGCACCATGGGGAAATGACGCAGAAGCAAGCAACTTACTTGCATTACACCGTCCACCAGCACCAAGCTGTCAAGCAATTATTATTGACACATTCCGTCAAATTTCATTAACTGTTGATCAATATTTGTCAAAACGTGCATGGGGTACAATTGACGCATTCAGTGAATTTACAACCGTTATGCTTGGTTGGATTGGCGAAACAAAGAGAGTTTACGACAGTACAACATACAACGCATATTTCGGTACAGCAGAAACAAGCGTAGGAAAACAAGCACATTCAATCGCTCTTTCCGGAATTACACAAACCGGAGAAGAAAAGAACCGAATTGAAGCACAAATGATTGCGGAAGATATCGCAAACTTACTTGTCGAAATGGGCGACGTTTCAAGAGACTTCAACGACTATGGTTACTTACGTTCATATGACCCAAGCAAAATCATGGTTGTTTGGAATTCTAAATACTTAAATAAAATTAAGAAAGTTGACGTCCCAACAATCTTCAATAAAGACGGATTAGTTGACAAGTTAGACAGTGAAGTATTACCAGCAAGATACTTTGGTACAGTTAACACTGCTTCCGGTACTACTGCTTCTTCTAATACTACTATTCGTTCTTTAATTGAAAAAGATTACGGAAATAAACACTTATTCCCAGGCGACTTATTACCAAATTCAACAGCTTATGCAGCCAAAGAAACATACACCGAAAACGCAAATGTTATTTGTAAAGTTGTTGTCAAGTTACCTGCTTACATGTCCGCTTTTGAAGTCGGAACTTCATTCTTCAATGCAAAGTCATTAACTGAAAATCACTATTTGACTTTCGGTCATAACTCACTTGAATACTTCAAGGCGTACCCATTAATTACGGTTAAAGCAGCTTAACGCTTTAATTCATAAGACCTCCGAGACCTTGGCACGTCTATAAACTGCCATTTTATTTTATAAGGAGATAGCAAATGACAATAATTTATGTAAAGAATTATGCAAATTATAGTGATAGAAAAATTAAGCATTCGCCAAAAGATTATTACGCCTTAACTTTACAATATTTATCAAATTATATTACTGCAATGCGTGTCAATGTAAATTTTGATATGCAAGACGGAATAGAAACGGAAATTGTCGTTGAATGGTCCGAATCTTGGACACCAAATTACTTGTTCGCTTGTGGAAACGAAAGTTCCGAAACAATGCCAATTTCAAGTTGGTTCGTTATGGAATTTAAGAAGATTCGTGGCAGACAATATCGAGCAAGATTAAAAAGAGACGTTGTAAATGACTATTACGAAAATATCATTGAAGCACCGTCATACATTGAAAAAGGAACATTGCCAATTGATAATGATTTAATCTTTAATAATGAAGGATTAACAGTAAATCAAATCAAGAAGAATGAAACTTTATTAAAAGACAAATTGGGTGCGTATTATTATGTTGCATATGTAACAAAGGAAGCACAAGGAACAATCACGGGAACAACAAGTGATTTTCCGTATGTTACTGTTTCTTCTGCAAATAATGAATTTGTAGTAGGACAAACAATCCACGGAAGAGAAACAAAAAACAAATTTTTCTTTCCACAATACTATACATTAAAATTTACATTGACCGAAGTAACAACAAGTCCATATGTTGATACAGTATTTAAAATCTATTTTGACGGAGCAGGAAAGAACGTTGAAGTAACAGCGACTAACGAAAGTTCAACAAGAAGAAATGGAATTGGCGTTAGAAATTTACAATCCAAATTACAAGACTTCATATCTAAATTACAAGAATTGTTAATGAATGATATTGCAACGGGTTATACATACTTATTTGGAGAAGCAACAAGATTATTTAGTGATACATATAAGTATGTTAATGGAAGCAGCTTTGAAACATTAAAAAACTACAACGGAAAAATATTACACGACAATTGGAATTATGAAGGAGAAACGAACGACGAATATTACAATTATTCTATGAATTCCATTGAAAGCAATTTGAATTCACGTGAAACCGTCATGCTTATAAATGCAAATGCATATTTTTTACAAAAGATAAAAAATGCGTTATCACAAGTAGGAATAAATTATAACGACGATACATATTATTTACATTTACGTACGGAAAATGTAACATTATATGGATTTAATAGAACGTTATATACACCAAATGCCGAATTTGAAATAACTATACCAAGCGATAGAAAGCACACCGAAGACGCACCATATGATATTATTGTAATTCCCGTTGGTGCTAAACTTTCCAAAAGAGTTTCGCCAACATTAAATGTTGTATTTGATACTGACGACAATATACAAATTGCGTTAGCTGAAAAATTGAATAGTGTTTGGACAAGTGAAGGAAAATTAAAAGATATGCAGCGTTTGCCTTATGCTCCAATATTGAATGAAGAGTTCATAAAAGAGATATTGCAACAACAAACAATATTTGTTAGTGGATTTAATACAAACAAAGACGGAGCGTACCAAGATATTACAAACGCCGTTGTTCTATTTGCAAGTTCAAAACAATTGACGTTTGACATTAATATAAATAAATCAATTAATCTTGACCCAAAAGAATTCAAATTTAATAATGATTGCGAATTCATGCGTCTTGTTTCTCCTAACGGTTCCGGTGCGTTCGATTTCAACATTGCAAAGAATGGTGGAACTGTTGATTATATCAACGTCGATTGTACATTTAAACCAGGTGCACCATATATTCACTTGAACCCAAATTTCAATAGATTATATGCAACGGATTACAACGATTACCGCGGTTTGATTTGTGGTGGCGATTTCTCAATCGCAACAATGACGGACGCATGGTTAACATATGTTAGCGAAAACAAAATGTATGACAAAATCTTTAATAGACAAGTTCAAAACTTGGATTACAACCAAGAATTAACATTAAAGCAACAAGCATTCTTCACGGGAGTTTCAACTGTTGGTGGTGCCGTTGGTGGTGCTATGAAGGGTTCAGCTGGTGGCGTAGCTGGTGCAATTGCTGGTGCTGCAATGGGTGCCGCTCTTCCTGCAACAATTGGAGTTGCAAAGAATGTATTTACACAAGAAGCACAACAAGAAGCAAAGTCATATTTAATCGACCAATACAATTTAAATTTAAGAAATATTCAAGCAAGACAAGACACATTGACAAAGGTTGGTGCCGACGATTTCAACAATAAAATTTGGTGCACACTTGAAGAATATTCATGCACCGACATTGAAAAAGAAGCATACTTGAATAAAATTAAATATAATGGCATGACTATTAATTGTATAGGAAAAATCAAAGATTATATTTATAATAATAATATAAGTTACGTTCAAGCAAGAATAATTATGATTGACGATTTAAGCGAAGACGACCACTTAATTATGACAATCAAAAATGAAATTGCAATGGGCGTATACTTGGAAGGAGAATAACAATGGCGAATCCAACATTACCGGATTTAAAAACATTAATCCAAATGGGAATAGACCCGAAAACCGGTTTACCATTAAAAATGGGTTCGGATTGCAATATTAAAAGCGATTTAAAAAAGTTTTTAAGAGTATGCGACGAAACCGACGCCGTTAATCGTTATAAATGGGGGAATCTTCCAAAGAAACTTGATATTACTTCCCAAGAATTAGAACGTTTAGTATATTATCGTGGACAATTAATTATGTTCTATATGAAGGAACTTGATAAATTCTACGTAATGCCATTCGCTCTTGAAGGTGGGGGATTAGACTTCTACGGAAGATTCAAACAAGTACACCCAATCCCATTCGCTAACGGAAAAGACGACGAAAAATCGGCAAGATATAAAAATCAACTTGCCTTATTAAGTACAAAGAAATTGAATGTTCTTTATACTAAACCAACGGAACCGATAGAAGACCCAGAAAATTACTGTGTTATCATTCGAGATTATACAAACCAACTTCCACAATCTATCATTCCAAGACAAGAACTTAACGACGTATTATTGGACATTATGTCCGAATGCGTCCCATACATGCGTACTTCTCTTATTAATTCAACCGGAACACGTGGCGTTCGTGTACAAGATGCCGACCAATATTCCGAAGTAATACAAGGTGCTAAAAGTATGCAACGAGCAGCGGAAACCGGATTGACAATGGTTCCAATGCAAGGAAAAATGGAATTCCAAGACTTAACAAGTGGCAAAGTTTCCGAAGCTGCCGAATTCATGTCAGCTATGAAGTCAATTGATAATTTACGTCTTTCCGGTTATGGAATCGAAAACGGCGGGATCTATGAAAAGAAAGCACATGAATTGAACGCAGAAGCTGAAATAAACGAAGGTTCAACAAGTGCAAGACTTCAAGACGGTTTAAAGATTCGTCAAAATGCGATAGAAATTGCCAACGCCTTATGGGGAGAAAATATGACAATTGATATTGCAGAAGAACACAAACCAACGGAAGAACAACCATTGACCGAAGAAGGACAAGCACCGGAAGGAGCAAACGAAAATGCCGACACCACTTTATAATACTAAAACTTTTTCCCAAGTATGGGACGAAGTAGACAAGTTCAAAGAAGATTGGGAAGGAACAATATTTGACCGAGAAGAAACAAACGACATTGATTTAAATTTATTCTATTACTTAATGTATGCACGTTTCGGAAACAATCCAATTGCGAATCTTGACGTCAACCAATGGAAATATAAAGTATTTGCAACATTGTTTAAATACGGTCCAACTTGGGCAAAGCGTCTTGAAATTCAAAAGAAATTGCGTGGATTAACTGACGCCGAATTAGTAACGGGCGAAACTCTTATTTCTAACGCAGCCGAAAACCCAAATACAGTTCCAGGCACAAACACCGACGAAGAGTTAACATATATTAATGCTCAAAGAGTAAGCAAGAACAAAAGAACGAAACTTTCTGCATATTCGAACTTACTTGACTTATTAGAAAACGACGTAACGGAAGAATTCTTATATAAGTTTGATCCACTATTTAAAGCGTTCTACTTACCGGAAAACCCGTTATTATATGAAACTGACACAAGCAACGAAGAAGGAGAAGAATAATGGAAAACGAGATTATCAATTATATTAATACCATTCTACCGGTTGTAATTGCCGTTGTATCTGCTATTGGTTCCATTGTAACTTGTATTAGAAGTTGCAAAGCAATGGCAGCAAAACACGACGAAGGTTTAAAACAAGAAGTAAAATCTTTACGAGAAGAAAACAAGGCGTTACGCTCACAAAATAGAAGCGTTGCAATTGAAATGCAAGAAGTCGTAGAAAAGATTAAACAGCTTGAAGAAAGAGAACCAAAAAAGGTTGTTTATGAGTTCCCAAAAAACAAAAATCGTTAGAAAGAAATTATGGTTTTATAGAATTTTAGACGCCTTAATTCTATTTAGTCCCGTAATTATATACGTCGGAATTGCATTAAAAGACGGAAGCGTAACAACAGTTGGCAAAATATCGGTTGTTGGTTGCGTTGTAATCGCCTTAATATTAGCAATGTTTAACGTTATTGCACAAAAACGCTTGCGTTGTCCGATTTGGATTATTCTTCTTGGATTGTTTGTTGCTATCAAAGAATATTTACTACCACTTATTATCATTCTTGCCATTACTTCAATTTTAGACGATTTAGTATTAACGCCAATTATTACATACTATCGTACTGCATTAATTGCAAATAAGCAAATGGACGAAAGAGAAGAAGAGAACGTAAATGAATAAATTTAAAGAGATAGAACAACAATTTAATGAAAAACAAGCAATCGCAAAGAAGCAAATAAAAGACGAACCAAAACGCCTAAAAAGATTCATTAAATGGATTGCATATTGGTTTGTCTTCCCGTGGAAATGGTTATTTGTTAACATAAGAGATTTTAGAACATTTATTATATTTGGAATTGTGTTCCTTGTAATCAGCTGTGAAGTATGGGTGCCATATATTATCTACTTTATAACGAAAGATATTTGGTGGGTTGGTATTGGCACGGCATGTTGGACATTTTGGGCATTGCCTGGAACACCATTCCTTGTAATATGTATTACATTAACAATCATTATTAAAGGTTTATTCAATAAATTAGTAAGGAAGAAAGAAAAATGAAATTAACTGAACGTCAAGAATATTACGACAAATTCAAATTATGGGCGTATTACTTTTTAATCGGCGTTGTTTCTCTTGTTTCAACCGTCTTTCTTCCTATGCTTGGAAGTGAAATTGACGGTTCTTTTCAATTTCCAACTACGAAAATTGGTTGGGTCATATGGATTACAACCCGTGGTGGAATCGCCGTTGTTAACGTTTGTTTGTTTGCCTTATTTAAAGCACAAGCAAAAGTAAACGTCCGAAATGAAGAGAACTTTAAACACGCAAACGAAATATTAAATCGTTATAATAAATATAAGAAGATTATTCCACGTTCTCCAACAAAATACAATGCCGTATCTTGGGGAACAAAAGGTAGTACGCTTCTTATTAGTTCGCTTCTTTCTACGTTTGCATTTACGGAAGCTGTATTAAAATTTGATTTAATATGCTTTTTGTCTTATGTATTCACAATTATTGTCGGTCTTGGGTTTTCATACTTCACAATGCGAAAAGACGAAGACTATTACGTAGACGAATACTTACAATATGCAGAAATGAAAGAACAAGAAATGTTAGAACAACAAAAGGAGAATAACAATGATTAAAATTGGCGACAAGGAATTACGAAACATTCAAGAACAAGTCCAAAAGAACAAAGACGATATAGAATATTTAGCAACCGAAGGACGAGCATTAAACGAATTCGGTTTAACTGTTGTTGGACAAGTTGAAACATACGGAGATTTGCCAACCGGAGAAGAATTCGCAGCATTGAACTATGGCGACGCTTACGTAGTGGGTGAATTACCACCATATTACATGTATGTAAAGACACGTGCAAATATTTATCATTCTACCGATTATTGGTTAGCACTTGGACAATTTCCAAAAGCTGGTCCACAAGGTCCACAAGGACAAGCAGGATCACAAGGAATCCAAGGACCACAAGGAATCCAAGGCGTACCAGGTCCAACCGGTCCACAAGGTTTACAAGGTCCACAAGGTCCACAAGGTCCACAAGGACCAACCGGTGAACGTGGCGTTCCAGGTCAATACGCAAACATTCTTGGAATTCTTAATAGTGAACAAGAATTACCCGAACCAAAATATCTAAACAAGCAAGACGCTTACTTGGTCGGAGAACATGCACCATATGACTTATACGTTATTGCAGGATTGGAAGCAATTTCCGATACTTGGGTATGGATTAATAATGGAAAACTTGCAGACTTTGAAAACGTGGATTTAACGGGTGGCGACGGTTATTTAACGGAAGACCAATACAATTTATTAAATGGTTCTAACGCATGCACAATTACACAAGCTGGAAGAACATTTAGAAAAATGAATGTTACACAAACATATTTGCTTTATGCTTCAACACTTGGTGCACAAACATTTATAATTATAATTGACAAGGGCACCCGTTATTGGTACGTAGACGCAAATATTAACGTTTGTAAGTCTCCAATAGTTAGTAGCATTATGACGATTAATACAAGTCTTGTTACAGTTCGTTCTTCTTGTTGTTCTCTTGTTGAAAACGCAAACGGAGATAAGATATTAACTGTTTCAATGACTTTAAGACAAAAACAAGCATTAACAATTGACGGAAACTATATTGCAACTTTAAACAGTGGTTATCGACCAAAAGCGTATATATTTGGCGATTGTTCGTCGTTAGAAAATGGGCGTCAAAATTGCCGTATAGATACTGACGGAACAATTCGTATTGCTGCTGGTTCTGCTTCTTCTGCGGAATGGCAAGACAAGACAATAACTTTCATATTTGCTATTTAATGTTATAATATTATTACTTGGTTGTACCCACCATTAACGGGTATCCTTGGCGACAACGTGCCGACGCCTTAAAACACGTTGAATTCAAGATAGTTTGTTGAAATATACATTCTATCTTTTTTTTGTGTCTTAAAACGCCTAAAACAAGCAAAAGAAAACGGGATTCAATGTCCCGTAATCTTTATAATTCTTCTCCTTTAATTAGCAACTTCTTTTCTTCTTCATTATATAAGAAATAAATAATGTTTTTGAAAATTCCCATAGAAGCGTATTGCAAATGCTTTACAGCTGTTTCATAGTCCTTCGCATGAAGAATATATGTTACAATTTTTCTTCCTTCTTCCATTATTCTTCTCCTTTCTGCCTTTAATCTACGCTATACCAAAATGCTTGTAATTGTTCTTTTGTAAATTTCCAATCAACCTTGAAGCTGATTCGTGCCATGAATTTAATTCTTCTCCATAATCTCATAATGTCTCTCCTTGTTAGTTCTTCTAACTGTCTATATATTAACAAATATAAATATTAATTGCAATACCCAAAATAATTTTTTTACATAAAAGGTTGTTACGCTTCTGCATTAAATGTGTTTAGCACTGTGTCTCCTACCCTTATTTT
>JAKSHZ010000028.1 GCA_024399115.1 Bacilli bacterium
AAAGTAATATATATACAAAATACGGAATTAAATCTAAATTTAATTTTTTCCCATTCCTTTAATACATTCCGTATTACTAACATATGCAGACGATCAAAACAACACGCATACGATCTTGACGTTATGTATATATATTGATCCATAACCCTATCACACTCCGAGCCAATGAAATAAAATAGATTTATTCTATAAATTAAATAGATTTATTCTATTATTAAAATATTAATGGTATATAATTACATTATCAAATAAATCAAACGGAGGTGTTAAGATGAGTACTGGAGTTGTTAAACAAAATTATTACATTGCTAAATTGAGTGGAGGGAAAGATAGTTTGTATATGTTTGCTCATATTATGAACAATTTAGATCGTTATCCTCTTGATGCAGTTGCACACGTTGAGTTACCATATGATTACCCATGGGTAAAAAATGTTATTGATTATATGGAAAACAAATGTAAAATACTAGGAATACCTTTTTATAGGTTAAAACCGGAGATCACTTTTGAAGAGGGTTTTGAAAAGTGGGGTTATCCTACTAGATTGTGTAAGTGGTGTAATAGAGCATTTAAATTGGATACTGTTAATAAGTTTGAACGTACTATATTAAAGGATAAAAATTGTATTTCATATATTGGATTTTGTGCCGATGAGGTAAAAAGGTTTAAGAATAGTGATAATGAGATTTATCCACTCGCAGAATTAGGTATATATGAAGAAACCATTTGGAGATGGGCGAAAAATCAAGATATATTTAATGATCATTATAGATATACATATAGGCAAGATTGTATGTATTGCCCGATGAGATCAAAGGCAGAGGATATATATTTATATCATTATTATCCGGAGTATTTTGATTATTTTAATAAATTAGCAATGGAGAGTGAAAAAATTATAAGTGATAGAATAGGTCATAAGTTTACTCCATGGGGCGCTCCTAAATATGATACTCAATATAGAATTGATAGAGTAAAGAGGTCGGAATTAAAAGAGTTAACAGAGTGGAAAAAAAGATAATTGTTATACCTTGTGAGTGGGATGGTTAAACTCTCCTAGGAGGTAAACATGATAGATCTAGTTAGAATAATATTAGATAATAATGCATACTGGAGTATATTATATTTAGTATTTGCATTTATATTGTTAGTAGTCGGATGGTTAGAGAATGGAGGTAGTAATAATGAGAGATAGAGATACAGAGGAAAGAGATGTAGTTAATATTTGTGTTAATTGTCCCTATAATAAATGTATAGAGGATAATAGTGTTGATACAAAGGTAAAATGTGGTAGATATAAAACAGAGATTGAAAGATTAAAAAAGAAGTATGGAGTTAAAATTTTAGGTCACAGTACTAATGAGATTGATAGAGAGGTAGAACATGAGAGATAATAAATCAACACGCAATTATGATGCAGAAAATAGAGATGTTGCAAGTATTTGCTATAACTGTCCTTATGATACTTGCGTAGAGGATATATATAAGGGATTTAAAGGGTTTTCTCATTGTGATAGATATACAGAGGAATACAGAAAACTCCAATTAAAATACGGATTTAAAAGAGTAGGCAGTGCATTACATTACGAAATGGGGGGAAAAATATGATTAGTAATTATAGGATCCATGAAAATGGAAAAGATAAAAGAGGTTATACTATAGGATATATTGAGAGATCAGACAATTATCTATTCATTGCAAGTGGTATTATATTAACCTACGAAATGTGGTTATCTATAACAGATTTTGAGAGATCTCCGGATTATAGAATTGTTAATATGTATAGGCATGAGGACGGATCTATTATTCTATTATGTACTAATGATTTAAGCAAAGATCAATACATTGTAAAGCAACCAATATAGGAGGATTGACTATGATAACATTAAATGATTTACTTAATATTATAAACTATGAGGAGGTAATACTAATAAGATCCTCCGATGGTAGAATTGTATTTGATAATCATGATACTACATTATACGAATTGCAGAATAATGATTACTATGATATGTGGCTCGATGATAACTATAATAGAGAGGTTATTGATATTACAGTAGTAAAAAGGGATTTATGCCTAGATGAAACTACATTGATGATTACAATAGAATAGGAGGTAAACATGGATAACTGTAGTATTTTTATATTTGGAAAAAAGGATAAAAGAGTGGAAATCTCTATAGATGAATTGTTTAATATGTGTAGTACTATGGATTTAGTGCTAAAAAGAAACCCTATCGATGGAGATATTGATATTTTTAATAATAAGTTTAAGATAGTAGGATTTATTACTAGGAGGTACTAATGAATAAACGACAATCAAAAAAAGCAAGAACAAAAAAGGTAAATACAAATACCTCAAAAAATAGAGTAAATAATACACCACAATATAAAGAGATTGATAATATAAATAATAAGATTAAATATATTTATAAGAAGTATGGCAAGGACTCTCCGGAGTATAGAGGGGCAAAAGCTAGAGTTGAGAGATCATTAACTGCAAAGGATTATTATATATCAAAGTCCGGAGTAATTATGATCCGTTATAATAAAAAGAATAGATCAGAAAACCTCACAAAAATCCGAGAGATAGGATCTAGTGATACTACATCGGTTAAGGCTTTAAATAAAAAGGCAAGAGAGTTATCAAAAAAGCAAGGTATTAAAAAACCTACCGAGGAAGATATCAAAAAACAAAGAGAGTTTATATCCGGATTAGAGTGGGCATTAAATGAAATATCCATATATGACTCTGACCAAGACGGAGCAGAAACCGAGATGAATATGGCAGTATCAATATTAAAAGGGGATGGAGATAGAGCAACTTATGAAGAGTTAAGAGAAGTAGTAGAACACGTACGAAAAGCAGTAGAGGAAAGAAACAAGAAACTCAAAGAAACTGCCGAGGAGGTAAATAATGATAGTATCGGAGTTAAACTGGGAGGATCTGCAAACTCTAAAAATAGTAGGAGATCAAAAAACAGAGGTAACAATATCCGAGGTATTTAATTATGTAAAATATACTGCCTTTAATAAAAAATATTATACACCCATAGAGGAGAGAAAAGGAAAAAATAAATATAAAACTATTTACTCCACTCTTCCATGTGGGTTTGATATTGAAACCACTAAATATGAAGATCATACCGGAATTTTTACTAAAAATAAAGGCAAAAAGGTCGAGAAAATAAATAGGTATAGTTATATGTATATATGGCAGTTATCTATTGCAGATTATGTCATTTTAGGTAGAAAATGGGATAGTTTTGAATGGTTTATAAATAAACTAATAGAGGTTATAGATTTTGAGGATGAAGATTATAAACTATTAATTTTTATTCATAATATGTCATTTGAGGGCAGTTTTTTATTACCTAGATATTATAGAGATATTACTGGAGGATTTTATACAGATAAAAGGCAACCTATATATATTGAGTATAAAAATAATATTAGATTTCAAGACTCTGCTTTAATATCCGGAGTATCGCTTGCTAAAACCTCCGAGGTATATAATCTCCCAACTAAAAAACTAGTGGGAGATCTAGATTATAATACACCTAGAAACTCACAAACACAATTAACGGATCTAGAATTACAGTATTGTATAAATGATGTTCTAATACTCCGAGATTTTGCAAATTATATATATAATGAGTTAGCACCTAAAAATTTTAATAAGATCCCATTAACAAAAACACAACTAGTACTCAATAAGATATTTCATAGTATGTCATATAACGATAAAATATTGATGGGTAGACACAAACCTAATTATAATGACTATGTACAGAGTAGATTATGGTTATATAGAGGTGGTTATGTTCATGCAAATGCTCAACACGTTGAAGAGATCATAGATAATGTGGATAGTATCGATTTTACATCTAGTTATCCCTCTGTAATGTTAACACAATACAATGTAGGTAGTAGATTTTATGATCGTAATATAAAATCTATGGAGCAATTTGAGGGATATCTAGAAAAATATTGTGTATGGTTTAGAGCAACATTTTATAATTTACGTGCTAAAACATCACATACTATTGAGAGTAGTAACAAATGTGAGTATATATCATCCGATGCAGTAATAGATAATGGTAGAGTATACTCCGGTACAATCACTGTACAATTAACAGAATTAGATTATCAAAATTATTTATATTTTTATGAATGGGATGATATAAAAATTTACTGGTGTAAAGTAGCAGTTAGAAAAATGTTACCTCAATCAATTAGAGATGTTATTATGGAAGAGTATGAAAAAAAGGCAAAACTCAAGAAAACTTCAAAAGACTCGGTGGATTATAAACTCTCAAAAGAGTTCGTGAATAGCATCTATGGAGCATTTTGTAAGAAAGTCAATTTGGACAACTGGACATATTTAAATGGGCAGTGGCAGATGCAAGATGTAGGATCTCCGGAGGAGTTATACAATAAGACCATGAGTAAATTAGACAGTTTAAATCCAATGTGTGGAGTATGGGTAACTGCTATGGCAAGACGTAATTTATTATCTATGTTAATAAAAGTGGGAGATGATGGTTTATATTGTGATACGGACTCAATAAAATTAAAAAATGCTAGTAAATATTATGATCTGATCGAGGAATATAATCATAATAAATATTTATTGAATAAAGAGTATTGTGGGGATCGTGAGGGATTTGATGATTTGGGTTTTTTTGATACCGAGGACGGTCATTATTCTAAATTTGTGGCATTACGATCAAAGGCATATGGATATATAGATAAAGAGGATAATAAATTTCATGCTACAGTATCCGGACTCCGTAAAGGTATAATCAAATCTATTGAGGATTTTAGAGATGGATCATATATAGATATTCATAATGCTAATAAAGTAACTAGTACTTATAATGATGAGTACCACTCACATATTATAACAGATCTACAAGGACATAGTGAGAAAATGGAAGAGTATGGATCATGTGCATTGTATAATGTAGGTTTTGAGTTATCTCTATCGGATGATTATAAATCATTTTTGAAAACACACTACGAAAGGAGAAAAATAGGTGTTTAAGTTAAGAGTTAAAAAGAAAAATGGAAAAGTTATTTGGTATAGTAACTGTAGATGGGTTTTTACATTAACAGAGCAAATCTGTATTTATAAAATAAAAGATCCATCAAAGGATATTTGTTATATCCCAGTATCAGAGGTAGAGGAGATTTGTGATATATGGCAAAACAAAAATACTATAGATTAGATAGAATTATAAAAGAAAATGCTAAATACTTATTTCTATTAGGAGAACGTAGTAATGGTAAATCATATGCAGTAAAAGAATATATATTAAAAAAGGCATTTGATAAAAAGGATTGTACATTTGGATTGATATGGAGATATGAAAAGGATATAAAAGAGGGATATATCACGGACTATTTTGCAGATATGCCAATAAATGAGATCACTAGAGGAGCATACGATCATGTAATTGCGTATCATGGTAGTATATATTTTGCAAAAGAAGATATCGAAACCGGAAAACTAGAAAAAGGGTTGATGTGTGGTAAATATTTTGCTTTAAATATCTCGGTGCGTTATAAGTCCAAATCTTTCCCAATGATAGAGGATTTAGTATTTGAAGAGATCATGGTAGATAGTAATTCATCATACCTACAAAATGAGGTATCATTATTTATGCAACTATTATCTACTGTATTTAGACGTAGGGAAAATTCTAGAGTATTTATGATAGGTAATACTCTATCTAGAGTATGTCCGTATGTAACCGAGTTCGGATTAAAAAATATTCTTAAAATGATACCAGGAGATATGGATGTTTATGAGTTTAAGACTCTAGATGATCAGATCACAAAAATAGCAGTAGAGTATTGTGAAAACTCTACTGGAGGAGGACGTACCGGATTATTCTTTGGAAAGTTTGCTAAAAATATTGAGTGTGGATTGTGGCAGTGTTCAGAGCATCCTAAACTATCTATACCATTTGAAGAGTGTGATGTAGTCTATAGGTTAACATTAAAAAATGGAGATTTTGCATTCAATATGGATTTATTATTCCAGTACGATGATCCGTATGTATTTATTTATCCATCTAAAGAGGGAAGATATAGAGAACGAATTATTACAGATGAGTTTGCAGATACATCACAGATAGATAATCAATTACACATACAAACAAATAGAGCAGAGTCACTAATCCATAGATGCTATTTATTAAATAAGTTTGTATATAGTGATAATCTAACTGGAGAGGATTTTATTGCCACAATAAAAACATTTGCTAAAAATCCACTATAAATAAAAAGGGAATGGATCTGATCCACTCCCTTATTTTATTTAGATATAAACACCCTCGGATAATAGGCTCTCAATTTCTTCTATTTCTGCCTTTGTTGCAGTAGTATTAAGGTTAACCTCTTTACATTCAATATAACCTTTATAATTTCCTAACGATGCAATACTATCATCCGGATATCCAAACTCTTCATATAGTTTAGGAGGGTATAAATACTCCGGTTGCTCAATTATAATATATGGATAATTACAATCATTTACACACGTTTCGCTACTCCAGTTACCACTCACTCTAACCTCTCTAGGTGCTAGTCCAGTTTGTATCAATTCCGATGTACCGGATATGATACCACCTACTCCGGACATACCACTCTCTCCACCGGTCACACCCACAATACCATTAACAAGGTTTTGAGATGCATTTACTAATTTATTCGGTACATTTTGATAATTTGCGTTAGTTAATGGGCATGATAAATGTACGCAACACTCATAGGTATCTACTACATTTCCACCACTAAACAAATAATATTTAATATTACCGGTACGTATATCACACACCATTTTAATAGTAAATAACTTATTTATATATTTAGGAGTATCTAATTTTGTAAATCCCATATAAGGCAGATACAAATAATAGTTAGCATCTAGATCTCTCCAATCTCCATATGTTCCTCGGAGTGATATCTGTCCTAAAGTGTACATAACTCTGTTAGTTAATACTTTAGATCCACTACCTATATCTATACCATAGTTACCTACTTTTACTGCAGATACAGAGGAAGTAGTGCAGAATGTTTTTAAATTTATAGGACTTGCATATATATCAATAATTGATTGTGTTGGATCCTGTCCAAACATTTTCAATCCTTTTAATAATGCATCTATAACAGTATCATCTTCATCAAAAAATCCATCTATAAATTTTCCCATAGCAGTTGACGATAATATATATATTCTACCTCCTACACAATCTAAAGTATTTGGTGGTAATACTGTACTAGGATCATCTTCTCCGGATGGGTTTGGCTTATTTGGATCATCCGATGGAGGTTGAGGATCATCATCCTCTGATCCTACAAGTGCGATATTAGTTTGAATATCGGATTTATACCAGTATCCATCTGCACCTTGATGCCAATCCTCGCCACAATGCCACGGATTTATGAAACTTGCCCAATCTTCATATGTGACACTATCACTAATACCTCCATCCTCATTATATAGTATCTCTTTACCGGATATTAAATACATATTTCTTTCATCATCTCCGGATGGTACATTATATCCCCATTTCATATTAAGAGGTAGTGTATTATCTCCACTATACCATCTCTTCATTAACAACTCCGGATAACCTAAAAACTCTTGCCTATGATGGTTTACCCATGTAGCACCATCTACTTTAGGCACTGTATTTTTGATTGTGTTAGTTTCAATATAATAAGTTTTATTGTTAGGATTATCTGTAGGATCATCTGTAGGATCTACCATTACACCGGTTTCAAGATAATCATCTAACTCCTCCTCGGTAGTGAAAAATGGTATATTACACTCAATTTTACAATGTTCATCTAATACACTCCAAAATGTAAGAGTCATAGATCCAAACTCTGATGCAAGTACTCCCTCTCTATTTTCATCCCACTGTTGCCATACTTCCTCATGAGGTATCCATGTACCATCCTCTCTTTGTACTGGCCATGAGTGTGTTGATTTGGCAGATATAATTATATTATGATCATTTAATGGAATTTCTATGATATTATTATGGATATCAATTACTTTAAAACTAATATCCCAACCACCAGTTGATGTATAAGATAGATCTACTATCTCGTCTTGCTCATCTACACTTATGTTATACTCTACAGATCTAATATAAAAACCACATCTAACAAAAGGCACATTGCCCTCTGATACTAGAGATTGTATTGTCTGCTCTGTAGATCCTAAATATACCGAGTTTGTTTTATGTGGTAAACGTAAGGACTCTATCGGAGATACCCATCTCTCAAGATAATACATACCATTTCTAGTATCTGTGAATGATATCTGTATTGTTTTAGATAATCCTCCAGTACATTCACTGGCAGATCTAGGAGGATCGACATTATCACTATCATTAAAATAACCACTGCTATGTGTACCACTTGTAATATCAATATGCATAGTAGGAGCATTTTTTACTGCATCATATCCTATATATTGTGCCATTAGTTACCACCTCCTACTTGTAAAACATAACTATTTGCAAGAGGTACAGATCCTCCTACTTTTCTACTCTGCCATGTAACTTTGTTGAGTGTTGTTACTAGAGGATCCTTTATATATTTAGATCCGTTTTTACTTCTTGTAACGTGTGCAGTACTACTTAAAATATCATTTTTATGTGACATTAACACATCACAATGTAAATGTAATATTACACACTTATTATTAACCTCAATATCATTTATATAATAATATCTGCTAAACATAGGAACATAGCAATAATTATAATTAAAATAATTTGTGTTTGCTCCTAATTTTAAAGATGGGTTTATAATATCGGTACTCTCTACTAGTCCACCGGATAGATTAACCTCATCGGTTAATATCTTTGTAATTTGATTTTTCTCACTCTTTGTTTTATATAGTTTTATTTCCATATAAACCTCCAAAAATGGAGAGATCTATAAGATCCCTCCGGTTAATTGATTAAATTACTAAATTAAAAATAGTATCATAGTTTGATGCAATTTTGATTGAATTGTTATATACATCACTAATAAATCTAGATGGATAAATATAAGAGTTACCATATCCGGTACTATCTTCCCATTTACAATCAAATCTCTTGCTCTCATCATCCCATATCGCAGTATGTGTAGCATCGGATATAATTGCATCTGTTATAGATGGAATGCTATCTATAATAGCAGTAATCTCTGTAGTAGATAATTCTGTAATAACACTATCCGAGATATCTGTAGTATCCATTACAATATGCCATGCACCCATAATTTTAATATCTGTACCAGTATCATAGATATTTAATACATCAATCTCATTTTTATTATTTGTGTGAGAATATACCTCTGTAGTATTTGCGATAGATAATATCGGAGTTGATCCAGTAGATCCTCTCTCTTTTAACTGTAACTGTGATCCTACTACCTTAAAATCATCACTAGATAATGTTTTAAATGGTTTACCAGTTACATCGCTCCATGCAGTGGATCCTCCACCACCTCCACCATTTTTTTCTAAATTATCAATTCTTTTTTCTAAATCTCTAGGGTTTAAATTTCTCATTTTTATACCTCCCATATAAAAGACTTTGCAAGTTCATGCAGTAGGACTTCTACCACACTATCAAAAAATACATAATTTGATGCAATTTCTCTCTCTTGCCTTAATAATTCTGCACTAGATATTGTTCCTACGTTTCCATGACGTTTAACAGTGTATGTTGTTGTTTCTGTATCATTGCCATGTGTAGTACTAGATGTATCAGTTGTAGATTGAGTAGTATATGTATCAGTATGTGATCCAATTGTTGAGGTATCTGTACCTCCTCCAATACTCTCGCTATCTGTTTTAGATCCGATACTCTCCGATGTAGTTGTTGAGTTAACTCTTGCAGTTTCATTGTGAGTGTTTGTCTTTTCTCCGATAGATGTTTGTGTAACATCCTTATTCGATGCCTTACTATAATCAGTATCATCTATAGGAGATACACTCTCACTGTGTGTAACTGTATCTGTACCACTACCGATTTTGTCAGTATTTGCAACTGCTCCAATATTATCTGTAACAGATCCGGAATTACTTTGTGAACCACTTGTATATCCATTAGTACGATCTGCAATTACATTTGTAGTTAATACTGATCCGTATTGTGTACTCTCATTCCTTGCTCCAGTAATATCTGTAGTTTGAATATTTCCATATGTGCGAGTAACTGTAGTAGTTTCTGTACGTTCCTCAAATACATTATCTGTAGGTATATACTCATCTCCGTACTGTGTAGTATCATAAAGAGTATTCAATTTATATTCATAAGCACGGATCTGATCCGAGATTATTTTATAATCATCCTCAACTGTAGGATCTAAAATATCTAATACATCTCTATTGCCAATATGCAAACGGATATAAGTATCTATTGCTTTTCTCTCGGCAGTATTTAATTTAAAATACCAAGAGTCATTCTCGCAAAATGGTTGAGCCATATTGACCGATGCTAAAAATCCAGTTTGTGGAGATAATTTGAAGTCTTTAAATTTGCTCATCATCTACCTCCTCATCAACATCTAAATCTTTAACCATACATTTTACAGTACATTTTACACCAAAAACATTATAGATTTCCTCTGATCCGATTTCTCTACACTCTGTCATATCATCTAGATTAAATTTTAATAACTGATCATTTGCAGATACTTCATCGGCTATCATTCTCTCTCGTTTCTGTTTTTGTCTGTTAATACCTATATCTTGATAAAAGTTAGTTAGTAGTGTATCTCTTGTATCTAGTAGATCCTTTAAACTTAATGGAGATGAAGTACTCTCATCATGTACCTCTACACCTAAAAATGATTTATCTACAATTACATCATTTTTCCCTCGGTATAATTTAGATCTAAAATCTCTAATAGATTGTGCTACTTTGTCAGTACTAGCAACATATACCTTTCCTACTCTACAATTTATAAGTACATTAACAAGTGTAACCTCGGTGTGTGCTAACATAATTGAGTAATGGTGTATCATGTGCATATATCCATCTCTCAAATTATCATTATCAATCAATACTCCATCTTTGCCAATATATACACCCTCTCCAGTACTATGATGTAAAGGAGTAGCATATGTAAATTTAGTATACTCATCAAAATAATCTGTAATACCATTTAACATAGGCTCTACTGCAATTATTTTGTTTTTAGGCTTTACAATGCCACATTTACCGAGCAATAATAATCTATTCTCTATTTGTTTAGATAATTTTTTATTTTCTGCTCTGCTATATCCATCAAACTCCCATACAAATAAATTATTTATTGAGTTTAATAGATATGATCTCCAGTATTCATATGCAAGTTTATAAGAGGATGCTCCACCATTATAATGATCTTTTAATTGTGTAAACATATCTATACAATCTAAATACATTTATTTTCCTCCAATAAAGGGGAGTTGTTACACTCCCCAAAAATTATTATTCCTCGTCATCCTCTTCTACATCTTCAATAGTAAATACCACCATAGGAGCATTTTTATTTGATGCCATACCGATATCAATTTTATTGAAGATATTAAGTACCTCTGATCTAGGATTATATATTGTATGCTGACGTTCTTTATCCATTGTTACCATACACTTATTAACATCGTATACAGTAGCGATTACACCGGTGCATACTGTCTGTACATCTGCACCACTCTGACCGGATCCTTTACCATCGGCAGTTACACACGCAACTCTTGAAATGTCTGCAAAAGCATTTGATGTTCCTTTACCTAACCAGTAACCAACTTCTCTAAATCCATTGAGTTCTACAAGTTCTTTATGATATGTATCTGCATATAGATATGTTCCGAGGGCAGATGCTACATCGGATAATACATCTACTGCAAGATCATCGTTACCTACCCAACGGAGTTTACCAGTTGGAGAATAAATTTTGTTAGGATCTTTGATCTTCTTTGTGACTAAAGAGATTTCTCTACACATAAATCTCAAGAACTCTGCATCGCTTAAACAAGTTGCAACTGTGAGTGTCTTTGTGAATTTCTCATTATACTCTGCAAGAAGATTTCTATAGCAGTTTGTATTACTTGAGTCCTTTGTAGTACAGATAGCAGTTGCAAGTGCTAATTTCTCGGCATTATTTACTGCCATATCAAAAGAGTTGCTCAACATTGTATAAATCATGTTGATAAATCCCTCATAATTAGCAGAGAACATTCCACCATGCTGATACTCTGGGATCATTTTCTCAAAAGACCATGTTGCCCACTGTGTGAAGTACTGGATACTAAAATCAAAAGTACCATCGATATCTGAACCAAATGGATCTTTCTGACCACCATCTGACATTGTAGATCCCTCTGCTACATTTGTCCATAAAGAGTTATTTAATGTTGCGTCCGGAAAATCATCTGCCTCAACAATCATTAAAGCAGAGTTAAAATCTACAATATCTCTAACTAGTCTAGAATTTTTAGATCGTTCTATGCTCTTTACCTTGTAAAGCACCTTTGTGATCATCTTATGGAATTTTCCATAAAATAAATCCTTTGCGTTGAGTTCATCAAGAGTATTGCCTAATGATACAAGTGTTGATGTATCATATACATTTGTAAAAGCACTTCCACCGATACAATCTGTAGCAATATTATTTATCAACTGATAGATCTGATTTGCCATTATTCATTTCCTCCTCTTCTTTTAATTTGTCTGTTAATGGTTTCTCATTATCTTTTATATCATCCCTACGTGGTGTAGGTTTAATATTCTCATCATCCTCTAGAGGTTTATTTATATCCTCAATTATATCATCATCCTCTATAGGTTTTTTAATATCTTTAGGTACTTCAAATCCGTTTAATGTACCCATAATTTTATCATACTTTTCTAAATCACTTAAAAATATATTTGCCATTATTTACCTCCTAAAATTTTATTAACCTCTGTCTGTACTTCCTTGTAATTATAACCTAGACTATCAATGTTTTTCTGTCTAGTTGATCCGTTTCCATATGTTCCTCTGATGCACTCTAATGCAATCTCATGCACACTCTTTTTTGTGATCTGATCTATACTGTCATCATAACATAACACTGTGTGTCCTTTACTTTTTGTAACTAGTATAGATTTTGCTATATTAGAGGTATTTACATAAAATAATCCAGTATTTAATAATACTGTTTTCTCATTTACTGTAGTAAAATTAGGAATATTTTTATTTATTCCCATACGTTTACAAGATAATATAATCAATACACGTATAAATGCACTACAATCTGTATTACATGGAGTATTTAAAATATCTACATTCCAATTACATTTTACTAGCTCATTATATAATGATAATCTATCAGTCTGCCCATATCCGACACATGGATTATTTGCTAATTTTTTACCATAATATATCATCCAATCAATTAAAGTAGGATTATAAGCCTTTAGACTGATCCATCCGAGTTTATGATTAGAGTAATTTGTAATTGTTACCTCTCCACCAGTCTGATC
>JAKSHZ010000029.1 GCA_024399115.1 Bacilli bacterium
TTCTATGTTGATGAATTTCGTATAATTGCATAATTGTAAAATTAACTAATTCATGTTATACTTATAGTATCAGAGGTAATCAGCTACACATGATCACAACTGATAATCACAATCAAATCACATTTAAGAAAAGAGGAAAATCAAATGGAAAACACAAACAACAACCAGGAAAACGCAAACGAGATCAAAGAGGCTTTCACAGTATCAGAGGTAAACAAGGATGCATATGCTATCCTCCCTGCCGGTGAGGGAGCTACGATCAGAGAAACATCAACTCCTGAGGTTAAGGTACTCTTTAACGCAGTTAATGGAGGATCTACTCCATGTGTTGATCTTGCAGAGACAGGAGCTACAATTGATGTAATGCACATTGTTGTTACATCAGCTGATGTACTTAAAGAAATTGATGATGATCCTGAAACAGGAGAGCGTGAGAGTAAAGCATGTTGCCATTTCTTCACAGTTGATGGTAAGCATTACAGCTCAGTATCAAATGGTATTATCAAATCTGTATCAAATCTGTTTGCATGTGGCTTGATCCCAACAGAGGAATCTCCTCTTAAGCTCAGATTCAAAACACAGAAAACTCGCAGAGGTACTGCTCACACATTTGACTTAGCTTAAATCTACATGGATCTCAGATGCTCCTCCTAAGGTCTGAGATCCTTTTGCATAGGAGGTGATACAAATGAGTGAACATTTTAAGAGTACTGAATTTACTTGTAAATGCGGATGTGGTAAGAGTGATCCTAATCTCACTCTCTTAGATATGCTTGAAAAATTAAGGGTTAAACTGGGCAATAATCCTATTGAGATAATCTCCGGAGTACGCTGCTCTGCACATAGTGTAGCTGTAGGAGGAGGATCTGATGATATGCATGTTAAGGGAGGAGCTGCTGATATACGTTGCAAGAAACCTGATGGAACATTCTATACATCAGAAACCATTGCAGAAAAAGCAGAGGAGTGTGGATTTAGAGGTATAGGATTAATATCAGATACTAATTGTCATGTAGATATAAGAGGATTAGGAGTAATCCCTTTTAAGTATGATTTTTGGTATGGTGATGAGCGAACAGGCAATAATCATATACCATCTTTTAAAGGTATGGGAGAGAGAGTTGTACATAACTCTGATGTCTCATCCACATCTATTACAGTAACATTAAGAATCAATGGTGAGGAGTACTCCGGAATCATTGATAAGATTTAAGAAAAGAGGTAATTAAGTATGAAACATTTTAATAGTGCTAATGTAGCTGCTGTTGTTAATCTCATGATTAAAAATGCAAGAGGTACAACTACTACAGATGATGGAGCTGCTGGTGAGGGATTAATTGTAAAAGAGGATCTCAGCAATTTTATTGATGCCGGTAAGCTCTTAACTAATGATATTACAATGGCAAATTTCAGAAACATCATCACCGGTATGCTTGAGGGTGTTGGTACAATACTCTATGAAAATGCTAAAGTAGTATCTCCATCACGTTTTGATCTCATGGTTGATACATCAGAATTTCTTACAGCTGTTGAAAAGGTAAGAATTTCAAGCATTGACTTTGAGCAGAGTTACAAGTACGCTAAAACAGGCGGATCATCATTCTCAGATATGTTTGATAATCATCCTCTTACATTTTCCGTAACAGTATGGAACAGCATTGCATCTTTCCGCACTAAGCCTTATACCATCTCCTATGATCAGCTGAGATCATCAGTAGCTAATCAGGCAGAGCTTACACGATTAATCGGACAGATCTATGCAGTAGTTGAGGCAACATACTACACAGCTCTGAGAGAGCTTGAAAAGAGAATAGTAATGGCTCAGATGGCTAATGCATGTCTTTACAGAAATGGTGTAAATGTAATTGATGTACTCCAGGCATTTAAAGCTCAGACTAATGTTACACTTACTCCTAAAACTATGCATGAGAGTGATGCATTTAAGAGATGGATCTATGGATTTATTAAGCATCTCAGATTGCTTATGAGTGAGCCGTCTCCTGATTACAATACAGCTAAAAATGTAATTGAAACTGAGGGAGATGATTTCAGAGGATTTATCTTAGAGCCTTACTATACATCAATTCGCACTATCTCAAAGCAGGAGGATATGGCTGATCTTAAGGATGCATTTGACGGATTTAAGGAAATTGCATACATACAGAATAAGCATGAGTATAATAAGATTGATGTTGAGCCTATTGATCCTCCTGTTGTTACACCTGGTAAGCATGTTGTAGGAGTTACTGTAAATGATATTTTCGGCATGATATGGGATAAGAGAGGTACTCTGATGAGCTCTCCTGGAATTGAAACAGGCACTCAGCACAATGACTTTGATAAGCATGATAACTATGTACATCTGTTTGATGTAAGAGAGATGTGTGATCGAGGATCTAATGCTGTGCTCCTGGTAGCTCATGATGCAACAGCTAATCCATCAGATCCTACAACTCTCTCCTACATATTTGCAGAGGAGAGTGATGCTTAATGTCAATTATGCCATGGTATCCTGATGATCGTAGCGTTGAAAATGAGTTAGGCGGAAAATGGGAAAAATTCTATGAATTTACATTTGAGGATAGTCATGCAGAAGGTTTTGAGTTTCCGCATGATTTAGGTGATGATACACCTTTAAATCTTAATGGTGTTTATGTTGTTTTAGAAATGTCTAATGCTATAACAACAGCTTTTAATGTAACATTAAGAATAAAAGACGTTGATTATATTACTTCTAATGCTACAACAAGTGTAGGAGGTACTGTTTCAAGTATGAAATCAATTGCATCTAATGGTATCATTGAAACAACTACTCGTGCAAGGAGTGGAGGTAATACATCAGGCACTAATACTAATGATAAAATTTTGTTTGGTGATAGCATAACAGATTTTTCAGTTATTTTTCAAGCTCCGCCTGTTGATACTAAGATGACTATATATGTTTTAAGAGGTGTTTGATATGGCAAGTAAGAAAACAACAGAGACAACAATGAAATATTTTATCAACGTTTGCGGAAAACGTACTGAGGTTACAAAAGAGGAGTATGAAAAGCGTTATCCTCCAGTAACCAACGAAAACACAGAAACAGCAACAACAGAATAACAATTAAATATAGGGAGCTTTGAGCTCCCTTTTTTACAGAGGTGATATAATGAGAAATATAAGAGAGCAAAAAGTATTAGAGAGTATAGCTGCTGAATTTGATAGTAAGTTTTGCAGGAATATTGGCAGAACAGGATTATATGGTAAGATCATTGAGCTCATAGGATGTGAGCAGTTTACATGGAATGGCTTACCTAATAATTTTCTTTCGCACTATGCTGAGAGATATGTTAATAGCGGATTAGCTGTAGCTTATGAAATCCCGGAGGGAATCTCAGCAGTTAATCAGGGATTTACAATTACACCATGTTCATTCATTGGTGTAAAGGATAATCAGGAGCTTACTAATAAGGTAATCACAAAAGGATCCGATTACTCAATTGAGCTGGATCTTGATACTGATAAGGCAGTACTAATCAAGAATAATGATTTTATGTATACGGAGTATGAGAATTTAATGTGGTTTGCAATGATGCTCTCAAAAACAGATGAAAGTGAGGAGAGGCTGATCACATGGAGTAAGATGCATCCTATACCAAGAGCTACAACAGGAGTTAAGGCAGCTCAGCTTGAAGAGATCCTTAATGATATTATGAATGGAGAGAGCAAATGCTCTGTTATATCAGATAATACCAAGGTTGTAACTAATCAGCCTCTGAGCAGGGATGATAGTGTACTCAGGCTGACAGATGAAAATGCTGTTGAGAAAATGCATTTTCTCTCCGAGTTTCACTATGAGCTGATCCGCAGATACTGTAATCTGTATAACATGCCGTTTCGTACTACAGCTAAGAGTGCTCAGAACTTAGAGAGTGAGCTGCATAACACTGATATATTTTCACAGTTTATAAATGAGAACAGATTAAAATGCAGGAAAGAGGCAGCTGAAAAAATCAGCGAAATGTTTAATTGCAATTGTACTGTTGACTTTAGTGAGCTGATCAAAAAAGAGAACAGTATTATAGATGCTAATATTGAGCATGAGAAAATGGGTATGCTCTCTCAGAATGAGGGATAAGATACTGCATCAGAGCCTGAATCAGAGGGAGGATCAGATGATAAAACAGAATCAGAAACAGGAACAGATAACAATACTGAATGACTATTACTCAATAGAGCCATTAATTGAAAAAGCAAAATCACTCAATTGTCCTTTTGTTAGTGCCATAGGAGGTAAAGGTAATGGTAAAACTTACAGCTCATTTACCTATGCACTAAAGGAAAAAGCTAAGAATAACAGAAACTGTGTATATTTAAGAAACTATGATAAAACCATTGATAAGTCAATTATAGGTACTCTGGTTAGTGTACATAAGCAGGATATAATAAACCTCTTTAAAGGTAAGTATAATACATGTGCTCTCGTTGGTAAGAACTTTGAGCTTCAGCGAGTAGAGGAGAAAAACGGAGTGAGAAAAGTAGTAGCTCATGAGGTATTTTGTTACTGTAGATCACTCAACACATTAGAGGGAGATACCGGAGCTGATATAGGATTAATCAGCTGCGTGATCTATGATGAGTTTTTAACGAGAGGATCTGAAATCCGAGATTGCTTTTATAAGCTCATGATCGCACATAACAATTTTATCCGAAACAGATGTGATTATTATGTGCCGTTTATCCTGTTAGGTAATACAGTATCAAGAGATAGTGAGTGTGCTAAAGGTTTTGGTATTGAGCTGAGAAAACTCAACAGAGGCATTACTGCTATCAGATCTACCAAGAATGAATACAGAATCATTATAGAGTACTGTGAGCAAACAAGAAAACAATTAGAGGCTGATGAAACATATTACTCTCGTTTTGATAATGATCATATACGCATGATCACCAAGGGAGAATGGACTTTAGGACAATATCCTATAGGTAACATTGATGTACAAAACTCTGAAACATGCTTTACATATAAGCTCTTTTATAATAATGTAGCTGTTAATGTTGATATTAAGATCATGGGTATCACAGCTGTTATATTTATCACTAATCCATCAGAGCAATATGATCTGTTAGTGAGTGTAAAACCATCAGCTCACTCTGATCAGCTCACCGCTATACCTAAACAGATACTCCAGGCAGTATCAGAGAATCGTTATTATGTACTTAATAATGATGTAGGTGAAAATTTCCGAGATATATGTAAGCACATACCGGGAGGAAAACAGATCCTCATGTACCTGGAATAAATTAAGAAAAGAGATGATTTTATGCCTTATATTATAGCTAATGAATTGGAGGATATGCAGGATAATGATCTCAAAATCAATACCACATACGGAGATAATATCTCCGTAACCATTGATGGAAAAGCTGTGAGAGATTATCTGATGGCTAAGTATGCGAGATACAAAGTTATGCAACCATTGAAGAATCTATGGGAGATGTATATATACTACACAGATAAGGATCTATCAAGGATGTTGGATGCATACTTAGCTGATTATAATCCTATTGATAACTACAACGGAGTAGAAAAGCATATCCATATTAAAGATGATGGTGATGAAATTACTGATAGATTACCTGATGAGAATGAGAATTATGTTGAGAATGTAGCTACTCCTGATCAGATGTCGGAGCTGTTTGCTACAACAGATGAGGATGCAGCTGAGAGATTAGAGAGTAAAACCAAGAATACCGGAGGCACGAAAACAATAGATCACATGAAACTCACTCAAAAAAGTTATCATGGAGAGCACTCCTTTACATTTGAGGGAGAAACATATACATCAGATATTGTTGAGATTGATAAAATAGAAAAGCATGGAAATTTGGGAGTTACCCAAACACAGCAGATGATCTCAAATGAGATGGAGCTCAGAGCTCACAATGTATTTATGATGTATATTGATAACTTTATTGAGGATTATGCTTATTATGTAGGAGGTAAGTGTTTTGATTATTTATCTTGCTAATGTATCAGATCCTCCTGATAAGATTACTAAAACAGTTAATTACATTGAAGAGGAGGGAATAGATGCAAAGCTAATACATCCATGTGATGTATTAGCTCCTAATTTTACAATTGATTACACTCAGAACAGGAGCTTATGTAACTATTGCTATATTCCATCCTTAGGGCGTTACTACTATGTAACATGCAGTTTAGATACTGCTAAAAGGCTGCATGTCTCATGTACTGTAGATCCGCTTATGTCATGGGCGAACAGCATCAAACAATGTAATGCAACTATCATCAGAAAAGAAAATGGATCACCAACAATCATTCCTGATAGTAAGCTGCCTATTCAGCCTGGAAAAAAGAGCATAGCAGCAATACATGGATCAAGCGGTTTTTTCAACACTAATTTAACACAGAGTTATCTATTAACAGTAATAGGAGGTGAGGGTACAAATGGCAGTTAATGAGGCTATATATGGTGATCGAGATCTATGGATTAAATCAGCTACTTATGGAGCTGATATTGAGAGGGATAATATGTTCCTCTGTGCTAATTTCTCAGGTGCAGAGAGCTCTGATATTACTGATGCAGCAATAAAAAAGGGTGTTGATGAGGGTATTCTGATGCTCAATACTCCTATTGATATGTCAGTTTGTTGGAGTGCATTAGGAACAGAGAGCCCTCTATCACATATTAAAAACTACAGCTACTCTGTAGCATCCGGAGCTCCTGCTGTACGCACATCAGATGATAGATCAATTACTAACTGGTGTTTTGCAAGATCACTGCAATCTGATATTTATGCTTATAACATCAAAAATGTTGAATCTATGTTTGCACCATCAAATGATTATACATCTATACGCTTTACTGGTGAGTATCAGGGTGTAAAACCTATAACTAATGTACCTATAAAAAATGCAGTACTCTATCCTTTTGTAACAGCTGTAGATGCTCTTGCAGTATCTCATAATACTGTAATTGTATCACTCCAGGAATACCTGGAGGAAACTACAGAACATAATTATAAGGTATCACATCCTTACATTACTAATGTATCATTTGGTATATATCATGATCGTAACTATGGCGGAGAAACTATTAGCAGAAGTTTATATGCTAATGATAGTTATAAATGTCTCATGGAGCTTGATGGTAACAACGTTTACCAGGGAAAAGCAATAGGAGGTAATACCTACGGATTAACATATCAATATAATCATTCATTCTGTAATTATTCAAGAATTAATAC
The DNA here is from genome assembly GCA_024399115.1 of Bacilli bacterium. Lineage (GTDB taxonomy): Bacteria > Bacillota_I > Bacilli_A > RFN20 > CAG-826 > RGIG9670. The sequence goes on from JAKSHZ010000029.1 coordinate 7,256, forward strand.
ATTAACATTAATAGGCTGCGTTAATTCAAGAACAGAAACTCATGGAGCTGTATCTGATTATGAGGGAGCTGAGAATGATTATATAATCAGATTTACATCTGATGTTAATGTTGCATGGTGTACTGATAATGCTAATTATATGATAGGTTACATACAGTATTATCCTGGATTTGAGGAGTATGTCAGAAAAGCTATAGCTTGTTTTGGTATGTTCTTTACATTTGATAGTGATACTGCTGTAAGCGGTGCTCTTGATGATCCTCTGATGTATTGTGGTACTCTCGTTGATGGTATAGGTCATGGAGGATATACTCATGGAGCTGATAATAATAATCAGCCTCAGATGGGATGGAACTCATCTAATGACAGTACTTATGATCCGTCTAATCCTCCATCAGTAGATCCTAATACATATGATAATACATCACACTTTAATGATAGCTTAGGATTAGATAGTACATTCAACAGGATGTATATACTCTCAGCTGCTGATGTATCAGCAATGGCAACAGATTTCTTAGAGTGTGTATATAGTAAGCCTGAGGATATTGATTATACTAATTTCCTCCGAGAGCAATTCTTAAGCAATAATCCTCTTGACTGTGTTGTATCTCTTAAAAAATTTCCTTGTCAGATACCTTATAGTGCAGCAGCAGGGCAGCGGAGAATCACTTTAGGAAACTATCAAACAGTTGGATCCGGATATAAACCATCATCATTATATGTTATGCAGGATATTTTTGAGTGTACTTATTATCCTGCAATGGGATTAAATGGAGTACCATCATTCCTTGATTATGAGCCTTACAGCACAGCTCAGCTTGTAATCCCTTATTGTGGTACTGTTAATATTAATCCGTCTGAATGCATGGGCAGAAAAATCAAAGTGAGAATGGTTGTAGATTTTGTTACCGGAGGATGTACTGCTTATGTTATGGTAAGCACAGAAACAGGATACTTAGTAATTGACAGCATCTCCGGATACTGTGCAATTGATCTCCCTGTTTCAGCCATTGAGAAAAGCACTCTCGACGGACAACTATTTAATGCTAACATGTCTCTTAAAAATGCTAAGCTCAATGCTGCATCTAATATAGTTAGTGCAGGAGCTAATATAGGAGGCATTATTGCAGGAGCTGCTACCGGTCATGCAGGAGTTTCAAGTTTCACAGGTGCCATAGGATCAAGCGGAGGAATCTTAGGCAGCATTAATAATGTGCTGCAATCACAGTATAATCTTGATAATACCAAGATACCATATAAGACAATCAGCGGAGCATCATCTGTAGTATCAGCTATTCAGGAGCAGGAGTGTGTTTTACTTGTTTATCGTCCGGTATATGTTCAGGGATATGATAGCAAGAAATATGCACGTACTGTAGGTAATGCATGTTTAGAGAGTGCTAAGATCTCAGCTTATAGTGGTAAGTTTATCCAGGTATCAGATGTAGATCTCTCAGGATTTAATGCAACAGCCGAGGAAAAGAACATGATTGCAGCTGCTCTTAAGGGAGGTGTAATTGTATGAGTTTTAAGATTAAGGATAAAACAATCACCATCACTCTTATGTCAATCATTACATTAATAGTAATAGTTGTTTTCAGCATCTTGGTACTCTGTGATACCAAAGATACTTACACTGAGACTTTTAAGAATATTGTGTTAGTTGTTGTCGGATCATTTTTTAATAATCCATTTGCACAATCATCAGAAAAGGATGTAAAATAAAAAAAAGGATCCAAGCTCTGATCAGAGCCTGGATCCTTTTTTTACTGTCTTGTAATCAGATGCTGTAGGAAATCATAAGCTATTGATAATGTAAAATCTATAGGTACAATAGCATGATAACTGCTGAGCTCCTGATTAATGGTTTTACCTTGGTAATCTGTAATCTTAGTATAATTCTTGGTGGGATGATCACAATATACAGATGCAAACTTGTTACTAAACATATGCTCTATAATAATTCTGCTGTCATTAGTCTCCATAAATTTTTTAAGAGGATTATAATATTCAAAAGGTTGTAGTTTCTGCTCTTTTGTTTTTCTTGGTATTGCCTGTTTAGGTAATCCTGCAATTACTGTTTGTATTCCCTCTTCATCTTCCTTGATGTATTTCTTAGCTCCGAGAGCTAAAAATTGTCTATAAGGAGGATCAAAATCCCAACATCCAAGATCTCTGAATAATTTCTTATTCTCTCTTTTTCTAAATATTCTTTCATTTTTCTTGTAAAGGATCTCATTATATTTCAGCATAGCTTTTTCAAGCTCTGATCCCTTACTCTTTATATAGTATAAACTATCAGTATCATACTGCACTATGCAATCAGGGTATTTAGCTATGTAGTGTATCAGCAGAGCTCTCGCATATGATGTACACCAAAATGCATAGTAAGGATTAAGCCAAAACTGCCATCTCGTTTTGCTAAATTTCTGCTCCTCCTCAGCGTAAAAATTGAGATCATCATCCAGAGCATTAAGCAGATCATGTAATCTTGTAGCACATACACCATAATAGGTATTAACATCACGCTTAGCATCATTATAGATCTGCTTATACTCAGCATCCTTATGCTTGTTATCAGCCTTTAGTTTTGATTTAATCTCATAATCATCCCACATGCTCTCCAGGAGCCAGTTATCAATCTTGTGGTATCTGTCAAAATACCACATCTCTATTATCTGATATTCCATCTCATAATTCTCTCTGTATGCTTGTAGATCAACATCATTCCATATAGCTATAATATTCTCTCCCTGCCATATTTTGCCGTTATAATCAATTATGTTTCGGGGTTTGCCGTACTCAGTATACATATCTCCCTTAAGGTTAAGGATCTTATGCACACTATATACAGAGTGTGCATTTTTACTCCTCATCTTTTTAATGTGCAGTACTACAAAATAAGGTTTATCTCTATGCTCAGCATACTCTTCTCCTCCGCAATGATGGATCCTGCCTGATGGATAGAGATGATGTGTGAATTGAGCAGGATAATCAGAGGTTATATCAGCACACACAACTCCCTTAAGCGGTTTACCTATGTAATCATAATTAGATCCTGCTAAACCTCCTGCATAGCTGTAATTTCTACAGATGTGCCATTGATACTCAGAATCTATCATAAATCTGTTTTGTCTCTTAAGCAATGTGATATTATCATTAATAGGTTTAGCATGTGTATCGTTATAGTGTTCTCTCCATTCTGTGAGATGCTTGTTATTTCTAATTGCTGTTTTCAGCTTTAATCTAACAAATCCTGATGCAGTAGTAGGGAGCTTAATAGCTCCGTTCTCCTGGATGTAAGTCTGTACTACATTCTGATGCATCTCTGTAAGGATCCTTACATCATTGATGCTGTACTGCTTTTCAGAGTACTTATATTTAGGGATTAATCTCTTATTCTTATCATATTCATAACCTATGATGTAAGGATCGAAATCGGTTAATTTCGTCTCAGCATGTCTGATCAGATTATAATCAAGATCTCCTTTTAGCTTTTTTGTCTCCGTCCAGTTATCAGCAATATCAGCTAAACTATGTCCGAATAAGCCTATACACTCTCTTAATTCAACATTTCCGCATCTGATGTAGAGAGGATCTCTCTCAGTTTTAGCAAATAGTTTCTGTATACCAAATCTCTCATGTAATCTGTGTTTAACAAATGCCCACTCATGAGCTAAGTTTGCTACCCACATAATGCATAATGCATTAGTATTATTTTCTGCATTGATCTCATTAACAGCAGCAATCAGATTCTCAAAAAAATCAAGAAACTGATACATATACCTAAAAATCGCATAGTAACCAGTACCTACAGCTACCTGGAAAGTATAGCAAAAACAATCAATTACTGTAGTTTTGCCCTTGATCACTCTGCCTCTTGGTGTTACAAAATCAGGTGCCTTATGTGTAATTGTTGTACTTTCAGTATCAAATCCGCAGCCATTCATAAAGATGCTCTCACACACTATTCTGTCTCCATCAACAATTTCAACAGTACAATTGTTGAGAACTTGTTTTATTATATATTTCTGTCCATCAGAGTTAAAATCAGTAAAATCAATCATATCTAATCACCAAAATCAAAAAAGCTCTTATTTTCAAATCCATCAGCAGCCTCATATTCTCCGGTATGAGAGTAGTTATCATACCACATACCATCATCTCCTCTATACTCATTAGGTTTGATGATTCCCTGCTCTCGTCTTAATCTCTCAACCATAGCTCTGAGCTCCTGATAGTAACTCATGTCTAATGTTGTTTGATGTTTCTCAGCTCCGGAGAGATAGATACCTACATCCTCCAAATCCTCCCACAGCTTGTAACATGCATCTATCAGATTATTGTAATCATTCTGCATCCTCTGGAACTCTTTGAAATCCTCCTCAAAAATATCATCCTCAGGGATCCCTGTCTGATCAGAGTATGCTTTTCTGTCACGTTTTAACATCTTAGCAACTCTGTTCTGCTTAGTCTTTTTCTTAAGAGCTGCAAGAGCTTGTGATTTTTTTCTGTTCACATCAATATCTCTGATCTGTAAGATACCTCTCTTACTCTCTCTTGTTTCATATCCCCTAAGCAGATTCTTAGCCTCCATGTACTGTCCGCTGCCTAAACCAAATGTATCAGCTACTCTTGCAATGTACTTATTAATAGTATCAATGTTTTGTTGAGTGCGAGTACGTCTCTGCCTTGCCATAAGATCACTCCTCTATAATTAGTTTGTGCTTTTTAGGCACTCTGTTACTCTGCCTAACCGAGTATCTCTCAATTGTGGTTTCACCATGACATTTTCTCTTATCTAATCTCTGTACTGCATCCTGGATGCTGAGTGCTGTGATCTTGTATGTGACCGGATCTCCCTGCTTATTGTTTGTGTTTACTTTATATACGTTCATATTAATCTCTCCTAAGTAGTTAATGCCTCCGGAGTGATCCCCGGAGGCTGATTTATTACTTTGCTCTTTCCTCTGCTTTCATCTGTCTGATTATGTTCTTACATGCCTCCTGAGAGAGCTCAATGAGCTTGAAGCTCTTGGTATTCAGCAGCCAGTATTTCTTATCCTCTGTTGTGTAGTATACCTTATAATCATTGTGACGGTGCATTACTATTCTCATTTTAATACTCTCCTTTATTGTTAGTGTAAATGAAATGCATGTGATCATAATGTTTTACAGCTTTATATTTAGCTATGCTTATAAACTGTTGTACATACTGCGGTAACTGTTTGCGTGATGCATAGTGCCTTGTTTCGCAGCCTTTTAAATGTACTGTGAATGTTCCGTCTTTTCCACATGCTATTACTTTTGTTATTTCTCTCATCAGTACTCTCCTCTCAGTATCATGTCCTCTGCTATTCTTATCATGCATAAATGTAACTTTGATTGATGTGTTAGCCTTGCAATGTTTCTCCACCAAAATATTTTCATTATTACATCTTTCGTTGTTTTCATCAGTATTTTCTCTCTTTCAGAGTGATAAATAATGTTGGTAAATTTGATATATCTGTTTCGTCAGCATCAACAAAGTCAACCTCTCTGTTGTCATACTGACGATATACATCATATGTAAAATAATCGTCAATAGTTGTGTATTCCTCTGTTACAATTACATGTACATCCTCAATCATAAGATATAAACTTAAGTTTGTTATTTCTAAAAGATACTTTAATTTCATTGTTTAACCTCCTCATAGTAGTAAAGAGGCATCATCTTAGGCTCTCTCATGATCTGTAGCTCATAAGAGCACTCAATGATCTGATAGCTCTCAACATTCATGTGAGACAATATAGCCTCTACATGGCATCTGTGAGTAGTGAGCTCAACGATAGCTGTAGGAGCTGCTCCTAATACATCCTCATTCTGTAAGTAGCTTGTCTCTCTCCTAAATGTGCATTTGATTTTGTACTGTTCCATTTATGTAATCCTCCTAAGTATTATTGCAGGGATCTCTCCCTATTATTAATTATACTACTTAGCGGAGTGTTAATGGTAAATTTTGTATGTACATAGTATAAAGATATTGTGTATAAGTTTATTATGTGTACTTATTCATAATTTGAGAGTTTATGCAAGTATACGAAATTCATCAACATAGAG
>JAKSHZ010000003.1 GCA_024399115.1 Bacilli bacterium
TCGCAAAAATCTTTACAGCTAGACTGTTTTATAAGAACCATTGATACACCTATATTTAATACTAGCTAAGAGATTGCAAACGGCCTCTTAGCTTTTTTGTTATCCATAATGTCTTTAAGATACATAACACCAGAGTCTGATGATTAAAATCCGCGCACATATTATTTACTGTTCTTGACTGAAATATAAATATGGCAAATGCCAAAGATTATAGAAAATAACAGTAATAAATAATAACCTAAGATAATGCTTGAAAACACAAAGATAGCTGTTGGTAAGATAGATAAAGCATATGATCTAAACTTCATGTGTCTATTCCAGCAAATTATCCAAATTAACAAATAACTACAAATTAGAATTCCATTAGTAACTAGATAGATTAATTCGGCACTTTTAAAATAGAATCCCGAACATACAAATGGAATATTGAATACCATCAAAGCAAAACACCCATATCGACCAACTTGTTCAAGGGCTTCAATTGTTTTGTTAGCCTGAGGTTGATTATTTTTGTGTGTTATTGCAAAGATAATGTTGGGAATCATCATTAAACTCATGATAATTAATCCATAATAGTTAAACCATTCAATCATTTAAGCACTTCCCAATATCCTGTTTTTTTAGATCCAACTCTTCGTATCATATTTAATTCAGATAAATGGTCAAGATGTCTATGAATTGTTGGTTCTGATTCCTTTATAAATGAAGCTAATTCCGGAATTGTTATATATTTGTTTTCTAATATAATCTCCATAATAGATCTATCCATTGAATCTATCTTATCATTTATCTTATCATTCAAGAAATATTGTTTTATTTTGTTGTCGAGACCCAAGTCATAATAATAAATACTATTTTTCTTTCATTTTATTTTTAAAGACTATTATCGCAGTTACAAATGCAATTATTGTATAGATTCACTTTTTCAACAAGTGATAATCGCTTATCTATTGAGTCAACTTTATTAATTAGATTTATATAGTTTTCATTTGTTATCAATGTTCTATTCTCATTAATCACATATCCTTTGAACAAATATTCTTTCAAAACACTATTGGCCCATTTTCTAAACATTACACCGTTTTTGGATTTAACACGATACCCAACGGAAATAATAACATCAAGATTGTAAAATGATACTTCTCTTGTTATTTCTCTTTCGCCTTCCATTTGAACATGTGCAAAATTTGCCCGAGTTGAATTTTCATCAAGTTCTTGTTCCTTGTATATATTTTTAATATGTTTCCCAATAACACTGCGATCTCTTTCAAAAAGGGTTCCGATTTGTTCTAATGTTAGCCAAACAGTATCTTCATCTGGAGATACATTGACATCTAATTTTACTTCATCATTTACGAACGTAACAATTTCATATTTCATTATGTACTAGCCCCTTAAATCAAAAATATTATTGTATATTTTAATAATATAATCTACATAATCAACAATTATCCTCCACTTTTCGATTCCGCCCATTTGTTTATTTTGTTGTCGAAAGCAAAGTCATAATTACAGCTTTAATACACTTTGAAATTTCTCAACAATAGCCAAAAAGTGAAAGTAACGCAAAAATTAATCCAAAAATACCATTTTTACGCTCAAAAAAGAAAAAACTTTGATATTAAAATATCAAAGTTGTTGTTTTCATATGTGTGTAAACAACAATATTGATACACTGGTGGAAGATAAAATTAAATTAGTGTTAATAAATATCCGAATATTGGTCCAACAAAAATTGCGATATAGATTAAAGTGATCCATGGCTGATATTCTACATAGAATTGTTTGAAAGTAAGACTCCATGGATGTTTAATAACCACCCAGCCAAACACATCAAACACAATGCATATTCCTACCCAAATAGCACCTGTAACCAATGCTTCACCTATTGTTGGATTAACTAATCCATTCATGTATATAAAGCCAAACAATGTAAAAATTATGATATTGTACAAGGGATGCCAAGGTTTAGTCTTCTCGTATCCTTCTCCCATTGAATCCTTATCCATTGGTTTCATATGAAGAACATAGATATTAAATATAGTATGAAGAACACCAATTAAAGTAACAATGATATAAGCAACCCAAAACCACAGCATCGAGAATCCAAAGTGTTGCATTATTTAAGAACCTCCCAATAACCGCCTTTATCAGGACCGACATGTCTAATTATTTTATCCTCTTGTAATTTATTTAAATGGTGTCTTATACTTCCTTCTGTTACTCCAAGTAACAATGAAAGATCCTTTCTCGAAAGCTTACCATTACTTTTTAATAGATCAACAACACTCTCTCTAACTTTATCTGGTTGTTTTCTGTCACTTTTACTGGTTGCTTTATTAAAGCCATTTTTATCAAAAGGAATAATTACGTCAATATAGAATTCAGAGAAAATGTATGCTTCCTCACCATATACAGAAACTACAGATGGGACACCATGACCACTTTCTTCGGCAAAATTACAGGCTCTAAAAATATCAAATAATTGTTTATTAACTGGCTCGCTCTTTCCCTTAATGAATTGTTCTTTTGTTAACACTTTTGGGATACCTCCAAAAGATTCAATTTCAATTCTATTATTATATACGTAAATCCCAGGATGGTTACTTTCACTCCATTTATTGTGTACACAAGCATTAATCCAAGCTTGTTCAAAAGCTTCAGTATCGAACATTTTTATTTCTTTTCTAGGTGTTGTTTCAAGATTTACAAAAGTTTGATTTATAGAATTTATATAGTTTTTTGCTTGTTCCATTGCTAATAATAAACACTTACCACCAAATTCTTCTCTCTTTAAATATTGACTTTTATCAGACGAAGAAAACGTTGCAACATTTATCACAATATCATTATTATCAGCTAAGATTTCTGCCAAGTAGTTATATTTTCCATCCTTAGTTAACAGATGATAGTTTTCTAAAAATGTATCGTCGCATATGTGATTATTATTAGAAATCAAATAATTCTTTAAAATTTTAAATGATAATTGCGTTCTTGCTGACGGAATATCTATAATATTGACTTCTTTAATGTTAAGCGACTTTATGAAACGATCTTCTATTTCTTCAGGCGTTAAACTCTTACATGAAGAACCTACTCTTATATAACAACCATTTTCTGATAAGCCATATTTTTTAATATAAAATAATCGATTTCCACTTAAAATGTTTATTTTAATCACTTCTTTCCCATCTATAGTGTCGTGTTCCTGTTTAACAAACTCCACACACCTAGGTGATATTTGGTCAGTGATTATATCAGAGATTTGTCTCATAGTTTCATCAATTTTTTCTATTCCAACAATTTCTCTTTTTTTATTTACTCCAATATAAATAGTTCCACCTTCACTATTTAAAAATGCAACAATTTCTTTTGGTAGTGAACCATTAAGGATTTCTTTTAATTCAATTTTATTATCTTCATCGACAAACATATATGCACCCTCCTGACAATTATATTATATCACAGAAGCAACCAGAAAACAGCCAGAAAACAACCAGAAAAAATTGTTTTTTATAATCCGGGGTTATTACAATCTTTTTTCAAAAATTTGAACCGTATTTGTTGAGTGGTTTGTTTTTATTTGTGTCACTTTATATAGCATAATGCAAAGTTAAATAATTTCGAATCCCAACATTTGTTTTATTCATTATTGTATTCCCTAGTCATCAATAAAGTTTTGATACGCTTGAGCACTCTTTCTTAAACGCAAAAATCATAAAGTGCCACAGAAATTAGTTAAAAATGACGTTTTTACCCCTTATAAACAAAAAAAGTACTGATAACAGTATATCAATACTTTAATTTTCATATGGTCGGGACGACAGGATTTGAACCTGCGCCCTTCTGCTCCCAAAGCAGACGCGATACCAAGCTACGCTACGTCCCGATAAACTTTCTTATCTACAATCTTCAATACGATTGTAGATTTGAAATATGTATTTATTAATTCGTCAACAACTGACGGATTAAACAGATTTTGGCGCGCCTTACAGGACTCGAACCTGTAACCTTTAGATTCGTAGTCTAACACTCTATCCAATTGAGCTAAAGGCGCTTGTTTCTCACGGCATGAACCGATATCTTCGATGGAGGTTCCTGCCGGATTCGAACCAGCGATCATTGAGTTGCAGTCAATTGCCTTACCAACTTGGCTAAGGAACCACTTCGCAGCGTATAGTATTATATCACTGCGATATTTTTTTATTCAAGCATTTATATTAAATAATTATTTAATTTGTTTGTCCAACTTCTTGCCACATATCTTCAACAGCGCTTGTTTGATCTCCGAAGTCTTTCATAATGCAGCATTTTTTGATTTGTTCAACACTTGGATATTGAGCGTCGAATTGACGTCCTCTTTCTTCTTTAGAAACTTTGATTGTTTTAGCGCCATCAAATGTTCCTTCAAAGAAGTAAGATAAGTCAACGACATCTACTTCAACAGATGAATCTGTTTCTTCGTACCATTCTTTGACTAAGTCCCAGATTTCTTGACCAGCGATTGATGAAGTATAACCAACAGCGTCCATTGATAAAGCAGCGATTTCAGGACTTGAAATGAAGTTAACGAATTCTTCTGCTACTTCTTTATTAGCGCCTTTTGGCATACACCAACCATCGAACCAGATATTGCTACCTTCTTCTGGAAGAGAGTAATTTAAGAATTTGTTTGATTCTTCAGCACTATCCATTGAATAAACTGAGTCACCACTCCATGCTAAGTTAGCGTGGTAGTTACCTCTAACGATATCATCTTTACCTTCATCAACTTCGAAACCATAAACTGTTGATCTCTTAGCTTCGATTAATGCTTCTTTAACTTTTGCGATTGTTTGAGCATCACATCGATTAAAGATAGCTGATAATTGTGAGTTATAATCATCTGCTGATTCATCTAATGCAGCGATTTCATCTTTATATACGTGGAAGATAGCTGCGACGTATGTATCTCTCATTGAATCTTTTAAAGAGAATTGTTTTTTATAGTGAGAATCTGAGTTCCATAAGCATTCCCAAGTAGAAACTTCTTCTGGATCAAAATACTCTGGATCATATGTGAAGCCCATTGTTCCCCAGAAATATGGAACTGCATAGCTTAAGAATGATTTTCCGTTGTTAAGTTTTTCGTTTGCGAATCTATCTTTTAAGAATGGTGAACCATTTGTAGACCAGTTATCTAAAGATTCTCCATAAGTATTTGATGCTTCGTTATATGAGAATTCTTCTAAAAGTCCTTCGTTAGCCATCTTTTGAATCATATAATCTGATGGGCAGATTAAATCAGGTGCGATTGAGTTAAGTTTGATTTGTTGATACATTTCTTCATTAGTTGAGAATGTTTCGTAGTCAACTTTAATCTTTTTGCCTGTTTTTTCTTGATAATATTCTTCGAATAATTCTACAACGCCAGGGTTTTCTTCATCGATGTTGCCCATTTCATCTGTTCCGTCATAGATATAATCTTCCCAGTTATAAACTGTTAAAACTACATCGTAATTTTCACCACAACTAGTTAACGAAATTGGTGCCAACGCTAAGAAGAAAGGTAATACTTTTCTTGTTAAATTTAATTTTTTTGTGCTCATACTATTTTTCTCCTCCATATAGTTTTTTAGCTTTTCTTGAGTCTAACGCGACTTTAACGTTCATTCCGATCATTACAATCAAGATGACAGCGAACAAAATTGCAGTAAATGCACGTAATTGTGTTGGCAAACCACCTTTCGCTGTTTGACCATCAACATATGTTGAAATGGTCTCAAAGCCCATTGTAGTAGGCTTTGTAAATGCTGTAATAACATAATCATCAAGTGATAATGTTACACTAAGCATGAAACCAGAAAGAATTCCGGGAATGATTTGAGGGATAATGACTTTAAATAGAGCTTGAGTTTGTGTAGCTCCTAAGTCCATAGCGGCTTCGTATAGCGCGCTATCCATTTGTTCGAGTTTTGGTTGAACAGACATAACAACATAAGGAATTGAGAAGACTGCGTGTCCGATAACTAAAGTTAAGAAACTTCTTTGAATTCCGAATAATTGTGCAGTAAATGTAAAAAGGATACATAAGCTAACTGCGGTAACGATTTCAGCGTTAACAACTGGAATTTGATTAACAAATTCAAGTGTGTTTTTATACCACTTTTTCTTTGTATAGAAGATGCCGATAGCACCTAATGTACCGATGACGGTTGATATACCGGCTGCCGCTAATGCAACAAACATAGTGTTTTTAGCAGCTCCCCAGATAGCTTGAGCGGTTTTATTACCGTTGACATTAAATAATGTTGTGTAATTTTCAAATGAAAATCCACTCCACATACCAGTAGTTTTGTGTGTTGTAAATGAGAACACAGTGATATAGATAAGAGGAGCGTAAAGAAGAAGCAATACAAAGTAAATTAGAACTTTAGCGAGAATCTTTTTTACAGTCATTCTCTTTTGGTATCTAGTACGAATTGGTCTAGAAATAACAGCGTTGTCTACCATACTTCTCCTTTCTTCTCGCCATCTTTTTCGAACGCTTTTTGAGCGACTAAAGATAAGCCGATGATGATTAACATAACTAATGAAAGGACACTACCAACGTTATTGCTGTTAGCGTCAGTTCTAGTAATAAAGTAGTTTTGAATGATGTTTCCTAAGATTTTTGCATTGTTTTCACTCATTTTGTTAGCGATAACGTATGAAGACATTGTTGGCATGAAAGTCATCATAACCGCACTGATGATTCCAGGAACAGTCATAGGAATAATAGTTTTAAAGAATACTTGGAATGGGTTAGCACCCAAATCACTAGATGCTTCGATTTGGTTTTTATCTAATTTAACCATTTGGTTATATAAAGGAAGAATAGCGAATGGTAAATAGTCGTAAACCATACCGATAATAATTGCGGTATATGGGTGTTTTGAAGTGATATCGAAGTCGAATAGCTTTGAAGTAAGACCATTTAAAAGTGACTTAACACCGATAGTTCTAATAACGAAGTTAATCCACATTGGTAATAAGAAGATATAAACAAGGATTTTATTTTTGTTATATTTGCTATTTGCAAGCAAATATGCAACAGGATAAGCAATTAATAAGCAGATAATTGTGGTCATACCTGAGACGAAGAATGTCATTCCAATAATTCTCCAGTTTTGAGCGTTAGAGAAAATTGTCTTCCAGTTTTCAAGTGTGAACTCACCTGTCGCACCATTAGTGAATGCGTAGTAGAAGATTAATAAAAGAGGGAGGACTACAAAGAGTGCCATAAAAACAGCGAATGGCATGCATAATGATCCTCTAAAATTAAACCTTGTACGTCTAATTTTGTCGTTCATTTTACTTCTTTGCTCCCTTAGGTGTAACTTCAATCATCTTCTTATCGATGATGACTGCGACTCTGTCGTTTTCGTTCCAGAGATACTCTGTATCTAAAGTAAAGTCTTCTTCGTTATCTGTTCTAACTAAAACACGGTAATGGTCACCGATATAAATCATTGAAATGATGTTACCGTTAATATCACTTGCGTCCAAATCATCAGTAATTGTAACTGCTTCGAAAGGAACGTTGACGTTAACTTCAACGTCTTCTGTGTAGATTTCGTTTCCTTTTTCGTCGAGTAAAACACCATCTTCGTCAATTTTGCTACCTTTATATAGCTTAGTGACATCAATTTCGAACTCAGCATCTGCAAATTCTACTTTGTAGTCTTTTGTTAAGAAACCATCGTAGAAGTTAGATGTGAATGGTTTTTTCATGATTTGGATGTTATTTGGTTCGACTTCTAAGCCGACAACATCTTCTTCGTGGAATTCTTTTGTTGATTGAATAATAACTTCAGCTTTTCCAACGTGAAGAATGTATTCATAGTGCATGCCTTTGAAGATTTTTGAGATGATTACACCATCAACTGTGCCTGCACCCTTCTTAGTAACTACAAAGTCTTCTGGTCTAACGACTACGTCGACTTTTTCGTTATTTTCGAATTTTTCTTTATCTTCATCTGAAATATCAAAATAAGCGCCGAGGAATTTGACTCTATTTTTGATCATTGTACCTGTATAAATGTTTGATTCACCAATAAAGTCAGCGACGAATGCGTTATTTGGTTCGTCATAGATTTCTTTTGGTTTACCAACTTGTTGAATTTCACCATCGTTCATGACGACGATTGTATCTGACATAGTCAAAGCTTCTTCTTGGTCATGAGTGACGTAAATGAAAGTAATGCCTAATTTCTTGTGCATTTCTTTAAGTTCGAGTTGCATCTCTTTTCTCATTTTGAGATCGAGAGCGCCTAAAGGCTCGTCTAGAAGAAGAATTTCTGGTTCGTTAACAATAGCTCTAGCGATAGCGATTCTTTGTTGCTGTCCGCCTGAAAGAGTTGAAATATAACGTTTTTCGAAACCTTCGAGGTCAACGATCTTTAAAACACGTTTAACCTTAGTGTCGATTTCTTCTTTAGTGTATTTTCTATACTTAGTAACTTTGTTACCCTTTTTATCTGTTGTTTCGTATGGGACTTTTGCAAGTTTTAAACCAAACGCAATATTGTTTCTAATATTTAAGTAAGGGAAAAGTGCGTATCTTTGGAAGACAGTATTGATTGGTCTCTTGTATGGAGGGATGTCAATAATATCTTTGCCGTTAAGCAAGATTTGTCCACTAGTTGGTGTCTCAAAACCAGCGATCATTCTTAATGTTGTAGTCTTGCCACAACCTGATGGACCAAGGAACGTAACGAACTCGCCTTTTGTAATATCAAGGTTGAAATTTTCGACAACAGAAGTTCCGTCGAAAATTTTAGTCACTCCTTGCAGTGAGATAATACAGTTTTCTTTCGCCATAATTACCCCTACCTTTCTCCTCAATAGGAATACTAAATATTCACGGCAAAAATAATAGAGATTTTTTAACAAAAAAACAATACTTTTTTTTCACATTTTTTTCGTGGGGGGTTTTTGAAACAAGTCAAAATTCAAAATAGTTCGATTCAGTCGAACTTTTGTTAAAAAATCAAAGTTAAAAATTTTTGCACGTTTTTTGCATCGAAAAACGAGCGAGAAAAATTCCCAGAATTGAAACGCAATTTTTGACTGATATAATATAGAAAATATGAAGAAGAAACTCTTACTTTTTCCACTACTAATTTCTCCCTTTATTTCAGGGTGCGATTCTAAGCCTATTCAAGGCGATTTTTTAGTGGGAAATTATAGCGCTTCTTCTATAGAAATTACTACCTCTGAACTCAGTGCAAAATTATTAGTGGAACATGATACATTTTTCCTATCTACTCATAAGGGAGAATCATGTATTTGTTGGACTGATTTTCAAAATGTCGTAACTACTTATAACGAACAAACTAAAGAAGACGGAAATGAATATGTTCCTTTCTTTAGTTATGACACTACTAGCTATGAAACTGGTCTAAAAATTCCAGGAATCGACGAAGTAATGTCTGGGTATGTTGATTTCTATGTAATTATTGAAGGAGAGATTGTAGAAAAGTACTCAAAATCCGCTAAAAAGGACTATCAATTCTTTGATGACGTTACTACTTTTAAATCTACAATTGAGAAGTATATGAAAGCAAAGCCAATACCTAATTACGCGTACGTATCATACGATTATGCGCGCGCACATTTAATTAATAAAGATAATAATGAATTTATCCTTTTCACTATTAGATCTGGATGTGGAGATTGTACCCATCTATTGCCTAATGTTTTAACCCCTTGGCTTGTTAAAAATGGTTCAAAGATTCCAGTATATTTATGTGACATCGAAAGATATAAAGATACTAAAGAATATGACGATATTAGACATAACTTAAAAATTACTGAAGCATCTGATTCTCTTGGATATGACGTAGGAAGAGTTCCTACTTATCAATATTGGAAAAATGGACAATTGATGGATGCGGGTGTATACGGAAATGATTTCTTTATTAAAGACGAAGAAACTAACAAAATCAAAATCAGCAAAAGCTATTTTGATGGAACAAGAGATTTAAAATATACAGATATAAATCTCATTGAACAATTTAATGCGTTAGACACAATTGACGCATCAATTAAGCCAGATGGAACTTACTATCTAAACATCAAAAAAGAGGCCGATTTCCACGATCCTCTTCTTATTGCTTTTTTATCCTACTATTGTAAGTAATTATTTAAGATTCAATCTTGTTAACATTGAATCATCAAATGCGTTAAGCATTGCTTGACGCATTTTATTTTTGCTTTCTTCATCAGTGAAAGAAGCATTAATTGCGTTATCGTATAAATCAATAACTTCGCGCTTATCTAGCTTAAATGTTTTTACCATTTGAGCCATTTCTTTAATGCAGTCTGTATTTGAACAAGTCATGTTATCGGAATTGATTGTGACTCGTATATCTTTATTAATAAATGATCTTAAAGGTACATCTTTATATGTTCTTAATGATTTAGTTTGAAGATTGCTTGTAGGGCAGAACTCAAAGCATACTTTGGCATTATTTACCTTTTTAACTGAGTACATATCGAGAGATAAGTGAACTCCGTGTCCAATTCTTACAGCGCCTTCATCGATAGCTAACATGATTTCTTCACTTCCTGTAGCTTCTCCTGCATGAATTGTGATATTAAGTCCATACTTTCTAGCTAAAGCAAAGCATTCACCAAAATATGAGCATGGGTGAATTGTTTCTCCTCCAGCTAAATCTACCGCTACAACCTTGTCATTAGATAACAAGTGTGCTGTTTCTACTGTAATTAAGTTTTCCTCAATACTAGCGTGACGCATACAGCAAAGAATTAAATTTGAATCGATTTTGTAATTCGTTTCTTTAATAGCTCTTTTTAACCCACATAACGTACTTTTAACAACATCAACTTGAGTTAGTCCTTTTGTCAAATGTAACAACGGAGCAAATCTTATTTCAGCGTAAATAACACCTAAATCTGCAAGTCTTTTAACAAGTGAATATGTAGCGTATTCAATGGATTCTGATGTCTGTAAAAGTTTTAAAGGTAACTCAAATCTTTCTAGATATTCATCTAAAGACTTGCAATCCATAGGGACATAAATGTTACTAGGAAATTCATTTCCTAAATCAACGCCATTTAACTTTGATAAATATTTAAAGTCTTCTTCAGATAACGAACCATCTAAATGTAAATGTAAGTCAATCATAATTCGCCTTTCAATTTAAATATATAACTATTTATTTTCAAAAAATCCATCTTCGACAAAATATTTAACAGATCTTCCGCCTAAACCTTTTGTTTCATATAAAGTAACAGGTGTATTAGAATCTAGTGTGCTTAGATCATAAACATAACCATCATTTTTAAAAATTATGTCGTATATTTCAGAAAAATTAACGATTTCTTCGTTATCTTTTTTGTATACACTAATGATTTTAACCTCTTCATTATTTTGCTCTACAATACTATATGTATATAAACATTCGGTCAATGTATGTTCTGTATGAATATATTCAATCGAGTAAAACTCGAGATTATCATAAAAATAAGCCCTTGCTTTATCATACGGATATAACCCGCTAGAATCGAACATATTTTCAATTGAAATATTATTAGTATTTTCAGAAATATTTGTTCTATCACTGACAAACGAATAAGAAAAAGGAGAACGGCGTTCTGAATTGACACATGGATCAATATATACAGGCATATATAAAAATTCTATATAATACCCCATAGTAGTAGTCTTTTCAAAACTAGATTCTTTGCTTTCACAACCTGTTAAAATCAAAAAGAAGATAGGCAAAAGGGATTTCTTCATAAAATTTCCTCAAAAAGAGATGTATTAAAACTATTGAATGCAGAGAAAGCTACATTCTCGGTGTTTCTTCCAGATAACATTCCTATAGCATAAATTTGTTGATTTAAATCATCCACAATAACAAGTGGTCCACCTGATACACCAGCAGAAACATCAATAGATGTAGTAACAAAAAATCCTGAACTATAAATAGCGGAGCCCATACTAACAACTAACTTATTCAATTTTGAAGAAGCAGCAGATGAATCTACTGGGAAAAACTGTGGATACCCATAAAGCAAAAGATTGTTTCTAGATTCTGTAAACTGCCTAATTCCTAAATAATCTTGCAAATATGTAGTTGATGGTGTCGTAATTTCGGTGCCTTTTACTAAAATTGACCAATCATAATATCTGTAGTTGTTTTCAGAATTTGAAGTCTTGTAATACAAATATAAAAAGGGCAAATAAGACTTACTTAAACCATATTCTCCAAAATCATCAGCATTAGCGTTTCTTCCTAATAACCAATCACAACCAGGTGAAATCTTATATGAATCAAAAAAATATGTCTCTGTCTCTTCTTGTGGATAACAATGATATATATTATGTGCTGCACTAAACATTATATTTTCGCTAACAAAAAATGATGTTCCTTTGGCCGAATGACTTTCATTGTCGTTAAAATTTAATAAAGCAACACTAGTTCCGGGATAACTAGTTGGAAGTCCAAAATATCTACCATCATCTAATAAATCATTTGAAAAAGTTCCATCTTCAGCAAAAATACCATCAAATGCCCCAAAAATAGCTTCGGTATATCCCCAACTATTACGAGGATTAGTACTAATAAATCTCGCCGGATAAATCGAATGCATACTTGACGGAAATATACTTGAATAATTTCCATTACGCACATAATTACTATTTTGATTATTACTACTTAATTCTTTAATCTTGTAGCCATCAAAGTCGTTGTTATAATAAATATTTTCTAGATAGATTCTTGAAGAATCTAAAGAAGAAGATATATCACTAATAGAAAAATTGTAAAATCCAGTATAGTTCCCTCTTTGAACTATTCTTAAGAAATAGATGTAATTTGCCTCTAAAAGTAATTTGCTGGATTGATTAATATTTTGAATATTCATCATTTTCCTATAAGTATTATTTCTAAATTTTTTGTATAAATAGACATCACAAGATTTATTACAATTAAATGTAAAAAATCTAAATGATGAACTCGAATCTATTTTATAGTAATCAGAATCGTGAGAATAATTAAATATATAAGAATAAGTAGTATTAAACGAAATGTTAATAGCATCACTAAAACTATTACTTTCATCAAAGTCATATATTTCCGAGAGAGGTAAAATCGTTGGATTAGTATTCTCTGAATAATTTCTCCAAGACGGGTCGATTACTTTATCTCCGTTTTGATCATAATAAAAATCAACAAAATGCTCATTTTCTACATTATCATGATAATTAAAATCGATATAATTACACCCATTAGTGACCGATATTGACACAGACACCATTAAAGATAAAAACAACACGCTGCTAAAAATCATAAACAAAGCAACCATCCTCATTATCCAACAAGTGACTTATAGGTTCATCGAAAAAACCTTCCTCAAAAAATATATATTTCTCGGAAATTGTATCTTCGTGCATGTAATTAGTATATCTAACTGCCATAAGTTTTTCTCCTATGTTATAAGAATGCAAAGGTTTTACTAAACGATTCTTATTGAAAACATAGTAACTATACATTTCAGTTGGGATTAATTCTTTAGAATTATAATTTGAAACTACACAAAAACTACTCTCATATTTTCCGTAGAGGTATAAGCCTCCCTTATTAATCTCTTTTACAAATAATTCGCAGCTACGAATATCAGAAATATAAACATTAGTCATTTCAATATAACTAGGAATTTTATCAACTTTTAATAACTCGTAGTTTTCATCATAGTATATTCTAAATCTATCAAACGGATAAAAAGAGTCAATAAATTTTGAGTCAATAAGCATCTTAAGGTCAAATCTTTGTCGGAGTTGGCTGTTTTTGCAAAAATTATAGAAAAACAAATATTTGAGACCAATCTCGCCTTGGTTAACCACATTGCTTGGTTTTACTGAAGGATATATCATTATTTCGTCATAATAAGATGGAGTAATATTTTTATTTTCAAAATTTTTACTCGCACATCCAGTAATAAATCCAACTAAAGTTAATATTGAAAAAATATTGTTTCTCATAATTCTTATTATTCCTTTTCGACGAAAAAATGTAAATAAAATAAAGAAAGTCCACTACAAAGTGGACTTTCTTATGACTGAATTAAACAACTAAATTTTGTCGTTTGAGCCTAAAACGTCATTGATTTTGTGTTTAACGATTTCTTTGACGTATTTTCTTCCATCACCGACATATTGTCTTGGATCGAAGTGATCTGGGTGAGCAACCATGTGTTCTCTGATACCAGCTGTCATAGCTAATCTTAAGTCACTATCAATGTTGATCTTACAAACAGCTAATTGAGCAGCTTTACGTAATTGAGCTTCTGGGACACCAACAGCGTCGACCATCTTACCACCATTGTCGTTAATAATCTTAACGTATTCTTGGTTAACAGATGATGAACCATGTAAGACGATTGGGAATCCTGGTAATCTCTTACTAACTTCTTCTAAGATGTCGAATCTTAATGGAGGTGGTAATAAGATACCTGTTTCAGGATCTCTTGTACATTGATCAGGTTTGAATTTGAAAGCACCGTGTGAAGTACCAATAGCGATTGCTAATGAGTCACAACCTGTGCGTTTGACGAATTCTTCAACGTCTTCTGGTCTTGTGTATGATTCACTACCGTGTTCAACAGCAACTTCGTCTTCGATACCAGCTAATGTACCAAGTTCAGCTTCAACTGTAACGTATGGGCATTGTGGGTGTTTTGAAGCGTCGTGTGCGTATTCAACGACTTTTCTTGTGATTTCGATGTTTTCTTCGAAGGATTTGCTTGAGCAGTCGATCATAACAGATGTAAATCCGTTGTCGATACAATCCTTACATAATTCGAAACTGTCACCATGGTCTAAGTGTAAGACGATTGGTAATCCTGTTTCTTCAACAGCAGCTTCGACCATCTTTCTTAAATAAGTTGGGTTAGCATAGTTTCTTGCACCTTTACTAACTTGAAGAATGACTGGTGAGTTGCATTCTTTTGCAGCTTCAGTGATAGCTTGGACGATTTCCATGTTGTTGCAGTTAAAAGCACCAACAGCGTAGCCACCATCATAAGCTTTTGCAAATAATTCTTTTGTATTTACTAATGGCATATTTATATTTCTCCTACCGCATTGATTATACAATAAATAATAAAAATGAAAATCATTTTTTATTTACATGAACTTTGTTTTTTAATTTGTCATATAAATCACTAGAAAAATATGTCTTATTTAGAGGCACAATTGAGACAATTCCGTTAACGACTTGATAGCAGTCGCTGTTCTTATCATCACTGAAATCAGTTTGGCAATTTCTCATTGCGTAGAACCCTTCTTCTTTTTTAACAAAATAATAATCGTCATGTCTATAATAGAGTCTTCCAATTGAGATTCCTCTAACTGTATCTCCTAATGGAAAATTAACGTTTAAAACGTGTTCAGTACTTAATAAGTTATTGTTAAGGATGAAATCCATAACAACATCAAAATATTTATCTACAATTGGAAAGTTTTTCTCACATGAAAATGAGATAGACTTCACTCTCCCAATAAGGCCTATAAGAGCAGCACCTATTGTTCCAGAAAATAAAGTATCATAGGAAATATTCCAGCCGTTGTTACATCCAGAAACTACTAAATCGAACTCCATATTGAGGTTTGTTAAACCAAAGAAAACACAATCAGCAGGAGTTCCGGAACAAGAAAAAACGTTCTTTTCAACCTTTTCAACTTTAATTGGTTTTCCTAGAGTTATAGCAACTGATTTAGCTGAGTTTTCCACATTAGGAGCGACAATTACTACCGTTCCATAGCGAGATAACTTCTTTTTTAATAGCTGTATACCAGTTGCGAAATATCCATCATCGTTAGTTAATAATATATTCATGTTTCTATTTTAAAATGAAATCAGTGCAAAAGAAAAGAGGCTATTGCCTCTCTTCAGTATGTTTTAATTATTCAGCAATTTTATTTTCTTTAATTACTTTTGCTCTTAAGTACTCAGGAACTTCTTCGTATGTTGAGAATTCTCTGTTAAAGTATCCTGATGCTTGGGTTAAAGATTTAAGAATTGATGCATAATCAATAATTTCTGCTTCTGGAATTAAAGCTTCAATATCTTGTAATCCATCTTTTTCTTCCATGTTTTGAATACGAGCACGTCTAGTGTTTAAATCACTCATTACATCACCAGTATATTCAACAGGAACGATGACATGGATGTTCATAATAGGTTCAAGAATAATTGGATTACACCTCATATATGCATCTTTGAATGCTAGGATTCCTGCCATTTTGAATGCTTGTTCGTTACTATCAACTGGATGGTATTTGCCATCTACTAAGACGCCTTTGACTCCGATTACAGGGAAGCCTGCCAATGGACCATTTTGTAAAGCTTCAAAGAAGCCTTTTTCAACGGCTGGGAAATAGTTCTTTGGAACTGCACCGCCAAATACTTCTTCATCAAAGACATTTTCTTTTGCTGGTTCGAACCTCATCTTAACGACTCCGTAGAAACCAGATCCGCCAGATTGTTTAACATATCTTCCATCACCTTGGGCAGTTTTCTTAATAGATTCACGATAAACAATTTTCATTGGTTCAGTTTCAATATTAATCTTATATAAATCTTTAAGTTTTCCTAAGATGAAATTAATGTGAGATTCACTAACGCCACCCAACAGCAATTGTTTCGTTTCATTGTTACGTTTTACTTCGATAGCAGGGTCTTCTAATTGAATCTTAGCTAATGCTGGGCCAATCTTACTTTCATCATTTTTACTTGAAAGAATGATTGCTTTAAATATTACTGATGTTGGATAATGAGCACCTTTATAGAATATCTTTGATTTTGGAGAAGACAGAGTCATTCCTGAAGCCACACCATCAAGTCTAGTAATAGCAACGATATCACCAGCGTGAGCATCAGTAATAGAATCTAATTTCTTTCCACACATTGTGTAAAGCATTGAGATTCTTTGTACGCCGCCATTCACAAAAACTTCGTCTCCAGTTCTAATAATTCCAGAATTAATTTTTACTAAATTAATTATTCCTGAATATGGATCAACAACAGTTTTGAAAACATATCCTGAGAATGGTTCTAAATCATCTGTTTTTCTTAATACTTCATTGCCGTTTTCATCTTTTGCTTCATATGGTTTTAAATCGCATGGAGAAGGAAGATAATAAACAAACATATCTAACATGGTATGAATACCAATGTTCTTAGTTGCGCTTCCGACAATTACTGGAACAAGTTCACCTGCTAAGACGCCTTTTCTTAATGAAGTTCTAACTTCTTCTTGGCTAAATTGTTCTCCATTGAAGAACTTCTCTAATAAGGCATCGTCTGTCTTTGCCACTTCTTCTGTAAGAGCATTATATAACTCGAAAACTTTGTCTTTTTTATCGGCATAGATTGGAGCGTCAACACATTTTGTTCCGTCATATATACGAGCTTTTAGTGTGACACAGTTTGCAAAACCATCAAAGCCATCATTGTGACCAAGAGGGTAGCAGAACGGAATAGCTTGCTTACCTAACTTTGTTCTAATTTCTTCTAAGAGATCGTCGAATTTTACATTAACTTTATCCATTTTATTTAAATAGATGAATGTTGGGATCCCACGTTTTCTTAATTGGTTCCAGTGTTTAATTGTTCCTACTTGAACACCAACAGATGCATCAATAACTAATATAGCGCCTTTAACAGCACCTAATGCACCAATGTATTCTGAAATGAAATCATCATTTCCAGGTACATCTATAAGATTAATCTTATATCCATTATAAGTTAATGGAATAATTGCGGTTTGAATTGAGCCGCCACGTTTTTGCTCTTCTGGTAGGTAATCAGAAATTGTATTCTTCTTTTCAACTTCACCTTTTACTGAAATTAAACCGCTTGCGAAAGCTAATGATTCAGCCAATGAAGTTTTGCCTGAACTTTGGTGTCCTAGAATTAATACATTTCTAATATTTTTAGCATCAAAGTTTCCCATATTTTTATTTCCTATAATCTAAAGTATTTGCTGTATCTACCTTTAGTAATCAACTGAATTTTGTCGTCTTTGACTAATTCAGAAAGAGCTTTTTCAATTGTTGTTCTAGAAGTTGAATAAAGTACTCTTTCGATAACTTCTTTTGTAACAGGAGTAGCAGAGTCTGAAACAACTCTAAGAACTTTTTTATCAGCGTTACCTTCATCTGTATTAACTTCGATGATGTAATCAAATTTTCTATAAGCTTCTAGGACACATTTAAGAACGAATTCTATAAATGGAACATAATCGTTAGTAGCGTCTTCCCATCCTTTTGATGAAGCTTCAAATGCGTCGATGTAATCACCTAAACGATGTTTCATGATATTAGGGATTGCAAAGTAATCACCGATTACATAATCGTTTTTCTTCATTAAGAAATTGAGTAATAAACGAGAGACTCTACCATTACCATGATTGTATGGATGAATGCACATGAAGTCGAACATAAATATGATAGAAAGTAATAGTTTATTTACGTGTTCGTCTTTTAAGCAATCATTATATTGATAAATTAAGTTATCTAATAACTGAACTACTTCTTCAGGAGCAGCTGTAACAAAAATGGTTCTAAACGATCCGTCTGGCATCATCTCTTGAATATAGTTTTGTGCATCTTTGTATTGGCCGCCAAACTCAGGGTTATAATCCTTATAAATATAATAATGCAATGTAGAAATGAAACTTCTATCTAATGGTTGGAACTTATTAACTTCAGAAATTAAATTCAAAGCGTTTCGATAACCAACAATCATATGTTCTTGGAATGTTGCAGGTTTACTACCCTTTCCAAAGATTTCTTCTTCTCTTGATTCTTCAATTGTAACATTTCCAATTTCATTACTAGCGACAACACCACTTCGAATCGCTATGTCCATTAACATATCAATCTTTTTTAGATCTCTAAGACGAAGGGTTTTTCCTCTATAGAGTTCAATTGATTGAAGTAACGAATTAATATTTGGGGTGTTTAAAGAAAGTGAAACACCTTTTAAGTCAAACATTCTCATTATTGTATGTACCTCTTTATGTCTATAGTATGGAACAGAAATATTCCATTTTCAAGAGTTTAATTGCATATTTTTAAAAACAAAATACAAAATTAACTTTTCTTATATTTTTCACTTACTATATAAAATCTTTAATTAAATAAATAAAAAAACATCCATTAGGATGCTTGCACCAATCCGGTGAGCTACCCGGAAACGCCTGATAGCCACTATTTCTAGTGCGCCGTGGTCGACCGCTCATTTTCCACCTTTGGTACTTTTATTTTAATTAATAAATTTTTTAAATCAATCTTTTTTTCTCACTGTATAAATTGTGGTTATCTTTTCCGGTTTCCCTTTTTCCAATTTGGTTATTATTTTAATATAAGGCTTTCTATTTTTTCCCAACCTTCTTCCATAATAGTTTTTAAACTTTCTAGATTTTTTATCTATGTGAACTGAGTCTTGATTTAAAAGAATTTTGGGAATTTGTTCAATGTCGCGCACTTTGAACTGATGAGATACATTAGCAATATGCTCAAAAATCGTTTCTCCTCTACTTCTAACGCTAAAAACAACTTCGTTGCCATTATAATTTTTTAAAGGCAATTTAAGTTTTTTTAAAGCTTCAACAATGTTTGGATCGAATTCAAAATTACTTTTCGTTTAGTTATTATATATTTTGTATTGATAATTATCAATACAAAATATTAGAGATAGCAAAATAAAAAACCGGTTTATTATCCCGGCTTCAATTTACTGTTTGGGGCGAGTAACAGGAGTCGCACCTGCCAATGTCTGGTTCACAGCCAGATGTGTTAACTGCTTCACCATACTCGCCAATTGCTAAATTATATTATCTAATATAGTGGCATTTGTAAAGAAAAAACTACCACAATTTAATGCGGTAGTCTGTTTCAGTTATATTAAATACGAATTAGTCTTTAGCAATGATGAATGCTTTATAACCTAAGTATGCTTCATATAAGTCAACTTTAGAGATGACTTCCATTGGAGCGTGCATATTTAAGACTGCAATACCAGCATCGATAACGTTCATATTGTAGTTGCCTAAGATGTAAGCGATTGTGCCGCCACCACCTTGGTCAACTTTACCAAGTTCAGAAGATTGCCAGTTAACATTTGCGTCATCCATAGCTCTTCTTACGAATGCGTAGTATTCAGGATTTGCATCGTTACTGCCTGATTTACCTCTTGAACCAGTGTATTTGTTGAAGTTTAAGCCGTTACCTAAATAAGCGACGTTCTTTGGATCACTAACTTGTGCATAGAGTGGATCATAACCAGCTGCGACGTCACTAGAGAGCATTTTTGAATTTTCCATAGCCATTCTAGCTAACCATACTGGATGTCCAACGCCCATTAAACCGCCTAATTTAGCGATTGTGTTTTCAAAGAATAATGAATGAGCACCAGTTGCACCAACTGAGCCTATTTCTTCTTTATCAACTAAAATACAGCATGATGTGTATTCAGGTTGACTTGCGTCAACTAATGCCATTAATGATGTGTATGCACAGCATCTATCATCGTGACCATAGCCAGCGATCATACTTCTATCTAAGCCATAGTCTCTTGCTGGTCCTGCTGGAACAACTTCAACTTCAGCTGAGATGAAATCTTCTTCTTCGACATCATATTTATCTTTGATAATCTTTAAAACATTTGCTTTAATAGCATCTTTAGATGATTCATCAACTGGGATTGAACCGAGTGTAACGTCTAAGTTTTCACCAGTGATAGCTTTAGCTAAAGGTAAACTCATTTGGTCTGCTGAAAGGTGAATTAATAAGTCTGAAATACCGACAACTGGATCTGCTGGATCTTCACCAATACTAATTTCAACTTTTGTTCCATCTTTCTTGCAAACTACACCATGTAATGCAAGTGGAATTGTGACCCATTGATATTTTTTGATACCACCATAATAGTGAGTATCAGCGTAAGCGAATGTTCTATTTTCATAGAATGGGTGTTCTTTTAAGTCGATTCTAGGTGAGTCAATATGAGCACCTAAAATTCTTAATCCACATTCGAGTGGTTTTTCACCAATAACGAATGCAGCGATGTTTTTGTTCTTGTTGATAAAGTAAACTTTATCTCCTACTGAAACAGATTTAACTGAGTCAGCATTTTTGAATCCATTAGCGTCTAAGATTTTGACAGCTTCTTTGACAGCTAATCTTTCTGTTTTACCTGCAGAAATGTAGTCTTTGTAACCTTCTGCAAAATCCATGACTGCTTTTTTATCAGCACCATATTTTGCCCATGCGTTCTTTCCGTACATAATAATTACCCTTTCGATTTCCTAGTTAAGAATAAGAGAACGCTATCTCTAACTTCTAGCTCATTAAGTTTAGAAATATCTAACTTATAAGTATCTAGGTCTTTGATCTCGTTTCTTAATTCTGTGATGTAATTAATGAATTTGTTGTAGTCTTTATCCAATCCTTGAGAAAGATGCGCTCTATGTCTAGTTGGAACTCTTGCAAGGAATCTTTTATATAAAAGTTCCTCGTCACCAGTTAAATAAACTATAGATAACTCTCCACCATATTCCTTAACGATTTCACGTATTCTAGTGATTTCAGATAATCTAAAATTGGCTTCGAGTATTAAGTCTCCGCCAATTTTTAAAGTCTGTTCTAAAACGTAAATCATTGAGTTTACAGTAGCGATTGAAATATTTCTATTTTCTTGTCTACTAGTAAAGCCTACACTATCGCAAATAATCTCCTTCACACAATCTTTCTTAATACAAGTAAAGCTAAGTGATTTTGATAAATTATCTGCTAAAGTACTTTTACCAGCAGCTAAATCACCAGTAATAAGTACAATTCTTTTCATTTTTATTCTTTAATGAATGCAGCGCCAACGTTTAAGCCACCAGCAACAATTGCTAAAACACCTGAAGCGATTGTTGATCCTGATAAGTGATACATGCTGCTGTCAGTAGCACCTTCAATTGCTGGATATAAAACCTTAATTAAGAAAATGATGATGCCTGCGAAAACTAAAACTCCGCCTGCAATGTAAGAGAACATCTTTTCTTTTTCAGTGAAGATACCAACGATTGGGATTAAAACTCCGAATACACCTGCTAATAAAACGAAGACTTGAGCAATAAAGCCATAAACATGAGCTTTAGAACCATTTGTTCCGAAGAAAACTTCTGCAAACTTTAAGCCTTGTTTTGAAACGCCATCTGTTTTAATGATTGTTCCGAATAATAAGAAGAAAGCAACAAGTGTAATTACACCAGCGATATATCTGACTAAAGCGCTAGTTGTGTCATATCTTTTTGTCATCATAATAAAATCTCCATTCTATAAAATTATATGAAATCTTCGTTTCTTTACAATAAATAAATTATTTATTTTGTAACTAAGGTAAAAAAGTACTATGAAAAATCGTAATTTCATCCGTATTTTCTATTTTGAACGCTTTTTCATTTATTTTTATTTTTCTAAGAGTATAGTAAGAGTTATGCCTGAACAAACAAGAGACTTAACAGTCGGAAAACCTTGGAAACAAATTGTAATATTCTCTCTTCCGCTCATAGTCTCTTTTTTATTCCAAAATTTATATAATATTGCTGATTCAATTATTGTTGGTAATTTCTTGGGAGACGAAAGCTTAGCTGCAGTTAGTAGCAGCGGAAGTTTCGTCTTTTTATTTACTTCATTCTTTATTGGACTCAGTCTTGGATGTGGCGCTTTAATAGGAAAATTTTTCGGAGAGAAGAATAAGAAAAAGTTATCAGAATCAATCCATTCCGCTGTTGCAATTGGCCTTGTTTCAAGCATTGTTCTCACTATACTTGCGGAGATTTTCTCTCCATTGCTATTAAAAGTTATGGGAACTCCTTCTGATGTAATCGGTGAATCTATTTCCTATTTTAGAGCATATTTTATTGGTAGTACTGGCCTTGTAATGTATGCAATGTTAAATGCAATTCTTCAAGCTGTTGGTAACTCAAGAAGAGGTTTATATTATTTAGTCTTTGCTTCCTTATTAAACGTCGGCCTAGATCTTATTCTCGTTAAACCTTTAGGTGTCTTTGGTGCAGGTCTCGCTAGCTCAATTTCACAAATTTCAAGTGCTACTCTAGCATTCCTATTTTTAATCAAAAAGGGCACTGTATACCAAGTTGAAATCAAAAAAATACGCTTTTATAAGGGCGTAACAAAAAAGATGATCATGTTAGGAATCCCATCAGGAATTCAAAACTCAGTCATTGGTATTGCAAATGTATGCGTACAATCTTTTATTAACTCATTTGGTTCTGCTGCAATGGCAGGTTGTGGATCATATTCTAGAATCGAAGGCTTTGCCTTCATTCCAATCAATGCCTTCATGGGTGCTATAACTAACTTTGTAAGTCAAAATTTAGGCGCAAAAGAGTACGAGAGAGCGAAACAAGGCGCAAGATTTGGAATAATAACTTCTGTCATTGTTGCCGAAATAATCGGCGGTCTCCAATATTTACTCGCACCACAATTAATTGGCCTATTTACTAGTACACCAGAATGTATTGCAATTGGAGTACAACAAGCTAGAACTATCTCTTTATTCTATTTCCTTCTTTCATATTCGCACTGTGTTAGTGCTGTTTGTAGAGGCGGAGGAAAACCAGTTGTCCCTATGCTTGTTATGTTAATAGACTGGTGTGTAATTAGAGTTATCTATATTAATATAGCTATGAAAATTAGCCATACAATTAATCTATTATTCTGGGCATACCCAATAACATGGACGATATCCACTATTTTCTATATTTTCTATTATTATCTGTCAGACTGGGTCCATGGTTTCGACAGCAAAAAACCAATTCTCGATGAAGTTGAAATGGTTGAAGAATAAATCTTGAATAATTTTTAATTTGAAGTTAAATCAATAACCTCGTCCTTAATAGTTTTCAATATAATTGTGCTAGCAATATTACCAAAAATAATAAATTGAAGGACAGCCAAAACAATAATTTTTAAATTAAGTTTCCACTCATATTTTTTTACTTTGTAAATAATATAAGCGATATTTGGAACAGCGGATAAAATAATGAAAAATGATGAAAGTAATACAAAAAATACTCCGATTACTACGGAAAATATAGAAATCACAGGGCCGATTGGAGGAACCAAAATAAATCCTGCAGCCGCTAAGAATATCAACACAGCCATTACAAAATTAATCGCTGAACAAATTGATGCGAATATTTGCAGTATTAAAGAATTTTTAAGAGGATTTTCAAATCCTTTAGCAATTGAAACAATGGACATTACCAATATAATTTCAAAACTAATTCCTATAACAAAATATGAGATTATTAAAGCAGTAGTAAAAGAACTATCAACTACTTCTGGCACGTTATCGAACATGCCTAATATAAAAACAACTGCCCACAACAAAATGTTGATGATCAAAACAATTGTTTCACAAAATAAAAGTTTATTTAGATTTATCTTTTTCATAAAGCCCCCTTGCATACTTGAATTAATGCATGTTTGGTGTATCAATATTGATAATAAAACCAGTAGAAATAAGTTCTTTCTTTAATAGTTCAATATCGATAGGTAAATTGTTCTTAGAAATAACATTGAAAGAAACTTCAATAAGTTCTTCACCGTTTCTTTCTTCAAACTCTTGAGAAACGACATTTATTTCTAAATTCATTGTATTTGAAATGTTTAAAATAGCCTTTAAAATTGGCGCACCACTTTTTGCTGTAACAATAACAAAAGCAACTTGTCTTGCGATTTTAGTTTCGATCTTGCGGAAGAAAACTAATACCAACCAGACAAAGAAACCCCCGAGTATAGCGAGAACAAAGTTCATTGAGCCACATGCCATACCGATTGCCATAGCAAGCCAAATAGTAGATGCGGTAGTTAAACCCTTAACACTACCATTGTTATGGATAATAGTACCAGCGCCTAAGAAACCAACACCTGTAACGATACCTGCTGCTAATCTAGCAACGTCTCTATTGTCTCCAGTTTGTGGAAAACCATAAACTGAAATTAACATAATAATGCATGAACCGATACCGACTAAGAGGTGAGTTCTAAGGCCTGCAGTTCTACCTCTTTTTTCTCTTTCTAAACCGATTGTACCAGTTAAAAGAATTGTTAAAATAATTGCCACTACACTGAGAAGCAAATTTCCCCAGCTAAAACCACCACCACGACCGAAGTTAGTATTAAATAAGTTTGCGATGTATTGATCAATTGTGGTCACTGAAAAATCTAATAATTTCATGTCTAGCCTCCAAAAGTGTATGTATATCGTAAATTAAAACAATATATTTTTCAATATATAATTTTTATTTAAAATTGCAAAAAAATGATTCAAGCATCTGCCTGAATCATTTTGAGTTTAATTTACCTATTTGCTTTTTTCTAAAGCTAATGTTCTAGTTGTTAAATCACAAACTTCAGCTGGTCCATAATATTGGATTGCACCTGGGAATGTGAAGCAAGTTTCAACTGCCCATTCATCTCTATGTGCTTCAAAGTATTTAAATGGAGCACCATCGAGTTCGACTAAAGCTTTTCTGATAACTGGTTTATCTTCACCATGTCTTCTTTCGATGTTCATCATCTTAGTGATTGGCATACCACCAGCGACCCATTGTTCAGCTGGCTTGCTTAAGTTAGAAACTTTTGATAAGTAACCGTTGAAACCGTATTGGATTAACATGAATGCGTTATAACCAAGTGAGTAGCAGTAGTCTGCATCGAAGTTACTTGGGAATGCACATCTTCCTTCGTAACCGAAGAAGTGATGTTGTGTACCGAATTTACCATTGAATTCACCTTTAGCTTTTCTATCTTTTAAGATATTACCGACTAATTCAGCGAATAATTTTTCTGATTCAATTAATGAGACTTGAACGTTACCGTGTGGATCTCTTTCTAAGAATAATTGTTGTTGAATGCTTTCTGGGAGTAATGCGAATACTGCCATAGATTCTTTTGTTAAACCTTTTTCAATGAAAGCATATTTGTCAGCCCAAGAATCTAATGCATTGAATGCATCAGCTTTTGAACCTGCTAATAATTCGTTAATTTCAGCGATTAACTTACCGAATTCTGGAACGAATTCAACGATACCTTCTGGAATGATTGCAACGCCGAAGTTCATACCTTTGTTGCTTCTAGCAACTACTGAATCAGCGATTTGGTTAGCGATTTGAGATAATGACATCTTCTTAGCTGCAACTTCTTCACCGATTAAACAGATGTTTGGTTGAGTTTCAAGAGCACATTCAAGAGCGACATGTGAAGCGCTACGGCCCATAACTTTAATAAAGTGCCAATATTTTTTAGCTGAGTTAGCGTCTCTTTCGATGTTACCGATTAATTCACTGTATGTTTTTGTAGCAGTATCGAAACCGAAAGAACATTCGATGTCTTCGTTCTTTAAGTCACCATCGATTGTCTTTGGACATCCGATAACTTGAACGCCTGTATTGTGAGCTGCGAAGTATTCAGCTAAGATACCTGCGTTTGTATTTGAGTCATCGCCACCGATGATAACGATAGCTGTTACTCCATGTTTTTTACAAACTTCAGTAGCAATTGCGAATTGTTCTTCTGTTTCAAGTTTAGTTCTTCCTGAACCAATAATGTCGAATCCGCCAGTGTTTCTGAATTGGTCAATGTATTCATCATCAAAGATGATGTATTTATCTTCGATTAATCCGCTAGGACCACCTTTGAAACCAATTAAGACGTTATCTTTATTAGTTGCTTTGAGTGCGTCATATAAACCTGAGACAACGTTATGTCCGCCTGGAGCTTGTCCACCAGAGAGGATAACGCCGACTACTTGTTTTTTAGCGACTGAAGTGTTTGTTCCTTTTTCAAATGTGATTTCTTTTTTACCGTATGTGTTTGGGAATAAAGCAGCAATCTTTTCTTGATCAGCGACTGATTGAGTAGCTGCGCCTTCTTTAACACAGATTTCTGAAATGCCGTTTCTTAACATTCCTGGTAATTTAGGTTGATATTGATATCTTGCCTTTTGTAATGGTGATAATTCTTTCATGTTATTTTCTCCTTACCGCGAATTATTATATCACTAAAAATAAAAAACACCATTCTATAAAAGAATGATGTTGCTTTTTTTGAATTCTTCTATGTCGCTTTCGCTCCAGAATGATGATTGAACTTCACCAATATGAGCTTTGTTTAACATATACATACACAATCTTGATTGACCAATACCACCGCCAATTGTTAACGGAAGCTCATCAGCAATGATTGATTTATGATATGGCATTTCAAGTTTAAATAATTCGTTCTTCTCAGATAACTGAGAAACTAATGAGTCTTTATTAACTCTAATACCCATACTTGATACTTCAAATGCGATATCTAAGAGAGGGTAATATAACATTAAGTCGCCATTAAGTGCCCAGTCATCATAATCACTAGCACGTGCATCATGAATTGTTCCGTCACTTAACTTATTACCAATATTCATAATGAATACAGCTTTATGTTCTTTACAGATAGCGTGTTCTCTTTCTTTAGAAGTTACACCTGGATATTTCTTTAAAAGTTCTTCACTAGTAACGAACGTCACCTCTTTAGGTAATTCGTTTTTGAAAACTGGATAAGTCTCACAAACAAAATCAAATGTTTCTAAGAATGCTTCATAGATTTTTCTAACGATTTCTTTTAAGAATTCGACGTTTCTTTGTTCCTTAGTTATGACTTTTTCCCAGTCCCATTGATCGACATATAATGAATGTAAATTATCAGTTACTTCATTAGGTCTAATAGCGTTCATATCGGTATATAAGCCACTTAATGAGTATTTTTTAAGTGCGAATCTCTTCCATTTAGCTAATGATTGAACAATCTCTAACTTTTTCCCATCTAATAAATTAAATGAAACAGCTTTTTCGGTACCAGATAAGTTATCATTAAGACCAGTCTCTGGTTCGACAAATAAAGGAGCACTAACTCTTGAAAGGCCTAAGTTTCTAGATAAATTAGTCTCGAAACTACCTTTGATAAGCTTAATAGCTTTCTGTGTTTCAACAACGTCTAATGGGGAATAATAATTTTTAACAAATATTTTACTCATAACAAAAATAATACTAGTTTTATAAACCTTTTAAAATATCAATTTCATATAGTTTCCATATTTTTCGAAATCAAAAATATTATTGTAACATCTTAAAATTCTCTTTATAAAAAGTCATCAAGATCATTGATAGAATTTGGTGGGCTAAAAGAAGATGCAGACTCGTCAACTTCAATTGACAACGATAGCATTATTTCAGCATTGCATGTGCTCGAATAGCTTTCAGAACTTTCTAAGAAAGCATTCGTATATGAGTATATTTTCAAATATAGATTTGAAAATTCTCCATCTTTAAATTCTATATTTATTGATCCATATAAAGGCGACGTTAATACTTTTTCTCCAAAAATTTTGGCACTTTTATTGCAATCCGAAATAAAAGAAAAATCAAAAATCTCATTAATTTTGTATAAAAATGATTTGCCTAAAACATTAGAATCCTCAGCAAAATTTATATTGCAAGTAAATATTTGTGTTTGTTTTTCATCATTATCAGAATATATAAACATTGTAATATCCCTTGGATTGAAGGTGTCAAGAAGATAGAATCCATCGCTATACCTTCCAGTTTTTTCTCCTAAATCCACATAAGTGCCATCTGATACATTTAGAACATGATTTTCTTTATTTCTAAATCTTGTGATAGCTCCAGTGAAATCCGAAATTCCTACATCATGATAAAAATCATTATCTTTGTAATTAGATGACAATTGATAATAATTGAAATAGTATTTTTCATTATTAATTGTTGTATTATGCGAATAACCTTCTACTTTTAAATTAAGATCGTTTTTATCCTTACTAAAAAATTTTACAGAAGTGTTTAAAAGATAATTGTATTTATATGCATTTTTGCTTTTTAATGTGTCTAAAGAATCAATTAAAAATTGTTTCTTTTCTTGAAATCTAGTTCCTGTAAAATAAACATCATCATTATTTAATTCATGATCAGAAATTTGTCTTAAATCTTCCTTGATTGTAAACTGATAATCTATATTCAATGAAGAATTATTGTTTTCTAATTTAGTTTTAATATAAAACTTTTCAATTTTCTCATTATTAAAAATAATTGATAGCTTTGAAACGCCAAATTTATTGTAATTAGTCCTAATAGAATCTAAAAGAATTTTGCTTTCAACATACTCTTCAAGACACTCGATTAAAGCTAAGTTTTCATTTAAAGTTCCTAAACAAAGCTCTTCATTTTGTGATGAAATCTCTATGTTTTGGTATTTATGCACATTTTGAAGGAAAATGTTATAAAAAGAAAGTTGCTTTTCTTCATCAAAAATAGATTCAGTGTAATTCTTTTTATTCAAACTATTGTCATATAAAAAAGAGATTAATTTACTATTGATGACACCGGATTTTTTGTATCCTTTTTGAAAAAAATTACCTGTATTTTTGTGCGAATCTAAATAGTTAATTGGCTCAAGATTATCATAAAAATATTGAAAAGAGCCTACACTATCTCCGGTAAATTCTTTTCCATCCAATGTATAAGAAGCCGATAAATTGTATTCAATGTTTATTCCTTTATTATTCTCGTTCAAAGTGTTTTCTACAAATTGATTATAAGCTAAGTCGGAAGGAATAAACTTTGCATATACGGATATATTATCTTCACATCTAATAGGCAATTGAAATCTATTAGAAAAAGAAGAATCCGTATACCAACCACAAAAACAAAAGCCGTCTTTTTTTGGTTCTAAAAATTCATTTATAATATTGTTTCTTTTCACATATGAGTTTTCTAAATCAGTGTTTACATAGCTTATGCAAACCATATCTTCAGTTGAAGGATTAACGCATCCAGTTAAAGATAGCAACAAGCTCCATACTCCAATTGCAAAAATCTTTTTCATCTTCCTACCTCTGTACAATCTCATTAAGTTCATTTAGATAATAGTAACCTGTTTTCATTTCAAAATTATTACCATCATACAAGGAAAAATTCGATGAAACTTCATAAAACCCAACAAAAATTGGATATGTGAACCATGAAAAATTGTCAAAAAGCAATGTCATCCCATCATTAGGTAAATTTTCAGGATCTAAAATTACGTTTCTATTAGAATCGCAATTAGTCACAAAATTAACTCCAGCTTTATGAGACCATGTCCCATCTTGATTTTGCCTATACCAGTGAAAATCGCTATATGAGCACACCAAAGCAACTTTATAATGGCCCTCCGAACAAATACTAAATTTATTATCTAATCTCCTAAAATAGAAGTCTTGATTAATTGAGTCAATATAAGTCAACTTCTCTAGCGAATTTCCTGAAAAATAATTTTGAAAATTCTCCCACGAATATCCATCGGAATTTCCTGGACTTGGACGATAAGAATTTATCATATTAAAAGCGTACGAATAACAGTTATATCTTACTGTATCGTTGTTCCAAAACTCTTCGTCTTGAGATAATTCACTTCCGCTTGGTTCCATAAATTCCTGTTTTAAAGCATCTCTTTCTTCGGAAACATACATCTTACCGAGGCAAATTCTACCCAAATTTTGAGATGTACGTATTTCTTCTGAAACGTGCCCATAAAATCTTATTCTATTTACAGCATAAGGAAAAGTAGCGCTAAATAATTTATAACTACCATCATTACTAAACATATTTATATCTGAAATACTGTCAAATAGAGTTATTCCGTTTCTATAGGATGGAAAATAACCGACACTATCGACATAATCCTCTCTATAATAATCTAATCCGATTTTGTACTCTCTGTTAGGATTACCAATTCTTTCATAGTCAAAAGAATTCCATATTGACGCTTCGAAATCTATCCTAACTATAGGGGTAGCAAATGTAAACTCTATATATGCAAAGTTTTCTCCTGTATGAATAAAAGACATAACAAAGCAACGTCTTTCATAATCAAATCTTGTTCTATAGTGAGTTGTGAAAAAATCACAGCCATCATTACTTGTTCCTCTAATTAATTTAGTAGTACACATAGGGTCTCTTAGAAGATCAATATAAGTTCCCCTATGATTTCCTGTGTATCCCCAATCCTCTGGTTTAATTAGATGCGAATTATAATTACATTGTTGCGTAGGAATGTCCAAATTTTCTATAAATGTGTATAAAGAATCGGATTCATGGCCAAAAGAAAATTCAAAGCTAATATAAACAAAAAATTTATCACCGGTCAAATTTGATATAACATTATTCCAATCATTTAATGAAAATGAGTATGAAGAATATGGCGAAAGGACCTCACCATCAAATATCATTGTGTTATATTGATCCAAAACATTGATAGAGCAATTCGTAATATCCTCTTCAATGATATCCAAAAAATTATAATCCAAATCTAAACAAGGATTTAAATCTCTATAAAGAGAATTTCTTGGTTCAATACTCGTCGCGCCAAATAGGGAGCATACACAAATTTCTTCTTCCGAATCATTCATAAATGACATTGAACAAAATGCATCACCAGTATATTTTAGACAATATGCTCCACAAATCGTTAAATCTTGAATATCAGAAGTTAAAACACAAGATAAAGATTCGTTGTTATAATCTCTCAGGCCTGTATGTACATAATACGCATCTCTTTCATGGTCGTAACCATAAGCAACCATAGTATGATTTCCCAAAAGTGTACTTGTGGTATTTAACACGACGGGGTATTTATACGATAAATTCTCTTTAATAAAGGAATCTAGTTCTATTTCATCGTAATTATCGCAAGATACGATTTGAACCACGTTTGTCGATAAATATCTGTCAAACATTAAATAGTTCGAAAGCAAACTAATTTGTTCGTATTGTGTTAGAGCGAATTTGTAATTACCATACTCATATGACTTATTAATCAAAAAATAATCCAAATATTCGCTATAGTTATCTTCTACAATAGAAGAAAAAGATTCGTTGTTATGAATGCTTAAATCTATTTGTATTGCTGGAGATTCAGTCCAACTAAAACTATTCTCATTTAAATATATAACTTCTTTTTTTTCAAATTTTTCATCTATGAATGAATCATTCAAAAAAACATCGTAAAAAGATAGAATCATAGACATTGAAACATATGAACATGTGCCATTTGAATTATTCGGAACATTATGATTCAAATT
The DNA here is from genome assembly GCA_024399115.1 of Bacilli bacterium. GTDB lineage: Bacteria > Bacillota_I > Bacilli_A > RFN20 > CAG-826 > RGIG9670. The sequence goes on from JAKSHZ010000003.1 coordinate 32,253, forward strand.
ATAAAAATAACTAAAAGTTAAATCTTTTTCAAATTCATAAGTATGTTCATATTCATTAATTTGGGATAAATATGAAATTGCCTCACTACTTACTCTATCTGAAAACGCCTTATCGTTAGTACTTTTAAAAAAACAATTAACAGAAAAATTCATCAACAAAGATATAATCGCAATTATAATTTTCATTATCAGTTAAGCCCCTTTATTTCTTTTATGATAATGTAATACATGATTGTAAACAATACTTTTCTAATAGATTGTTTTATGATAATTTAGTTCATATGATTAATCAAATTAACAAAAAAATATTAAACTTAGCAACTAAGTCTGATGTTGAATTGAAAAATATATACGAAAAAATAGATAGAATTGCAATGCTCAATTCGGATCGTATTTTAAGTGCTTTCATTGAAAATAAGGTCTCATATACCGACTTTGCTGATATCAATGGTTATGGAAACTACGATACAGGCAGAGATAAATTAGAAAAGATTTTCTCTTCTGTTTTAGGTACAGAAGACGCATTAGTTCGTCCTCAAATCATGAGCGGAACTAACGCTATTTATATCACTTTCACTGCACTCCTTAAACCAGGGGATACAATGATCTCAATCACTGGTCAACCATATGATTCGCTTCAAGAAATGATTGGATTAAGTGGAACTTCATCTCAATCATTAAAATGTTTAGGAATTAAATACGAACAAATCGACTTAATCGATAATAATTTCGATATAAACGCAATCAAAAATAGGTTAAGCCAAGGTAATGTTAAGTTAGTTGAGATTCAACGTTCTAGAGGTTATTCTTCTAGACTCTCACTAACTATCGAAAAAATCGAAGAAGTAATCAAAGAAATTAGAAGCGTTAATAAAGACGTAATCATCATGGTAGATAACTGCTATGGAGAACTCGTTGAAGATAAAGAACCAGGTCACATCGGAGCTGACGTAGTTGTTGGTTCCCTAATGAAAAATTTAGGCGGTGGCGTTGCATCTACAGGCGGATATATCGCAGGTAATAAAGAAATTATTGAAATGGTCGCAGATAGATTAACTGCACCTGGAATTGGAAAAGAACAAGGTGCTAATTTCAATTTAAATAACACTTTCTTTAAAGGCGTTTTCCTAGCTCCAAACGCAGTTAAAAACGCTCTTAAAACTTCTATCTTTGCTGCTTATATGCTTGAAAAATTAGGGTTCGATGAAGTTTCCCCAAAATATAACGATGTAAGAACTGATATTATCCAAACTGTTGGACTCAAAAATAAAGAAAACCTTGTTAAATTCGCACAAGGTATTCAAGAATCTTCACCAGTTGATAGCTTTGTTCACGTAATGCCTGCACCAATGCCAGGATATCCATTTGATGAAGTTATGGCGGCAGGATCATTTACCCAAGGCTCAACTATTGAATTAAGCGCTGACGCTCCAGTTATCGAGCCTTATACTTTGTATATGCAAGGTGGTTTAACCCAAGAATATGGTAAGTTAGGTATCATGCTTGCATTATCTAAAATAAGTAAATAAAAGAAAAGGGGTCAATAGGTTACGCACCGTATTGACCACCATCAATTCTAATTACTGAGTTATTTATGTAACTCGCTTCTTCACTCACCAAGAATTTAACTAAGTGAGCAACCTCTTCAGGATTTCCATAACGTCCTAAGAGGATTTTTTCTTGTTCTTCTTTCAAGAACTCTTCGTCATATCCATCAAGCTCAGATTCTGTACCTATAAAACCTGGTGCAATTGCATTTACATTAACATATGGAGCAAATTGCATTGCTAAGTTGTGAGTTAATGAGATAAGTGCAGCTTTACTTGCGTCATATTCTAAGCACATTGGGTAGTAGGTATTGATACCATTTGTTGACGCAATATTAATGACTCTTCCCCATTTCTTATCAATCATGCCTTTGTATACTGCGTGAGCAACGTTATATGCGCCCACAACATTAACATCTAAAGTCTTCTTGAAGTCTTCAGAGTTCTTCTCGTGCCACATACTTGATAAGTCAACAGCGGCATTATTAACTAATATATCAACAGTGCCTAATTTTTCTTCGATATAGGACACCATTTCTTTTACTTTAGCTTCATCAGAAACATCACATTGGTAGGTTAAAACATTAACAGGACACTTCTCTGTCAATTCTTTTGCCAATTCTTTAGCTTCGTTTTCGCTACTTAAATAGTTAATAACAACATCATATCCGTTATTAGCTAACTCAGTCACGATTGCTTTGCCAATACCTTTAGCACCACCAGTTACTAATGCGATTTTTCTCATAGTAGAAAAAAGAGCTTTTATTAAGCTCTTCCTGAATATTTGCCATCAGCTGTGAAAACAACAATTTTTTCACCAACTTCGATGAATTGAGGGACACGGATTGATAATCCTGTATCTGTTGTTGCATCTTTAGTTTGTGATGATGGAGCTCCTTTGATTGCTGGAGTTGTTTCAGCAATTGTTAATTCAACCTTTTCAGGAATGTTGACATCAAGAACTGAGCCATTCCAGAATACGATTTGAACTTCCATACCATCAACTAAGAAATATTTCTTGAAATCGATATGTTCTTCATCTAATTCATATTGATCAAATGTTTCCATATCCATGAAATAATATGTTGATCCGTCTTTATAAGAGAATTGAACTGCTTTCTTTTGGATTTCAGCTGCATCGAATTTTGTTGATGCGTTGAAGTTTCTTTCTTGTGTTGAACCAGTTTTTAAGTTTCTCATTTTTGTTTTCAAAATAGCTGCACCTTTACCTGGTTTAACGTGCATAAAATCTAATACTACCCATGGATCACCATCAATTAATAATGTTAATCCAGTTTTGAAATCGCCTGCTTCAATTGCCATAATTTTTTACCTCGTAAATAAAAATAATTCTTTTGTATTTTATAATAAAATACGAAATAGTCAACACTATATATGTAAAAACGGGCTATTTTTGCCCATTTTTGTTAAATAAACGATAGCATTATAATTCCTATGAAGATAATGCCGATAAATACATACTGTAGAACAGATAGTTTTTCTTTTAGGAAAATTCTAGATAAGACGAAGGAAATAATAACCGTTCCAGCTCCTAAAATAACTGCTGCAATTCCTGTTCCTTCGGATAACGCAAATAAGTAAGTTGCTTGACCAATTGTTTCAAAGATAGCAGCCAAAATTTTCCATTTTTGATTGCCAACTTTTGCGAGAACACCTGTTTGTTGAGAATCTGCTGGTGTTCCAGTTGAAAATAACTTCTCTCCTTTTGCCTTTAAGAAAATAAGAATTCCCATAGCAATCAAGAAGAATGTTAACTCGTATGCGCAGTTTGCAGTATGTTCAAGGTTATCTTCTGTAACTCCAACTAATATAGTTGTTGCAACATCATCTGTATAGAAGATGTCGAGGAATGTGCCAACTGCATCTAATAACATGTAGCAGAATGGCATTGCAATTGCCCAAACAGCTAACTTTTTGCCTAAGTTCTTATTACGTTCTTCTTTACCTTTTTTATCAAAAAAGCCTACACAAAGAATACCGATAGCAACAACTACAATTGCTGCAATTGCTAAAGGAGAGAATTCTTCGTGTAAAAAGATTGCACATAAAATAGGCACAATAGCCCCTGAAGTATTTTCGATTGGGTCAGAAATTGATTCTTCAATGTATCTAACTCCAAAATATGAACAAGTCATTGAAACGATATAACATAAAGCAACAGGGAGATATCTAACAAAGTTAATTGGGAAACTTTTAAGGTCAACTCCTTGTGTGAAAAGAATGACTGTAGCATAAATTCCCATGAAAATACCAACGAATACAGTTGTCTTTAAATGAGAATATTTTTCGTTTTGTAAACTACCCTTTTTATAGAATATTTCTGCAATACCCCAGGCTAATGTTGAGATGATTAAAAAAATCCACATGCGAATATAATAAAGATTTTAGAAAAATTTTGCATCTATTATGATTACATTTTTATTTTCTTGCTCATTTTATTAAATTCTTTCTTTTCTAAGCATTCAACTGCCCATGTATAGGCTTTATTAAACAAGTTTTCTAGTTCTTCATAGTTAATTTCATCATTAACCGAAAAATAAATATAATCATTTCCAATCGGGAATTTTGAAACAATTGAAAACGGGTATTTCTTTAATACTTCAAATCTATCTTTTGGATTAATTTTTAAGAAAAGAACAATGGCTCTTCCTTCAGGTTTATTCAAATCATAAATAATTGCGAATCTATCTTTTAAAAGTTTTCCTTTATTACTTATAACTGTAGCTTTGAGAGAATAACTTTCAGATACATACTTGGTGTTGTTAAAGTTTTCATCGATTTTTAATTCGCAATTCTTATTATTTAAAAAATTTTCTTTGATTCCTTCTAAGTCAAAAGCACTCTTGATCTTTAAAACACTTGCTGATCTTATAGCATCAGATAAAGAGATAGCGGAATCATTATAGTCGAGCTTATTTTTTAAATTAGTAAGCTTAGTAATTAGCTTTTTAGTCTTTGTAGTTCTTTTTGTTTTGTTAAGACTTTTTATCAACCCTCCAAGCACTCTATTTCTAAAGATTACTAAGATAATAATTAAAATTAGTGTCAATACATAGAGGATTTGAAGGATTATACAGAACCAACAGTGGTCTGATATGACAAATACTAACCATAAGACAAAGTGTGTAGAAACATTGCAAATCGTAGCAATATTAGCGTTAGAAAAACCGGTTTCTTTTCCGTTCTTATCTTTCCTCTTTTTTCCTGAAATAAAAGTGCTAAAAATTATTTCTAAAGTGATGAAGAAAACCAAAGAGATTGCAATAACTAAATGCAACAAACAATCAACAAATCTAATCATATCTTATAATTATTTCTTTCTTCCAGATTCTTTGAGTTCTTGTTCAAACTCTTGTGGGTGATATTTACAAAACTTTTGATGAAAATCTTCTGCTGCATAGAACATTTTGTATGGTTCAACAGCAATAGCGATTTCTTCATTTAATTCTGCTTCTTTATTTTTAATAAATTCTTCAAAAATAGCCTTTTCTTCTTCGTTTTGATAATAGAACGCCAAAGTATATGAATGACCTTTATCGATGTATTGTCCTTCATAATCAAAAGGATCTACACTCTTAAGAAATAGTTCAAGAAGGCTTTTTATTGAAACTACATTTTCGTCATAAATAATCTCAATAGTCTCTCTATGTCCTGTTTTTTGTGCTTTTACATCTGCATATGTAGGGTTCTTTTCATCTCCACCACAATAACCAGAAATAACATCTTCCACACCATCAGTGTCTAAAAACACTGCTGAAATGCACCAAAAACATCCACCTGCTAAATATAAATTTTTCATAAAGCAAATTGCTCCTTAGCAAAACTAGAAGAAATGACTTTAACAATTTCCTCGAGTCCTTCTTTGTCTTTTTCATCAAATCTATTTAATGAAGTACTATCAATATCTAAAACGCCAACTTCCTTATCCTTATAAAAAATAGGAACGACAATTTCAGAATTAGAAGCACTATCACAAGCTATATGGCCAGGGAATTCGTGGACATTCCTCACTACGACAGTTTCTTTAGTTTCAAATGAAGTACCACAAACGCCTTTACCTACTTCAATTTCTACACAAGCTGGCTTACCCATAAAAGGGCCTAAAATTAGTTTTCCATTTGAGTATATATAAAATCCAACCCAACTAACATCTTCCATTGAGTTATATAACAACGAAGAAACATTAGAAAGATCACTAATCAAATTATTAGTGTTAGAAATTAATACTTCAGTTTGCTTTTTAAGTAATTTATAGCTCATATTCTAATTACATTATACTATTTTTTATTAAATAAAAAGCAGGAACTCCAATCAAGGAATCCCTGCTATGTGTCAAGTAGAGTTAGTTTTGTTAATATTAGTATTTATCTCTATTATTAATAATAATATCTATCGAATCTTTTGTCATAAAACCGTTTGTATACCCTGTATCAGAGTCAAAGTTAATGTGATGTAATCCTTTTTCATTTTTTAATTCCAATAAAGTTTCAATTAAGAAATCTATACTTTTATTATCTAATTCTATTTGTACAGTATTTTTATTTAAATATTCAATTTTCATTCTGCCAAAATTGTTCGTTTTGTTTTTAATAATCATATGAATAAAATTATCTCCTGTAAATTAATTGAATTAATATAATTCACCATAGATGTCCTTAAACTTTAAATTGTAAAATCGAGCTTTTTCCAAAAGTTCAAATGGTGTCGGATACTCCTTATTCTCAATAACCCTTTTGTTTTCAACGATATTATATGAAAATGAGCCATTTTTTCCATAACATAATGTAATTTTTACATTTTTATAATAAAATGTAAACTCTTCAAAATTTTGTGTATATCTATAATAAAATTCATCCCAATTCATTTCATCAATTACTTTTTCCATTTCGATCTAAAACCCTTTCTTCAACATTTCCCATAAAAATTCCAAGAAGCTATTATAGTTTATACTATGTGGCATTTCCGTATGCCAATGTGGAATGCTATGAACACCTGGGGTATTATGATTCGAAAAATGAATAGAATATCTCATCTTCCCATCGCCTCCATAATACGTTAAACTTTTACCATTTTTATTCCATACACCCCCATGAGCTGAAGAACTTCCAGGTGTTGTTCTATCAACAATACTAGTATGTGTCATACCATAAACACCACAAATAGTCGATCCAATAATCGCAGTATATCTAAAGATGTTTTCCGTTAAGGTATAGGCTGATTCATTTCCCTGAAAAATCGTTTCTTGGACAAAATTATAATTTGTAATTCCCTCCCCGACATCAGATAATCCAAACAATGTAGTACCAGCTCCAGCTAATATGGTAACTCCTGCAACCGCAGCAATCCATCCACCATAAGGCAAAGTAACTATTCCTACAGCAACCGCTCCAACACCGGTAGCAATTAATCCTGCACCTTTAGCAATTTTACCCCAATCCCAAGTAAAAGGGTTATACCAGTCATGCCCTGTTGGATCAACCCTATTAACCGGATCATTTCCACAATAAGCATATAAGTTAAGCCCATTAATTGTAGTTGGGTCTAAGTAGTCTACTGAATCAGGCGAGATAAACCTACCAATTTCAGGATCATAGTACCTGGAGGTTATATAATAAAGAGATGTCTCGGCATCATAATAATAACCCTTGTATCGAATCGGATTTATATTCCCTATAAATGACTCACTAGTATTAACGTTGCCACTTGCATCTAAAACTTCGTGACTCCCCCAAACGTCATATGAATACAATGCAACAATTGAGTTGCCTTGTGAAATTCCTATAATCTCATTGGTAATATTTTTAATATATGAATATACATTTGTAACTCCGTTATTCTTGATAAAAACAAAACCACTGATTCCTTGTACATCATAAATGTATCTAATTCTACTTTGTAAATTTGAACCGCTAAAAATATCTTCACCTATTAATACGGAATTTTCATAATAATACTTATGATACTTTCCAAAACTTTGTAAAACCTTTTTTGTTCTTCTTCCATCAAAATCGTATTCAAATTGTATTTGATTATTAATCCCTGATAATAAATTTCCTCTCACATAAAAATACGTCTTAGTCACATTGCCTTCGGTTTTTAAAATTCTATTTCCATAATTGTCATAGCCGAATGTTTTATTGCCGAAAGACACTACTCTTACTCTTTGATCGTACCCTATATTTTGATTACCAAAACTTATCATCATACCGAAAAATGGTGAAGAAGAGTCCAAACAATATTGATATGTTCGATTAAGATTTGATAGAGTATTCGTTTCCTTAATTATTCTTCCAAAAACATCGTACTCATAGCTTTCACTATAATTCATTATAGAAGATGCTACTTGTCTATTTTTTAATTTTCCGTTTCCTTCAAAGTAAGTGTAGTTTTCAGTGTATAAATTGCCAAAAGCAAGGCTTGAAATTCGCGAAAAATAATTATCAAAATAAGAAATGTTTTGATCAACAATTGAGTTGTTAGAAATGATTTTTTTCTTTGTCAATCGATTAAGACCATCAAATTCAAATGATGTAGCGAAAATAGAATTATTCTCCATTGAAAAAATAGTAAAGTAATCGTTCTGAGAAATTTGATAATACTCATTGTTTCTAAAATTAATGTCTTTTATTACAATTTTTGGATCGTTATTGTATGAAATATATAAATCGCCACAAAGAACACTTTCAATTTTGTTGTCTTCGTTATACCAGAAATAAGTTGATTCATTAGAGAAATTATCTTCGATTTCACTTAAAAGGTATGCATATTCACTGAACTCATTTGGTTGATACCAAAAGACCGTTTTCTCAACATTGTTTACATAGATTGAGTAAAGCTTCTTATAATCACTGATGTTCTCTTTTATTGATGTAGCTGTTCCAATTTGATTATAAAATTTAATTTCCTCAAACGAATTTTCTTGCACATTCTCTTCAGTTTTTATAAAGCTTCCACTCTCAAAAAGATCAATTTCCAAATTTTTATTGTTTGTGCTCTTCTTTAATCTAAGCTTAGAAACGTTATCTTCATATGTGAAAATTAGATTAGATGAATCTCTAGTATATTTTTGTTCAGCCGCTAAAGCATTGTTCTTCTTGAATTTATAACTACTAGTTTCATCTAAATAATGAGTATACGTAAGATGAATTGAACCAGCGTCTGATGATTCATTTGGTTGACCTAATTGCACTTCTTCAATTAAATCATTATCGTTATACAAAATTGTTGTGTTGACTCCATCATCGTTCACTGAAACTATGTTTCCGTTTCTAGTTTCCTCGTAAACAATTATTGGCAATGAACTCGCCGACAATTTAGCTGTCTTTTTTCTTAATGATGAATCATTAAAATACTCATAATTGAAATAACCGCCTTCAGCAGTGATTTCTTCTATAATCTGATCGTTGTAATTATATATTTTTGAAGAAGTTTTATAGATAGTTTCGTAATCCAAAGATCCTTCTGATTTGATTTTTTTAGCTATACGACTAGTGACTTTGTATTCATCATAATTGTAATGGTAAAAAGCTCTATCGTCGTTTGCATCAGCACTTGTAAAATACCAATTTTTATTTGTGCTTATTGAGCTATTATCAAAATAATTAGTGTCAAATACATCGATTTCAATATTGTTTTCAAAACAAAGTATTAGACTACCAAAAGAAGTAATAAATCTTTTAGCACCGTTTAAAAATACTATAAGGTTTTCATCATTCTGAGAAAATTTCCTTTTTAAAGTTAAAAGCAAATCACTTTCTAAAAAATATTCAGGTGAGTAAAAAGTGTCATGAAAGACATATTGGCCATTTTCATTTTTGACTTTTATTCCTCTTAATTTATCGAAAGAAGTTCTATTTCCTCTGTTTTCAAAAACTAAAAGAGGCTCCTCTTTCGATTTTATAAAATGTAAATCACATAAAGAAGCAACAACGTCTTGGTGATTTTCATTAACAACAGAAATAGAAAAATTAGAAAATTGAGCAGGTTCACCATCATCCATTTCTCTAACAAATGGAATCTCAAAATATTGCCATACATCATAGGCATGTGGATTTATATCGATATATTTGGTATCTTCGCAATAGACATTGATATTCATCTTAACTCTATTTTCTTCGTTTTGTAATTTAATGAATCCACAAAGCTTAACGTATTTTGAAGAATTAAGATCTGAAGATGATAAGCCTTCGCTAATATAACATCTACTACCAATACTTTCACATATTCTTCCATTTATTGAAATGCGAGATTGACCCTCAAAAGAGAGTCTTTTTCCTGTATATTTTTCCAAAGAATATAAATCTCTTCCGGAATTTTTAGTTTCAAAACATGAAACAACATTTCCGTTAGTATCGATTTGATAAGATAGTTCTTGGCCATTATTTTGAATAATATGCATATCTGATGCAAATTTTTCATCATAATTTCTGCAATAAAAAGACCCTCTAAGAATTTTAGTTTTTTCTACAAAGCCATCATTAATAATGTTGCCTTTTCTAATAGACTCAAAAATATAATCATTGAAGTCAAACTGATCAAAATTATAAGTAATTCTATATGCATCATTATTTAAACAATCGATGAATCTATTAACTCTATTTCGATCATTAACACTGAACTTATAAATAGTACGAGTATGTTCGTTAACTGTTTCATCAATTGAAGATATTTGACCAAAAAATCCGTTAAATGAATATTTTTTAATTCTATCTTCTCCGTTATATGTACGAATATATCTTAAGTTCCCAAATTCATAGGAAAACTTAATATATTTATTAGGATTCCTTCCATCGTAAATTTTTCTAATACCATCAGCGTTGTACTCAACACGAATTATATGGTTTGGAATATGCGTGTCCGATAACGAATCAAGTCTTCCGCTAGAATCAAAATGAATAATAATACCTTTTTGATTTTCAATTTTTTTATTGTTAATGTCTAAAAACAGTCCATAGCCATCTTTATCATAATATTTGCTAAAATTTGGATTGTAAACAAACGTATGAATATAACTTTCACCATCGATATATTTATAAGTGTCGTAATTATTTTCGTCTTTTCCATCTTTAATTAGAAATTGGTGAAAATTTGTTTTAAATCCTTTGAAAAAGCCTTTTACTAAATCAGACTCAAGATCTTGCATTCTTGAGAAATAAATTAGTGAGAGATTTACTTCGTATGACCCCCTACCTATACGTAGTGGTAAGAACTCATATCTAACCGAGCCATCACATAAATTAATATATGGATTGTTACCTAAACTTGCATTCTTAAAACACCTATTAATAAAATATCCACTTAAAAATGGTTCTGAAACATCGATTATTTGATTTACACTTTTCCCATTATATGAAATCGAAATGAAGTTGTCGCTCAAACTTAGATGTCCATTAGGAGAATAACTATAACCATTTATGTTAGAAGTTGTTCCGTCTGAAAAAACTCCTCTAACAATCATGCCATAAGGCTCAAACTTCTCCCCAACTCTATAACTTTTTTTGTTTGGTTCATTCACTATTTGCAAAGAAATCAAATCAGCCATATAAATCTTTTAATTAATACTTATTAAAAATCAACTTTTTCAAGTAGTTTTGCTGAAACTATATAAACAAGCCAATGCATTCCAAGATAGAATGCAAAACATATTACAGCAAAGATTACCTGGCTTAGGATAGATCCACATATTAAGCCAGTAAATCCTGGCATAATGTATGGGAGGGCCATTGTTGTACCCATGATATAAAATGCAAAGAAGAATGTGCTTATTAATGTAGAAAGAACAATTGACTTACCATTTCTATAATAAAGTGGGAAGAAAATTAAATCAGTAATGCCTAAACCAATATATGCAAGTCCAATAACTGCGCCATATTCATTAATAGTTAAACCAGGCATAGCTTCACCGCCTTCTTCAGCGACGCTAGTTATAATCTCTTTTGCTAATGGTAAAAGAGCTAAAGTAATTGCAGTAAATAAGATGTGCATAATCATTACTGTTACAGTTCTTGCCTTTACAATATCCTTCTTTCTAACAGGAAGGAGTGTTGTGAAGTATAAGTCGTTACTTTGTTGACCTTTATTTGCTCCTAAGAAAAGAATTGGATATGAAACAATTGTGTATAAGAATCCAATACCCATTGGATAATTAGGAGCCAAAATCAATAATGGGAAAAATAAAATAAAGAAGTAGCAAATTGGGTGAACTGCTAATCTAAATTCTTTAAATAATAAAGCTTTCATTTGTTCTTTCGCTCCTTTCTAGATAAACCATAATTTCTTCAAGATCTGGTTCTCTTGCTTCTACACCACAGATATCAAGATATTTTTTATCTTCTGATTTAATGAGACCTTCGATTTTTCCATCAATCTCTTTATATCCAATAAAATGCGATAAAGCAGATTCTGGAACTTCTTGCTTAGATACAAATAAATATGAGTTGATTAAATCAACTTTCTTACCTGTAAACTTAATTTCACCATCGTGAATGTATGTGATATTAGTAGCGCATTTATCTAAGTCACTTGTAATGTGTGTTGAGAAAAGAATTGCTCTATTCCCTTCTCTAACGATTTGTCTAAAGATATCTAAAATTTCATCTCTAGAAATTGGGTCAAGGCCACTTGTTGGCTCATCTAAAATCAATAACTCAGCATTATGAGATAATGCAGTAGCTAAAGAAAATTTGACTTTCATACCACTTGAAAGAGCTTCAAGTTTTTTAGTCATGTCTAAGTTAAATAATTCAGCTAACTTATTAAACTTATCCATATCAAAATCCTTATAGAATCTTTTAATGACGTTAACCATTTGTTTGATCGTTCTATTAGGATAGTAATTGAGTTCGCTTAAAGCGAATCCAATTCTTTGTTTGTTTTCTAATTCATCAGCACTCATGTCCTTGCCAAAAGCCATAATACAGCCTGAATCATAATGAAGAAGATTCATGATTGATTTTAATGTTGTTGTCTTACCAGCACCATTACGACCAATAAAGCCCATAATTTCACCAGCATTAATTGTGAAAGATACATTCTTAAGCGAGAACTTAGGGTAATTTTTACATAAATCTTGGATTTTTAATATTTCATCCATTTTAGTTCCTCCCTAAATAAATAATATTTACTAGATATATTCTATACTTACTTGTTTTAAAATAAAACAAAAATCGGTTTGCACCGACTTTGTTATTAATATGAATATTAATACTATAGAGTGTCTTTGCCTAGAATATCTCTAATAATTCTATACAAAGCAAAGTAAATCGCTAAGATTTCAAGTCTACCTGCAAACATAGCAGCAGTCATTGTCCAAAGAACACCTGGATTATTTCTACATGCAGCAGTTAAACCATTAGATAAACCAGTCGAAGATATTGCGTTTGAAAACTCAAATAAGCAATCACTAAATGGCATTTTTGAGAAAACGGTAACTAAAAATGAACCAAAGAACATCAATAATAAATAAAGAATAATATATCCGAACGCTTCGATTGATTCGTTAGGTCCAATTTCAATTTCTTCACCACATCTATAAATGAATCGAGGGTAAACCATTCTTGGATTACCTAATCTAGCTCTTGTTCCCCAATAGAAAGATTTAGCCGCAACTGCTACACGATATTGCTTTACACCACCTGCAGTAGAACCAGCTCCACCACCAATGACATTTATGAAAATAATAAGAAACATTGTAGCTTCGCCAAGATCTCTAATGTTTGCGATATTAGAAAAACCGGTAGTTGTAATAGCGGAAAGGAAAGTAAATGCAGAATATTTAAATGCGCTATATCCTGTGATTGTGCTATCAACTAATGTCGCAACAAAAAACAAAGGAACAAAGATAACTACAGCAGCTAAAAAGAATCTCAACTCGCAATCCTTGAGGGCTTTTTTTCCTTTACCAGTCAATATTAAGAAGTGAGTTAAGAAGTTTGTAGCGCCTAAAATCATTAAAACAATTGAGATAATTTCGACCGCTAAGAAGTTGTTACAAGGTACTTCAATTAAGCCTCCAGATTTAGATGAGAATCCTCCAGTAGCAACTGCAGAAATCGAGTGCACAATTGCGTCAAACCAGCTCATACCTGCCAATACATACGCAATTACACCTACAACAATGATGCCTAAATAGATGCCTAAAATTACAATTGCAGACTTCCTTAAATTAGGTAATGGCTTATCACTATGTCCTTCTGCGACATATAGATTTAAGTGATATCTATCAGAGAAAGCAGAAGTAATAACTAAAACTAATCCAACACCACCAACTAAAGTAAGAATTGAACGATAAAATACGTATAGATGACAATCAAAGTCTTGATATACAGTTAAGCCAATAGTTGAGAAGCCAGATGTTGTCTCAAATACTGATTGAGAGAAATTCATATCGCTTCTAAGTAAGAATGGGATTGCACAAATATTAACTGCTAGTAACCAAATTAAAACTAAAAGAATAGAGTCTTGGTGTTTACCCAATCTAGTGTTTTTACATGATTTAAGTAAGAATGTAAGGGCACTTCCCACTACAATAGATGCAATTCCAGGAATGAAAAAATTCATCCAGTATTGGCTTTCTTCAGGATAGAAGAAAAGCAACACTAATGGAAGCATACAAGTGACGCCAATAAACATCAAAAAGATACCTAATGCGCCAAAAATAAGTTTATAACTATTTGATTTTTTCATTATTTACCTTGTTTAGTGATGAAGTTAACAATCGATTGCTGATCGCTAGGAGAAGATACGAAAAGTAACTTATCCTTAGGAAGAATCATTGTTTGACCATTAGGGATAACAACTCTTGGGTTACGATATATACAGGCAATTGAGCCTGTTTTTGGGAATGAAATCTCAAAAATATGTTTATTGCAGATTTCATAATTTGGTTTAATTTGAACTTCAGTTAAAACGATCTTATCATCTTCAAAAGACATAGTCTTAATGAGAGTTTCAAGAGAAGTTTCTGAGTTAAGTGAAGAAATTAATAATTGGGTCGAAGAAATAACAGAATCGATACCGAGACTTTTAAAAACTTCTACATTATTAGGGTTAGAAACGATACAAATACATTTTTTAACCCCAAAAACCTTCTTAGCTAAAAGACAAGCAACAAAGTTGACAGAGTCTTTTTCATTAACAGAAATGAAAATGTCGTATCCTTCAATATGAGCATTTTCTAAAGTATGTTTCTTTGATGGGTCGCCTAAGAAAACAGGAACTTTATTGTTTTTAGTAATTTGTTCTGCACTATCCTTGTCATCATTAATGACAGTTAATTCGTTCTTAGAGCTTTTAAAGTTTCTAATAATGTATTCAGCAGTACTTGTACCACCAGCAACAGCGATTTTCATTAATTGCCACCTCCAATACGTTTAAATTCTTGGAAAGATAGCTCAAATGGGAAAATAGTCTTAACGTTTAAACCTTTGATTAAGCTTTCTGAATCAGGATCTTCTAAACGAACATAGATCTCTGGAACATCAAAAATCTTTCTAGCAATATATGCAATCAAGATATTTGCGTTATCACTACCACTTGTGATGATAATTTGCTTTGCGCTTTCGATGTTAGCTTTCTTTAATACAGAAATGTCTGTACCATCTCCAACATACTTATATCCCATAAAGCTTTCGCTTAATTTATCGAATCTATTTGGATCTGCATCTACAACCATAATATTCTTACCTTCTTCAGAATATTTGTTAGCAATAGAAGAGCCAAATCTTCCACATCCTACGATGATAATTTTATTTTTTAAAAGTGCCATAATATCCTCTTAATGCATTTGAATTATACTAGCAAAATTATATTTTGTTAATACTCGGGCAAGTTCGCCATAATAAAATAGCAAAAAAGTAATAAAATAAAAGGCCATTTTATATGACCTTTATTTTCTTTTTGCGTCGAGTTCTTTAATCTCTTTACGATACTTTTCCATTTCCTCATCATTAGCTAAGATGAAGTGTCCTGGAACAATCTCTTGCAATCTTGGTTTGTTAACTGAATAATCATGAACCTTCTTAGGATCGTACACTATTCTTTGACGAGTTTTTTCTGAAAGAGGATCTGGTTTTGGAATAGCACTTAATAATGCTTTAGCGTATGGGTGAAGAGGATGTTTAAATAATTCTTCACTACTAGCTAACTCAACCATTTCACCGAAGTACATAACAGCAATTCTATCGCAGAAATACTTAACAACTGATAAGTCGTGAGCAATAAACATAATTGTTAAACCCATCTCTTCTTTTAACTCATTAAGTAGGTTAATAATTTGAGCACGGATTGAAACATCTAATGCTGAAATAGGTTCGTCACAAATCAAGAAACTTGGATTCATAACTAACGCACGAGCAATGCCGATGCGTTGTCTTTGACCACCTGAGAATTCGTGTGGATAACGTGAAGCAAATTCAGGAATTAAACCGACTTTCTTTAATACTTCAGCGACTTTTTTACTGTTTGCAAACTTATTACGTTGACCTTGGATTTGAAGACCTTCTTGAATAATATCTTCGACAGTCATTCTTGGATCGAGTGAGTCAACTGGATCTTGGAAGATCATTTGCATCTTGCTCATTAACTTCTTACTAACATGCTTATTATCGAAGTTGATTTGCTTAATTTTTTCAGTTTGTTCAGCCTTAACCTCTTTGATATGGGCTTTTATATCATTAATTTCAGAATCATACTTAGCAGCAATTTCTACTTTTGTATGTGCAATTTTATCTAAATCGAGATTCTTTCTATCAGCAATAGCTTCAGAAGAGATGATTTTGATTCTATTGTCTAAATCAGTGATTTCATTTTTGATATTTTCAATAGATTTAGTATATTTAGCGTCTGCTTCTGCTTTTTTAGCTTTAGACTCTTCAATATCATCAATTGATTTAATATCTTTGAGAAGACTCTTATATTCTTTCTTTAAAGAATTGAGTTCATTAACTTTATTAGTTTTATCACTCTTAAGTCCTTTGATTCTTTCTGCAGATGTAGGAGAAATAGAACAATAGAAAAGTTCTTCTTTTTTCTCTTCTTCTAATTGCTTAATTCTTTTGTTTCCTTTGATTCTAGTCCACTTAATTTCTTTCTCGTTCCAGCGCTTTCCAGCAGTAATACGAGTACCTTCGAAATAAACTGAACCAGATGAAATATTATATAATCTGAGAATTGATCTACCAGTTGTAGTTTTACCACATCCAGATTCACCAACAAGACCGAAGCATTCTCCTTTTTTAATATCAAAAGAGACGTCATGGACAGCTTTAGTTAAGAAACTAGATGAGCCGTGTCCAAATTTAAAATATTGTTTTAAGTGTCTTACTGAAAGTTCGATATTTTGATCTACTAATTCTTGTTTATAAGTAACTTTACGCATTATTTCTTACCTCCCTTCTTATTAGCTTTTAAGGAGTTTTCGATACGTGATTGAACAATCTTTGGCAATTCAACCTTTGGTGCTCTTGGGTCAAGTAACCAAGTTGCAGCATAGTGAGTATCACTAACCTTAAAGAAAGGTGGTTCCTTCTTAAAGTCAATTTCCATTGCGTATTTGCTTCTTAAAGCAAATGCATCACCAACTGGTGGATAAATCATATTAGGTGGAGTTCCAGGAATTGCATCAAGTTTTTCATTGCTATCTACATCTGGGATTGAAGAAAGAAGTGCCCATGTATAAGGATGTTTTGGGTCGTAGAAGATTTCTTCTTCTGTACCATATTCAACAATTTTACCAGCGTACATAACAGCTACTCTATCAGCCATATTAGCGACAACACCTAAATCATGTGTAATGAAAATACATGAAAGTTCACGTTCTTTTTTAAGTTTATTAATAAGTTCAAGAATTTGAGCTTGAATAGTAACGTCAAGAGCTGTTGTAGGTTCGTCACAAATTAAGATATCTGGGTTAGCAGTTAAAGCAATAGCAATAACGATACGTTGTCTCATACCACCTGAGAATTCAAATGGATATTGATTGAAACGTTTTTCAGGATCTTTAATACCAACTTCCTTCATGATTTCTAATGCTTTAGCTTTTGCTTCTGCCTTAGTAATTTTTAATGAAGAAGTATAATCTTTCTTTGCTTGTTCTAATTCTGCTTTAATCTTCTTTTCAGAAGTAGTTCCACTCTTAGCTTTAATGCTTTCAACTTTAGCTAAATATTTTGCCTTAAGTTGTTTCTTATAATCTGAGACTTTTTCCTTTGCAATCTTAGATTCAGCTTCAAATGTCTTCTTACATGACGAGATGATTGGTTTATACTTAGCGATTAATGAAGACTTTGTCTCTTTATATTCTTGTCTAGCTTGAGCGATTAAAGTGTCATATTTTTCTGCGATTTCAGCGACTTTAGCTTTTGAGTTTTCTACTAAGCGAGCTTTATCTTCTTTAATAGCAACTTTTTCATTTTTAAAGTTAGCTTTTAACTCGTCAATCTTAGCGCTATTAGCAGCAGTTAACTCATTAACCTTTGCTTTAATTTCTTCTTCACTTGCGCCTTTAGCTCTTAAGCTTTCTACTTCATCGTTTTGTTTGCTCTTAATATCAAATACAGCAGCGCCATAGTTTTGTTGCGCACTGTAAATTCTACCACCAACTTCGTTAGAAACTTCGTTCTTTGCTAAAGCAATGTGTTTCTTCTTTTCAGCTTTTAAGAACTTAATGTTTTCTGTTCCTTTAGCTAAGCCGTTTCTTAATTCAGTTTGTGCGTTTCTATAAGCAGTTAATGAATCAGCAACTAATTCTTCATACATCTTCTTAGTTCTAGATGCATTAATTAACATTGCTTCAGTAATTTGCTTACCAATTCTAACAATTGGGTTTAATGATGATAAAGGATCCTGGAAGATCATACCAATTTTGTGTCCACGAATTCTATGGAATTCATCTTCACTAATCTTTGTTAAATCTTCACCTTCATACATAATTGAGCCATCAACAATACGGCCATTCTTTGAAAGAATACCCATGATAGCTTTATTAGTAACTGATTTACCTGAACCTGATTCACCAACGATACATAATGTTTCACCTTTCTTTAAATCAAAAGATACACCACGTACAGCTTGGACATAACCATGGTCAGTGGAGAAGTTTACACGTAAGTTTTTTACACTTAAGACAATATTTTCGTTTTCCATATTATTGTTCTTCTCCTTTCAATGATGGGTTAACAGCATCACGTAATCCGTTACCAAACAAGTTAAATGAAATCATTAATAACGCGATAACGATAGCTGGGAATATTAATAAGTATGAGTGTGTAGTGAGTTGAGTTTGGTTATCAGAAAGAATAACACCTAAAGATGATAAGCCTTTCAAACCAAGACCTAAGTAAGAGATAGTAGCTTCAGAGAAGATAACACTTGGAATCATTAAGACTGATGAAGTAATGATTGTACCCATAGCGTTAGGTAAGATGTGCTTAGCGATAAGTCTTGCATCATTAGCACCTAATGATCTACTAGCTAAGACATATTCTCTTCCTCTAAATCTATAGAACTGTGTTCTAGTTGTAGCGGCAGTTCCAATCCATCCTGTTAAACAGAGTGATAAACCAAAGACAAAGAATGTTTGACCTAAGTGTTTAATAACTAATGTCATAACGACAATCCAAGGTACACCATGGAGGATATCGGTAATTCTTTCCATGACTAAGTCAACAGTTCCACCGAAATAGCCTGAAACAGAACCCCAAATAAGGCCGATGATGAAGCAAACGATAAATGAAGCGATACCAAGTAATAATGAAGTTCTTAAGCCCTCAAATACGTACTTAAACATATCTCTACCATTTTTATCTGTGCCCATTAAGAATTTAGGCATTCTATCATAACCATAATATCTGAAGTATTCTACTTCTCCTGTTAATTGGACGGCTGTTCCGTCAGAAGTAGCCACTACTTTTGTGATGTCTTTAACAGGACATTTATCACTTAACATTTCATAATCGAAATCTGTGACTACAAACTTATCGTTAACTGAATCATATTCAATTGTGTAATCGAAATTGCACCATCCTTTTGCGATGTATTGATCGATATCAGATTCGAATAATTTTTCAGGACCCATAACCATCTTTCCAAATACAGCTTCGTATGAGTCATAAGTAAAGTTACAATAGATAACTTTTGCCATGTGTAACTTCTTATTACCAGTACATGACCAGTATGAGAGGTTATTTCCGTTTTCATACTCACGTAACATTAATTCGTTAGCGTCAGTAAAGTTAGGAGCTTCAATCGCTTCCTTTTTAGTGTTATTTGTTTCGAATTCGAGTGATTTGATTAAGACACATTCATTAGCACCTGAATTGTTGTTTTTAATTCTTAATTCGAAGTCACAATCAGAGAATGTTGTAATGCTATTAGCGACAACATTAGCGTCTGAAGTAATTAAAGTAGATAAGTTAATTGGAGAAGTAACAGAGAAACTACTTGCGCTATCTAAAAGCTTAATAGATTTCTCTTCATTATTTTCAACATAATTGAAATAAAGTTCTACTTCACCTTGAGAGTAGTTATCAGGGAAGAATGCTTTATCTTCGCCTTCTTCTGCTTTTAACTTAGTTAAGTCATATAATTCGAATGACTTTAAGTAAATATCTCCTGCAGTAATGTCTAAAGTAGAGATTTCATGAGTTGTAAATGCTACATATTCAGCGTTAGAAGAACTGCTGATACCAAATTGGACATAACCACCATTTGCGTAGTTATTTCTATCTGATGTATATGTGACATCGCTGAATGTCTTTTTGCTAACAGCGTTTTGCTTAAAGTCTTCAGGAGAAGGCCACCAGAATTCTTGTTTTTCTTCTTCTGTAGTAGCGTCTTGATGTTCACCAACATCTACTGCGATATTTTCCCATTTCTTAGTGCCATCCCAGAAACCTGAACCAGCGTTGAGTAATTTTGGTTGAAGGTAAATCATATTAGGGTGAACACCTTTAACGTCGTTTCTATCAATGATAGGAACTGCGAAAGATAATAAAAGTAATGTTCCTAAAATACCTGCAGCGACAACTGAAGATTTATTCTTTGAGAATCTCTTAATTGAGTCTTTAAAGAATGTTGTAGGTTTAGTTTGGAACTTTTGTTCGTGAACTCTTGTTGAATTATCAACAAGTGTGAAGTCACTTGCTTGAATGCTTTCATCTCTAGCTTCAATTGGGAGATTTTCTAAATCGATATTGTTCTTTTTCATTATCTCTTTTCCCCCATTCTGATACGTGGATCAATAAAGCCATAAGATAAATCAAGAATGATTCCAGCTAAAAGTCCGATAGTCGTAAAGATAGCCATATCTACCATCAATACGTTGTAATCTGAGTTATTTAAAGCATCGATATATAAACTACCGATACCATTAATGTTATATAAGTTTTCAAGGATCATAGATCCAGAGAAGACACCGATAAATTCTGCTAAGATTGAAGGTAAAATTGGAACGAAAGCATTACGTAACGCATGGCGTACGATAGCTTGACGTTTTGTTAAACCTTTTGTTCTTGCGAGTAATAAGTATTCGCTAGACATAACTTCACAGAGCTCAGCTCTAACGAAACGGCAATATCCACAAACTGAGCCAAAGCTTAATGCAGTGACAGGAATTATGTATGCAAGAGCCTTAACCGCTCCAGTTTCATCATCTGTTGGCCATCTCATTGGCAAATTACCTTTGAATGCAAAGAAGTAAATTAAGAATGAAATAACAACGAACGAAGGGATTGAAATAAAGATCATAACTAAAGTAGAGATTGTATGATCAATCCAAGTATTTTTATTTAAACCCGCAACGATACCTAAAAGAATACCAAGTGGAACAGAAATAAATACTGAAATAACGTTAACTTTAACTGAAACTGGTAATCTTTCGCCAATGATTGTTGTAGTAGAAATATTTGGCTTTAAGACTGTTGATGTACCCCAGTCCCATGCTGTGACAATTCTTTTTAACCAAGCAAAGTATTGGTCAACAATTGGAGTTTGATAGAAGTAATAATCTTTCCCATCCATGACAAATTTCTCTAAAAGAGAACCGTATTGAGGAGATTCAACTTCTGTACGAATGACGTAGCCTTTATTAACTTGATCAAGGTAGAAGGCCCATCTAACGTGTTCTTGTGGGGAGACAATACCTTTAAAAGGTAAAGATTTAACTAAAAAGAAAGTCAGCGTCAAAATAATGAACGCTGTCATTAAAGCTAACAATATTCTTTTAATTGAATACTTAAGCATTTATGTTTCCTCTCTTATTTTTCCAACGCGACTGAGAACTCAACGTTATATTTACCCGCACCCCCAAAATATGCGAATATTTCGATTTCGTAAGTTCCATTTGTATATTTAGCAGTAACTAAATTGTATCCGTTAACATCTTTCTCTTCTTTAGGAGACTTTAATGTGTAGCCTTGTAAATAAGAAGTGACGAACTTATCTAATGCTTCATCTTTGCTTGAAACACCATTTGCGCCACTATTTGCGAATTTAACAAGACCACCGACTGTTCCTTCTTCATAAGGATCGTATTCATTTAAGTCATAATTGCCTTCACCATAGTGAGCATCATAAATTCTATATAATTCAGTTAATGTTGGAGAGAATACTTCAGGTCTAATGAATGAATAACCAATGATGTATGCCCCACATTCAACTGTAGTTCTTGTAGAACCTTCAACGATTGTGTAGCTAGCAGCTTTTTCCATGAAGTCACTTACAGTGATTTCAATGCTACCGACATAATCCATATTTTCAATCGTATAAATCTTAGTAGCTGCATTTTTACCTTCAACTTTAGTTGTGCCTGTAGTTTTGACGAATTCTGTTTTAGCATCTAAAGCAGCAACAAAATCTTCATATCCATCGACATCGTCACTATCGATTTGGATTTCAAAACATAAATCATCTTCACCATGTTCCCATGGATACATAGATGAAAGGTTTTTAACAGCGACTACATCTGGTTCATAGTCAGGTAAGATAAAGAATGGTTTTGCAAATGGAGCCATTTCTTCAATTCTACCAACATAATGTTGTCCTGATTCTTCATCATCGAAGCCTAATAATGTTTGTTTTAAGAACTCTACGACTGTTCCGTTATATAAAGATCTCATGTCTAATCTTTCGTTAACTTCACATGAGAGAATATTTTCCATAAAAATGCTGTTAGCGATATATCTAACAACCATATCGCCTGTATCGTTTAAACCGACGACAACAGTATCTTCGATTTCGTTTCCATATAATTCATAAACTTCGAAGTATGTTTGATCTAAATATTCATAAGAAGCGCAATATTTAAAACAAATTGCGTCATTTAAATCAAAGTTCTCAACGAAATCAGTTGGAACCATAGGTTGTTCATAGAACTTAAATGTCATATCGACAGTTTGACCTGACTCTGTGACTTTCTTAACAACGTTATAGTTCTTTAATAATTCACAATATTCATCAACATCTTTAAGTGTGCAGTTTTTCTTTTCGATCCAGTAATCAACGATTTCATTAGTTTCGTCATCAATTTCTGTTAAAAGTTGCATACCTTCCATTTTTGGATAGTAAACACCTGAGAATGTTGAGATTGTTGTTTCAGAGAAAATAGCTTTTTCTTCTTTAGTCCAATCAATGATGTTAATTTCATATGTGATAAAAGTATCAACATCGTACTTATCGTTTGTGTAATAAACTTTAACTGTTTGAGTACCTGGTGTTGATGTAGATGGCTTAGATGTCGCGACGTCTTCAGAGATGAAAGAAGTTCCATCTGTGAGGTTTACTTTCAAAGAAATACCTGCATTTGAGAATTCTTCACCACAATAGAATGTAGTTTTTGGAGTTTCGTTCAATTCAATTGATTTGAAAGTTGCTTCTTCTCCACATCCTGTGAGAACTGCGATTGTATAGCCTAATAGAATAAATGATTTAATCTTTTTCATGTTTCTTTACCTTCAAAACGCGTAGTAAATTATACAAGATTAATATATATTAATCAACGCGAAATCTTTTTGGGACCAAAAAGAAAAAAGCGCACCGCGCTTTTTCCATTTTTAATCAATATAGATTATAGGTTAAATATTGAATCTACTAATGAGAAGTTATCTTTGTTTGGAATTTCGATATCTTCACCTGTTTTATAGTAGTTATCAACGATAACCTTGTTAACGTAATGGTCTCCGTCAATATCGTATGTTGCAGTTTGTTCAACATACTTACCTGTGACTAAGAAGTTTTCATATAAAATTCTATCGTAAACTTCTAATAAGTATGGAGTTCCAACTGGAATGTTAAGATCATTTTCATCTTCACTATAAGCAACATAGTTAAGAGATTCTTTTAAATCGAACGCTAATTGACCTGGAGTGTCAGCCATTCTTCCAAAGTGTTCGTTAGTTTCAACTGATGAAATCCAACCACCTGTGAAAGTTTGTTGAGAAAGAATTGTGTCATAGTTATCTTCAATAATCTTATCTCCACTAACGAAGAAGTTATTGCAGATTGCTTTAAGAGCTGTGAGTTTACCTTTACCGATATAATCAGATTGGTTAACTGACATATAATTCTTAACTAAACCAGAAGTTTTATATAAGTAAGATTCATAAGAATCAGTTGTATAGAAAACGTATTGGAACGAGCTAACAACTGGAGATGCGTCTTCGCATTTCCATTGAATTTGATCAATATCTAGCTTGATATACGCGTTTTCTTTACTTGTTTGAATGTCTTGAGTAAAGAAAGTTTTTGAAACTACTTTGCCATTTTTCTCAATAGTTTGATTAAAAGTCTCATATGAAGTAATGACATCTGGTACTTCAAAACTTGATTTATTTTGCTTTGAAATGATGTCACTAAGTCTTGAGTTACAGTATGAAAGTTTTTGATCATTCATATTGTTAACAACAATGTGAGAAGAAGCACTGACAGTGCCATCTTCGTTTGAGATTGTTACTTCGGTAGTGCCTTCACCCACTGCTGTAACCTTTCCATTTTGGTCAACAGTAGCTACATTTGGGTTAGAACTTGTCCATTTAACTTTTCTCGCTCCAGCTTTTCTTGGAAGAATTGTAGGAGTAATTTGGACTTCTTCGTTAAACTTGAAGCCAACTTTATCGTTATAGAACATTGAAGCGTAATGTTTATCGAGAGAAATTTTAGTAATATTATCTTCTTCTTCAACAACAGGTGTTTCTGGAGTCTCTACATCACCACAACCAGTTAAGGTCATGGCAAGAAGAGCTAATGTCAAAGTTGATAATTTTGCTTTTTTCTTCATAAGCTTTTCTCCTTTCGTGTGTAGAGATTATTTATAATTTTGTGAATCCTTTGTCATTGCGATTGCAACAGTATTAGCTACTGGAGTACCACCTTTAATTGATAAAGTGTAGGTTAATTCAAAATTCCAGTATTGACCATAGTATGTTCTAGTGAATGGATGTTCAACATAGCCATCTTTATTAGGGTCAGTTTTCTTTTGAGCGACTTTAATTTCTTCATCAATTGAAGCACCAACTGCTGCTGGGATTGTTACATTGATGACTTTATTTGCTTTGTCGTATATATAAGTTACATCGTGAGTTTCGCCATTAGTGACGAATAATGTAATCTTAGAAACATCTAATGCAACATCAGCAACGTCAACGAATTCCATAGGAATAGCTACTGTAAAGCCTTCGTAAAGGTTATTTGTTTCTGTACCAGAACTATTCTTTGGAGTTGATAAATAGCAGTTCTTGATTGAGTTAACGATAGAACCGTTTTCAACAACACCACCATGGTCAGCGACTTGCCACAAAGCGTCAAATGAGAATTTTTCGCCCTTGTAAACTAATGGGTTCTTATTTCCGATAACAGAAGTATCAGCACCCCAGTTAAGTGTGAATCCTGAAGAGTTATCACTCTTTAAAACTTCTAAGAAGTTTAATGGGTTATAAGTGTTACCTGAAATAGCACCGAATGCTAAATCGAAACGGCCTTTCATCATAACTTCGTTATAAACAGCTTGCCAGTCACTTGATGGGTTAGGTTGTTCAACAACTAATTTGACCTTACCACCACAGACTTTTGGATCGTTGAATGCTTCTTCGAAGTATTGCTTAATTTCATTACCGTATTCGTTAATATCGTTTTGATACATCCAGTTAATTGAAATCTTGATGATTGTTGGATCTGCTGGAGTACCATCAGTAATCTTACCAGCAGCTCTTAATTCACTATATGCCTTTGTGAAGTAGTTAATAGCGATGTCCTTGTTATAACCATAGTCATCATTACCAGCTTCATCGACGTTGTGCATTTTAGCGACAGCTTTCTTATGAGCTTCAGTTTGGTTATATGAGTGACCTGCTTCTGGATCATCTAAGTAAGCATTTGAGAAGTAATCAATTGATGGTTGAACACCACGGTTTTCTGCGAAAACCTTACGGTTGATTGACCAATATAAACCATTTAAGAAGTTATCGTTACTCATCCATGGCTTACAGATGTATTTATTTGCATCGTCAGTAACACAAATCTTACCGTTAGTACCGAATAAGTAGTCCCATCTTTCTTGAGTACAAGAGTTGACGTTAAGTTTGAATGTTGAGTCACCTTTTGTAACTAATGTTCTAGTTGATTTACCAGCGTTAGTGTTTTGTGAACCATTCTTTTCAGATTGTAAGTGTTGAGTAGGAACGCCACATGAGTCTAATAAGTCAGCATAGAATGCTCTATATAAAGCATCTGGGTCTTCTTGAGAGTCTTTGTATGTTGTGATTTTGATACCTTTAATTTTGTATCTATCAGGGTATGTTGTTCTTTCAACCCATGATTCGTTTTGCTTGAATGCGATAAATTCATCACTCCACTTTTCAAGGTAATATGCACCAAGAGAAAGAGTTGTATCATTTGGGCTTAATTGAACGTTAGTGCCCTTATTGTTGAATGATTCTTTAGCTTCACCATAAACTTTAGCACCATTTTTAACTTCACCATTACCTAACATTTGAACGAATTCTTGTGGGAGAGGTGAGTATAAAGCACTTGAAAGAGTGTACATAGCAGTGAAATCATCGATTTCATTGATTAATTCGATTTCAATGTATGATTGTTCTTTATTGAAAGAGAAACCGAGTTCTCCGTTTGCTTTCATTGTGTTCCAAGTGTTGTCGACGAATTCTTGGCTAACTTCTGAAGAAGAAGTTCTATTAAAGAAGCTTTGAGCGCCTTTAATACCATATGTCTTATCAGCAGCAACTTCACTACCTCTTGCGAGTTGGTTTGCACCTGTTAAGAGCATTTTGATTGTGAATTCATAGTCTTCAATAGCGACTGGTCTATTGTCATATGTATCTTTGAAAATACCGTTTGTTCTATATTTAAGTCCGTCAGCACCAGTCTTAACATAGATTCTCCATCTCTTATAAAGATTTAATGGGTTAGCAGCACCTTCATAAACAGGAACTGGTCTAGTATTTGGTTGACCATTAACAGTGTCCTTAGCTAAGATTGGGTACCATTCGTAACCATTCTTAGTTGAGTTCATCTTAGTTCCCCAGTAAGTAGAAGTAACATAACCTGCTAAATCTGAAACTTGAGAACCAGTATCATCCATTGAGTTAATCTTTCCTGGGTTTGATGATTGAGCACTATGGTAATAACGTTTGTATTCAGCTGTAGCACCTGGAAGATCATCAGTAATGTCACCTTCTGAAAGGATACCAAAGCCATAACCTGTAATGTATTCTTCAGTTGGGATATCCAAACGTGAAGAATATTTAGCGTAACCGCCATTTTCAAAAAGTGTGATACCAGTTAAATGTGATTCAACTGCGTATTGTTCGAGTTTTCCTAAGATTTCAGTACGAGTTGCAATTGCTTCTGCACCTGAACTTGAAGCGTAGTTATAACCACCATTTGCTGGTGCATAGCTTGAGATGATAGTAATTGGGAGGTTTTGTTTCTTATTAGTTGATGTTTCCTTAACTGTAAAGATAACTGTACCTTCTGCAACTGCTTCAACTGGACATTTTAATCCATCAGGTGTGCCAACTGTTGCTAATTCAGTCTTGTTAACTGAGAAAGTATAGTTTTTGCCTGTATCATTAATTCCGTTAGTTCTAATAACGATTGTGTCTCTGTCCCCAACTTCAAGGGTTGTTTTATTAGATTCTAAAGCAACTGTGAAACTGAAAACGCCATCTTGAATTGGTTTATCTTCTTCGCCACAACCGACTAAAGAGCCCATCATTAATGCTGAGAAGAATAATCCATAAGCGATTTTTCTAGCTTTCATTATTTTTTACCTCCAAATAATTGTTTTTTCTTTGATACTGTAAGAGCAAGTCCAAGAGATACTAAGATAAGGATCAATGAACTTGATGCAGCGATTGAACCGCCACAACCTTTACTTGCTTCTGGTTGTGGTGTGCGGTAGTTATCTTTAAATGTGCTACCGACTGGTTGAGCCATTTCTGTTTCAAGGCCTTCATAATCGATGCTGACCCATGAAAGAGCACCATCTTCATATTTATAGTCATAAGAAACATCTAAGTGACTACCTTCTACAATTTCATATTGAGACAAATTCTCATCTGTGAAGTGAATAACCATCTTATTGACGCCATAAGCAGCATCAGTGACTTCAACGTAAAGTCTTGGACGATAATCACCTAAGAGAGTGTCTCCGAGAGTATCCATAGATTCTAAAACGAATTCTTTAGATACATCTAAGTAATATTGGTTAGTTTCTGAATCATAGTTGACGTCAGCATTTGCATAACCGATAACTGCACTAGAAACTTTGTAGTCTTTAAGGTTGATACGAACTCTATCTTCGCCAGCGTCGTTATAAGTTTTGATGTTATCAATACTTGGTAAAGTAGCGTCTACTACAAACTTATAAGAACTTGAGACCCATGACTTATCGTAAGCTAATTCATAATTGAATGTGATTGTGTATTCACCGTCTTTGAATGCTTCATTAGTCATTACATCAAACAGAGGAATAACTGCGTATGCTCTATGTGCAACGTAACCTGCGCCTAAGTAGTTTGAGTCAACGTGTGATTTATAAAGTGGGTATTTACCATGTTGTTCTCTGAAGAGCATATCTTCGAGAACAGACTTATAAACAGTTTCACCAGCGCTGTTTTTAATTTCAAAATAGTTATCATTAACAGAACGCATGACGAATTGTTGAATAATCATTGTGTTAGTTGTTTCAGGAGAACCAACATAGATGCAGTCACTAGCACTATCATAATAGCTTCCAGTTTTAGGATCTTTTCCTACTGAGTGGAAACCAGTTAAGTTAGTGAATGATGTATCGTTACTTAAGATTTTTGAAGTATCGATATCATTAGGATTTTCAGCGTAACCTGTAACCCATAATGAACCCATGTCTGAGTGAGTCTTACCAAGAAGAGCGTTAGTAATATCATTAACTAAGTCACTTGGGTAAGAGATACCTTCTTTCTTATCAAATTCGAATGGTTCAACTACTGGAGCGTCTCTGAGAGATTTTGTCTCATCCATATCGCTCATTGAGTAGAAGCCTAAGAATGGAATAGAAAGATCTGGTTCGTCAGCTGTTGAGATCAATTCAACATAACCTTCAATTGCGCAACCATAATCATAAGCTGCTGCAATCTTTGCTTTTTCAGCTTGTGGAATGCTCCACTTATTGATTGTTATTGTATTCTTACCTGGGTTAACTGTAACTGTTTGACCTGTTTCGCCTTCATAGATGACTACATCTTTAATTGATTGATATGTGTAGTCTGGAAGAGGTTGCCAATCATGTCCAGTTGCTGAGGCATTATAGTAATAACCAGGAGCAATTGTCTTTTTATTTACTTCGTTTTCACAGTCAATTTTTGAAGAATAGTATTCAATTTGCTTTGTGAGTTTAACGACGTCATATTGGTTAGCGTGTCCTTCTGAAGTGAATTGCTTTGCAACGTCGCCTTGTCCAACGACGAATTGCTTTTTCCAATATGTATAACCACTCATTTTTGAAATGTCATCAATTTCACCTGTGTAGTTATATTTGTCTTGAATAACTTTGTTATTGCTTTCAAGAGCAGGTCTCATAACTGTTAATTTAACTTTATAAGACTTTGCAGTTGAGTCATCGTTATAAGCGTTGAACTTCATATTCAAATCGCCTTTAGCGATATCAGCTGTGTTTCTAAGTTGAATCTTAGATTTATTGATTTCTTTTCCTTCAACATCGATACCATTGAGGTAGACCTTAGTTTTAAGAGCACCACCTAAGTCAACAAGACCAGCACCTTGAATACGAGGTGAAGTTGGTGAGATTGTATTTGTTTCAGGATTTGCTTTTGAATCCATCATCTTATGAGCTGTTGACATAAGTCTCATATCGATTGATTTACGATAATCGACAAACTTTGTCATAGCGTCAGCAGAGATTTCAATACCTTCAGCGAATGTATCTTTTGCTTTTTCACCTAGGAGTAATGCTTGTGCACCGGCAAAGTTTGGAGTTGCCATTGATGTACCTGACATATATTCATAAGTAGAAATTGATGTATTTTCTTTATCTTCAGTCTTTTGTGGTGGGATAGCACCTCTGATTGAATCACCTGGTGTTGCAACATCTGGTTTTAAATCATAGTTGAATCTAGCACCATCGTTAGTGAATGTAGATACTGTTTTAGCGTTACCGTTGATAGAAGCTTGTTTTTCAATGAAGACAAATTCACCTTCACCTTTTTCTTCTAAGTATGGTTTATCTTTGTATAAGACAAGAGCACATGGGATAGATGGAGAGAAACCATCACCGAAACTACATCTGAAGTTGAATTCGTTTGATGTAGGATCATTATTGATAATAATTAATCCCTTTGCTTTATTTTGAACTGCTAATGCATATTTTTCAGCGAATGATGTAGAACCACGGTTGACGATGGCGATCTTGCCATTAACGTCTTTACCTTTGAAGTCTCCACTAGTACCGAAGTTAGGGATATAAACCCAACCGACTTTTCCAGTAATTGGATCAGCACAGTCTTTGATATAGCATTGTAAGTTTTCTGGGTAGTCGTTATCGTAACCTTCTCTATTTACGATTTGATCTTCGTAAGCGATATTAGTTACTTGGCCATTTCCATCATCTGAACTTACAGCGTGTTCGAAGTAAACTTCATTTGGTTGAGCACTTGCTACAACAGTTGCTTCTGTTGAGTTAGCATAACTTCCTAAGACACCAGTTTCGACTGTATCTGTTGTCCAGTTACCATAACCACCAGTGAATGAATAAGCGCCTTTACCACCATTACCAGCAGCAATTGCAGTCATCATTCCTGAAGTTGTTGCAAGTTTTGCGATTGTTCTTAAGTAGATTGTGTCTTGGTCAAAATCATCAAGATCACTACCTAATGACATGTTGATACCATCACAGCCTAATGTAATTGCGTCTTCAAGAGCGCTAAGGATTGCTGTTTCAGTACCACCTGAATATGAGCTAAGACCTAAACCTTTACCAGTTTCGTCAACTTTATATTCAGTGAAGACCTTCATACATACTAATTGACACTTAGGAGCTAAACCTTTGTATTCGTTAGCGTTAGCACCGATGATTGATGAGACGTGGGAACCGTGATATGAGACTGTTGAGATAACATCACAATCAGGTTTTCCATCTGCACCATAGCTTTCGATGTTTCCACCATAGTCATAGTAGAATGGGACTTTTGAGTTGAAATATAATGAACCTTCTTCACCAGGAGCTTTCTTTGAATTGAAATTTCTACCTGCGTGGGTTCTTCTTACGATAGCTTTCATGCTGTCATAAGTCATACGTTCAATTGTTCCTGCTGGGAGAGGTTTATAAGCAACGTGGCTATAAGCTTCTTCTGTAGCAGTTTTACCTTTGATGTAGAACTCATTATCGAGAACGGCGATAATTGTTCCTTCACCTTCATTTGTGCCTGAAGGTTTGTTCATTGTAGTAGCAGAAATGTTTTCTTCTTCTGCTCCTTGATCTTGGTCGGCTTTTGAAATGATTTCTTGGGTTGAACTTCCGTTAATACCAATTGTTGATAAAGTGATGTTTTGATCACTTGATGTTTTATAGTGCATCTTATCAATGTTTACATCTTTAACACCGTTTAACTTTTTGATTTCTTTAACAGCGTCTGAGTTAACTTTGATAACGAATGCGTTATTTAAAACGTGGTATCTATCAACTAAATCAAAATCTTTTGTAACTTTGTTTTTGATTGAGTTGATGACTTTATTTTGAGATGCATAGATCTCTTCTTCATTAAGGCCTTCAAGATTTTCAGCGACTTCAACGATTGCTTTAACTTCTGTAGATTCACTTGATGGGACAAATTTTTCTTCGTCTTTAAGAGATACCGAAACAACTGTACCGAACAAAGTAACTGCAGCCATTAAACCAGTAAATAAGCACTTTTTCATCTTGTCTCCTTCCTTCTTATATTAATATAAGAAAAAAACTCGCCTATATATAATATAGAAGCGAGTTATAAAAAACAATAACAAATGTTGAGAAAAGGCTTCAACTCACTATATAGTGCGGGTTAAATTGATTGTAGCTTGATTATTTTCAATTGATACTGTAAAAGTCCAACCTAAAACTTTTCCTTGATTTAACTTACCACTATTAACGAATTGCTTTGCAAATGTGTTCATTGAAAATTTGCTGCCATCCTTAAATAAAGAGTACTTATCAAAGTGGTTATGAGGTTGATATGTCTCTACTTCTTCGTTACGGATAAGTTGAAGAACGTTATAGTTTGCGAATGTATTTCCAAGAGGAGAAATATAGCCTCTTCCGTTAACTCCATAGTAAGTATTAGACATCATATGCATAACTTTTCCACTTTCAGTTTTAGGGTCACATGTTACCTTGCTCGCGTCTTTTAAATAAGGATTATAAAGTAATCTAGCGTCGACATGCCAAAGTCTAATTCCACTTTCACTTGGTCCAGATGGATGAGACATATATTGATGGTTATGGTCAAATTCATTCAATCCATCTGGAGTAAAGAATTCGATCATTAAGTATTCATCAAATGGAGAATTTAATGTATTCCATTGGTTAGATAAAATAATGCAATCTCTTGATGATTGGAAAGGATTAATTGTGATTGAACATGACTCTGTAGGGATATATGGTTCTGCCCATCCTAACGCCATAACTGAGTATGGGTCATGACTTCCTACGTTATGGTCTTGCATTGAGAAGCCACCAGCAGGAGAGAATTGATATGAATAATCGTAGTAGTCAACAAGTCCAAACATATGGCCAGTTTCATGAATGAAAATATGTGTGTCTAATGTTGAATATGTGTTATCTCCACTTCCATACATATTGCCGACTTTTGCTCTTGCAGTTGCTTTTGAATACATAAAGTCATAGCTTGCCCACATGAAATTACAGATATTAGGAGCATCTTTATTCGCTTTTAAATCTGTCCAGTTTGTGTAAGCCCAGAAGTTAGAATATGATGAGCCATTACGGAAATTTTCGTGATCAGGTACACCATATATAAAGATGACACCATCAAGATATCCGTTTTTATCTAAATCATATTTAGATCTATTATCATGACTTTCTTCAAAATATTTATCAACAACTTGAGCGCAGAATGTAGCGGTATTTGTTTCACTAATCGAGTATTCAATAGAAGCTTGATCTACTTCAATCCAATCTGAAACAGTGCCATTTAAATTACATTTTCCACTTGATAAAGTTGAATAATACGAACCAACTGAATCGCATCCTAATTCTTCTTTTGTACCAAAGAATGCTTGTTCAATATCTTTTTTAACTACTTCTTTCTTATCACTTGGAATGTACTCATTTGAATCAGTAAAGTATATAGGCAAAATCAAAAGATTAGGATCCCCTTGGTTAGGAATAGCGCTTGAAGTTCTATAGTAATTCTCGCATACATCGCTATATGTATAGCTTAATTTAGTTTTTGTAAGTCCTTCTGGTTCGATTACGTTTTCTTCACCGCAAGCAACAACGAGCGTACTAAGAAATAAAAATGATAGGTATTTTGAAAGCTTTTTCATTGCCAAAAAATGTTAACAAAAAAAGAAGATTTTTTCAATCTTCTTAATTTGACTATTTGTTATATTGACTGTAAATGATATCAAGGGCTTGTCTATTTGCATCACCGAATCCATAGAGTGGAAGGATGATGTCATAAGTCATACCATCTGTTGGATAGTATCCAATAGCGTGGAAGCAAACCATTGAGTCTTTATCGACTTCTTCAATCTTAATTTCAATTGCAACTGTATTGAATACGACGTCTTGGAATTGAGTATCAAGAGAAAAGTTATTGATGAAGTTTCTAACTAAAGAAGGTTCGATGAAGTAGTATCTATTTGCTTCTGTAGTTTCGTATTGATAATCAACGTCTCTAATTTCGCCAGACTTAATATATTCAAGATTAGTTAATAAGTCTAATTTTCTTGATGGGTATCTAACGCACTCTTCAACTTCACAAGTAGATGAGTTATATGGCATAGAAGAAGTTAATCTAGCAGCCATTTCGTTATTTTCGTCTTTATAGACGTTAACCATGTAAATTCCCCACATGTCGAAGTCATTATCTAATGTAGGATCGTCCTTATAATCAAATTCCATATATGCAGAACCTGTCATAGGATCGGAACCAGTTAAGAAGAAATAATGAGGTGTGAAGAATTGGAAACCAGACCAGAAACCTTTACCATCACTTATTGAGTATGTTCTTTGAACAAAGTTATCGAGTTTGATTAATCTTCTCATTTCAGATAAATCTTTGTTTGGAGCGAATGGAGTGCCACCACTCTTAACAAACATCTTTAAGTGGGAAGAAGTTGTAATACCAACGTTTTTAAGTGTGACTCTATATGAATCAACACCATTACCGATGCTTAAATCGAATGTTACTTTGTTATTTTCATACTTAGCAAATAACTTATCGACATTAGCGAAATCATTAGTTTGGCCAACGATAGTTTCTAAGAATCTTAATTTATAATCCTTATCAGTAACTTCAATTTCGTTAGTGCCTGATGTGATGTTCTTTTTAATATACGCACCACCCATGCCATACATTGTAGTTACAACAGAATTATCCCAAAGGTTAGTTTTCTTATTGCCTACGTTATCTAATAAATATTCGCCTGCTAAGAAATCGTCACCATAACTAACACGGTAAATACCAGTGCCGTCATTGAATAAGACATCTAAGTCTTCATATGTTCCATCATAACCGATGTAATTTCTAGTGAAAATTCTACTAGGAATTTCTTCACGGTAACCTTTAGAAATATGAACGACGTCGAGTGTGTAGTTCTTAGTTTGGTATAAAGCCACCATTCCGTCATATAATGACGAAATGGAAACTTCTTGTAATGTACCATCGATATTTACGCCTGAAACATCAGGTTCGTTTTTATCACATCCAGTCAAGGCACATAATGAACCTGCTAGACAGACTAGCAAAGATAAAATCTTTTTGTTTTTCATAATTATGCGTCGACCTTATCAAATTTTGTTAAATTTTCAACCATGATGAATCCATCACCATCGTCCATTGCTTGACCAAAGATATCCATATCATCTGTGTATAAAGCAACACCGACTGAGCCATCCATTTGTCTTTCGATAACAATTGAATATGCGGAAGCTGAAGTTGGCATACCAGGTTCACCCATATTTACAGATGTAATGCGAGCTTCAATTGAGCCATTATTTGCTTCTGTATATGTGAAGTTATAGATGTTTGTGTACTTAACATCTCCAGATTCAGTGTAGAGGAGTTCAGTAATTCTACCTTGTCCACCAGCATTGAATGAGATTGTAGCATCTTCATACTTCTTACCGACTAAAGAAGGATTGCTTTCAGCATCATACATATAAGTTGTCTTGAAACTACTTCCAGCAACAGAACCTCTTGCAGGTCCAACAATAATGTTAAGAGTTGAAGGACCGAATCCAGGTTCATAATAATCAGACATTAAGATAACCTTGATTGAAACTTGCTTTGTCAAAGCATTAGCAGCTTCAGTATTGAAGTCTAATTTTAATTCATGACCAACAAACTTGTAGTAATTTCTATCGTCTTCTTCATCGTAAACAGTACCTACACTATTAATAAAGTTAAAGTATTCGGAAGTAGCCTTATTTGAAATTTGACCTTTAGAGTTTTTAGTTTCAATGACCATGTAATATGAGACAGGGCAACCTGTATTAGTTCCTGAATCGATGTAGAAATTCATTGTCTTTCCACCATAGCCGTAAATATTACTTGCGTTATCGCCTTGGTAAGAATCATAACCTTTCATATTGCAGTTAACGAATAATGAGTGGAATGTTCCGCCAGCATAGCAAGTAACAACAACATCTTTTGTTGGGCCAGTGACGTTTTGTAAACCGTTACCAAATTTAACAGTTGTTGTACCAACACCGACAGTTTTTGGGCCCCATGGAGTTTGATCAACAACACCCTTGTCAGCAAAATCAATTGCTTTATATTGCCACATATCTAATGCTGTAGCAGGAGAATATGTGAATTCATCAACTAATTTTGTTGGTTCTCCACCACCTAAGTAATCGTAAATAGCTAAGCTTTTATCGAAGCTTAAGATTGATTCAGAAGAACTCTTGTTAATTCCTGTTGAAGAATCATAGAAAGATAATTTGTTAATTGAAGTGATGAAGTAATCTGAAGGATTGAAATCTCCTAAAACTGTGTCTCTTTGAGAAGAGAAATTTTCATCAAACTTATTATTAACTTTAATTGTTTTTGTAATAACGTTAGCACCAGCAGCTGGTTCATGTTTTGTGAAGTTCCAGTTGTCTTTGCTATAGAACTTTTCGCTATAATTCAAAGAATATAAATCACCATTTGTTTTGAAAACAAAAGTTGCATTAAAGAGATATGCAAATTGTTGAGTAGTATCAGCAGTAGATCCACTTTCAACGTGATTATATTCTAATTGACCAGTTAAGACAGTTTGGAAACCACCAGAGCGAGTAGTAGAAACAATTGAAAGATTAGAACCAGCAGCGTTTGCAGCATTGATTGTTGCAGTTCCATCATAGTCACCACGGATTGCGTGCCAGATTTCATATTCTAATACTGCACCATAGTGAGCAGCCATGTTAATGTTTCTCTTGGCTTCTCTTTCTGTAATTTCATATCTTGAAGTATCTCTATATTTAGAATTATCAACGATATCTTGCTTTGCTGAATATGGGAAGAATCTCTTACCTTGTGTTGAACCATAAGGATCTAAATTCCAAACATTGTCGTCAGCTTCATTATTTCCTAAAACTGCACCACCAACACCGCTTGACTTTGTGTAAGTGTTTACGATTGAATATACATCGTTTTCATCAATGTTCTTATAGACATAACTCTTCTTAGAAGTTCTGTTATCAGTAGAAACAGCAAATGATTCACTATCAGAAATTTTCTTATAGTCATATGTTTCATCAGTTACTGCATAACCTAGTTCTTCATTATTACCATCAATCTTCTTTTCGTAATGAATAGAAGTTAATCCTTGTGGGTGGATTGTAGATTGAGATCTCATTCTTCCATCAAATAATGAATATAAAGTGTTTGAATTCATAGGAAGAACATCAACACTCTTTCTTGTGATGAAGCAATTATATTTACTTGCGTTGCTGTCGTATGAGAATACATATGTAGAACCGCCAGCAAGTAATAATTCATTATCACCATTTGTATAAGTTACGTTTGCGTCACATCTTGTTTCATCTAAATACGAATTAGATAAACGTTTTGCATTGCCTTCTGCGTCCTTTACAACATATGTCAATTTATATGAAGTTTTTTCATTACAAGCAACTTCAGTTGTATAGATACCATCATTATCAGGGTCTGTTAATTTTGCATTAATATCACCAGTTAATACGACATCTCCATCAATTGTTCCTTTAACATTAATAGTGACTGCATTAGCAGGCATTGTGAATTTATAAACTAAATCACTAACTTTTGTTAAAGCAACTTGAGCAGAAGTTGGATTGCCATTTAATGAAACGCCATTAGATAAAGTTAATGTTAATGTAACTTCGGCATCCTTTTTAGCTTTTGAACTGCTTAATGTGTATGTAACGCCAGTTGGAACATTTACTTTGATATTGAATTCAGTATCTTCATCTACTGGACCGACAACAGGTGGTTCTTCAATATCCAACCATTGAGCATATAAAGTTACATCTTCGTAAATTTTGAATGATGTGTTTGCATTGTGATAGCTTCCGCTTCCATCAGCTTCTTCATTCCAGTTAATGAATTCTTTTCCGCTTGGAGCAACAAAAGTGTTTCCTTTTACTGTAACTCTGTCACCTGGATTATATTCATTTAAGTCAACAACACCATTTCCACTTCCGCCGTTAGCGTCATAAGTAACAGTGTATTTAGTAGTTTCTGTTAATTTAGGAACTACTTCATTTTTTGTCGAATTACAAACTGTACAAGTGTAAGTTTTTACACCTTCAGAAGTTGTAGTTGGTTGAGTTGTGATTGTTCCAGAATCCCAAACGTGTTCGCATTCGCTTTTTCCAGTTGCAGGAATAATTTCTACTTTTGTTTCGTTACAAACTGTACATTTAAATGTGATAACACCTGTTGAAGTTTCAGATGGAGCAGCTAAGATAGTTCCGTCATTCCATACGTGTTGAGTGCATGGTCCTTGTTCTTCTTGTTCACCACATCCAATTAATGCTCCTGAAACAAAGAGAGATGCGATTAAGAATTTTGCAAATTTTGTTTTCATTACATTTGCCTCCTTTACCATTGGCTATGATAGAGATCTTGAGGATTTGAACTAAAGATATCTACAATGCCATTTGTGTAATACATATAAATTTTGTCTCCAGTTGTTGAAACGTAGAGATAAGTATATGTTCTTGATGTTTGGCTGTGTTCTGTGTCAATGCTTATTCTGAACTTATAAGTATTGAAATCAGTGCCATTTCCAATTTTTTCTTCAACTCCATCGATAAGATTGAAGTTTGCGTAAGTTGATTCGAAATCATCATTTCCGACTAATGTACCTTTTAATGGATCTTTTTCAATAAATGATAATTTGTATCCATAGAACATTCCTGAGTAGTAATCAACGTTGTAAAGAGTTTCAGCAATTTTATTCATTGGGACTCTTTTTCTAACGTGAACAACGAATTGAAGAACAACTTCATCTTCTTCTGTAACAGCTTGGATAATAGCATCACCTGGTGTAATTCCTTTAATTGTGAATGCTGATGATCCAGCACTATGAGTTACTTGAGCGATTGTTCTATCGTCACTTTTGATTGTGTACTCGCCAGAGAATGTTTTTTCGTGAGAGAACGAACAATCATAAGTGTAATTTGGTTCGATATATGATCCTACTAAGAAATCAGTTAATGACCCACCGCACATACCACTAGTAATTTCTTTACAAGTTTTAGTGATAATTGGTTCTTCTTCATCATCGTCATCATCAATAACGATGTCATCAATATCGATTACGTCATTATCTGGTTTTAGATTGTTGATATCAGAAGTACTTTCACCACATGCAGCAAGCATTAAGGCACAGCCTAATATAGTCGTAATTAATTTTGATATTTTCATAGGCTCTTCCTCCTTTAATTCATAGAATTAGCCTATTGATACTACTACAAATATTAATATTTGTCAAATTTTAATATAAAGATAAAGCAATATCCCCCCATATATACTCAATCCAATCAAAAAAAGGTGACACTTTTTTCAAGTATCACCTTAAATTCAATAGATTTCGATAAGTACTAATCGTTAATGAAAATAATCAGTAAATTTCAATACTATTCTGCTGAGTCAACAACAGAAACAACACTAATTCTGCTTCCTGCTAAATCCATTGAAACAGTATATGTCTTAGTGCCTTTAACAACAGTAATAGTCCAATGATTAGCATCTTCACCAGCGTTATTTACAATTGAAACTGTTTTATCTGCAGTATCGCCAGTACTTACACCAAAGTATAAATCTTTTCCAGATAAATCTAATGTAGCTTTAAATCCGTTATAGTGTTGTGCAAAGAAGACTGTTCCATCATCAGCAACAGCATAAGCTGCACAATATGTACTAGAACCAGATTTTGTATAAATAACACCATCGGCAGCTCCACTGATTGTACCACTTGCTTTGCCTGAACCTACGCCTTCGCTAGTAAATGCTGCATCATAATATGAAGATAAACCAGATGTTCCAGTTTTAACAGTTCCAAGTGTAGAAGCCATCATGTTGTAACCAACATATTTTTGAGCGAAAGCACTAATATCTAAATATTTAACATAAACAGTTGTATTAGCAGAAATTCCAGCACTTAAATCAACAGGAGTTTCAAATTCCTCTTCAGCATAATAACCTAAAATAACTTTTCCAGTCTTATTTACATCAAATGTCAAAGGAAGATTAGGAGCGCCTGAAACTACAACTGGTTCAGCATCTCCAGTATTAATAGTTAAAGTAACAGGGGTTTCCCACTTTGCAACAGCAACAATGTTTGCATCAGTAGCAACTGTATCAGCAGTTACAGGAGTTTCAAATGTGCTATCAGTGAACCAACCCATGAAGACCTTGCCTTCTTTTGTTGGGCTAGGTAATGTGCCAATTTTGCTACCTTGAACTGCATTAATTGTTGTACAACCTTCAACAGGAGTTTCATCTGTTTCAACGAAAGAAACAGTAATATTCTTTAACCAGCCAGCAGTATAAGCTGTGCCAACAGCAGCTGTTTCTTGGTTCCAAGTAGTAGCTGTAGTAGCACTTGCTTTAAACCAACCACTGAATACATAACCTTCTCTAGTAGGGCTTGCAACTTTTTCTCTTGGATCATACCAAGCACCCATATCAACGTTGACTTCCTTAGTAGTTTCTTCGTCCGCGAATGTACCACCATTAGCATTAAAAGTAATCTTTGAAGCTGACTTATCATAAGTCATAGTTTTATCAGTTGTATTGACTGTGACGTCATAATAACTTGTGCCACTGCCAACTTGATATACACCTTCACCTTTATCTACAACAGTAGCAACAGTAGAAGCACCAACTTTGCTGAAAACAGCTTTACCATTTCCGTTGAATGTAACAGAAGCACCATCAGTAGCAGTGAATGTACCTTTAACGCCTGTAAATGTAGAAGTTACTTTTGAACTGCTTGATTCATATCCGAATTCTCCAACAACAGTACTACCAGATTTTACAACAAAGTACATTGAAGCTTCAGAGTTAGAAGCTAATTTGCTGAAATCAACAGCTGTACCATTAGAATTAACAACTTCGACGTCAAATTTTACATCACCAGTTGAATTGTCAATCATTAAAATAGTATCTTTTCCGTCATATGGGAATTTAACAAATGAAACTTTATCATAAGTTTTGATTGTGACACCAGATTTTGATTCTTTAGCATTCTTAAACATAACATATGTATAGTTGCTTGATGCAAAAGTGCCTTTTTCATGCATTACGACAACTTTTCCACCATCGAATACTTGAACTTTTTCGTTTGCGCTAGCAGTAGCAACGCCATCAACTACACTTCCTAATTGGCCTTTTTCGTATGCAGAGTATGCTGTACGTAATGAATAGTCACCTGTAGGGCCAACTGTAAATTGTGGATATGACTCAGAAGCTGAAGAAGATGAATTTGGTTTGAACTTAAATCCAGCATATGAACCGAATAATGAGTGTGCATCGCTTTCACTAATCCAACTTGAATAAAGTGTGAAGTTAGTAGTTGCAGCACTTGGAGTATAAGCTGTTGTACATCCAGCATCTGTAAACCAACCTAAGAAGTAATATCCTTCTTTAGTAGGAGTTGGAATAACAGGAGTTGTTCCTTTTTGGAATAAAACTTTATCATCGCAATCTGCGCCTGGAGCATTTAAAGTAGCAACAACAGGAGCAGACCAAGAAGCATAGAATGTTGTGTTTTCTTCATAAGATGCATCTGAAGAAACAGGTTGAGTTAAGCCAGCATCTGTAAACCAACCTTCGAAATAGTAACCTTCTTTAGTAGGAGTTGGAACATCACCAACAATCTTGCCGTTTTCAATAAACATTGGAGACAATGAATCACCACCATTAGTATTGAAGCTTAAAATATTATAATTAAATACAGCTTCTTTGATTTGAATAATAACGTTATCTCTACCTTTTGTTGTGCCGCTATCTTTACTATAGTAGAAGAAAACTTTGTCGCCAACTTTTAAATCGTTAATAACAAAAGTGCCTGTTTCTTCAAAATTAGAATATGTTCTCTTAGAGTCAGTAAACAATTTATTAGTTGTACCGTTTAAACAAATATAGAAATGGTCACTTGATTCTGAAGAAATATCATAATCAATTACCATTGTACCTGCGGATTTGACATCAGCAACTAAATATGAAGCGGAACTATTTCCAATAGCTGCAGTAGTCCATTTGCCAGTCTCTTCATCATAAGTCCATTTATTAGATCTATTATCTTCGTCAGTAACATAACCTGCAGAAGCACCTTTTTTCATCGATGCAACAACATTGTCAACATCACAATATGTACAATGACCAACGATATCAACATTTCCTTCTGTCTCTTCAGAATCGATAACAGAATATGTTTCCTTATCACCATGTCCGACAGTAACATTTCCTAAGTTGCCTTTAACTAAATCAGATACCCATTGGAATTCATTTCCTTCATAGTGAGGATAATATTCTTTGAAAATTTCATAAGCAGATTTTCCTGCTTCACCTTTAGCACCATCTTCACCTTTAGCGCCATCTTCACCTTTAGCGCCAGCAGCGCCAGTAGCGCCATCAGTACCTTCAGCTTTAACGTTTGTAGAAACACCATCGA
The DNA here is from genome assembly GCA_024399115.1 of Bacilli bacterium. Lineage (GTDB taxonomy): Bacteria > Bacillota_I > Bacilli_A > RFN20 > CAG-826 > RGIG9670. Next base: position 74,699 of record JAKSHZ010000003.1, read on the forward strand.
TAGTCCAATAACCTTCTAAATCGATGTCGATGACTGGAGTATGACCTGCTTCGCCAGTGTCGCCTTTGTCACCCTTGTCGCCTTTAGGACCTGTTGCACCAGTAGCACCAGTGTCACCCTTATCGCCCTTATCGCCTTTTTCGCCTTGAGCGCCAGTAGCACCTGTGTCACCTTTGTCACCCTTATCGCCTTTTGCACCAGTAGCACCTGTTTCACCTTTTTCACCAGTGTCACCTTTATCACCCTTATCGCCTTTGTCGCCTTTATCACCTTTAATAGAAGCAATCCAGTCTTGATAAGAAAGTGGGGTCTTACCGTCGGCTTCTTCATTTGCTTTATATTGATTGTAGATAGCAACAATATCTTGATCTTCGTCTTTGAGTGGATCACCACAGCCTGTCATACCAAAAACCATTCCAGCTGTTAATAAAGAAACCAATAATTTTGATTTTTTCATATAAATCTTTTCCTTTCTTAGCACCTATTTAGTGCCATTTATTTATTTGTTCCCTTTTAGGGAGGAATATCATACATCTCAGTACGAAAAAGTATAATATTGTCTAATATCTTACGCTCGCATATGCGAAATGTTAAACATTTTTTTCAATTTCAAAAAAAAGATACCTGTAATTAGGTATTTTTTAGCCAAAAATATTTAATTAGCGAAAAATCGCATTTTTGACGTTAAAAATTTTAGTGTCCAAATTCGACTAGTCTAAGCACTACCATCGCGATAAGAAAAATAGCGCCAGAAAGTAAGATTGGAACGAAGATTTTTGGCTTACTTTCTCTCTTTATTTTTCCTTGTTCTTTATAGCCAGCGAAGTCATTATTCTCATTTGCTCTTTTTGAAAATATTGAGCTACCTACTTGTTTAGCGCCATACGCAAAAATATCAAAGAATCCTTCGTTTGCAACAAACATTAATCCACCAACGGAAAGTAAAACTACCGCAGAAATTGATGTCCCATTAATGGCGGCGTACATTGTCTTTTCATTGACAAAAAAGTAAGTCAAAAAGATAGTTAAACCAATCGCAAACGATATAGCTAATGATACTAAATAAGATATATAAAATTTCTTTAAATTGAGTTTCATTTCTCTTTTATATTAATAAGGATATAAGTAGGAAGCAACAAAATACCCTATTTTCTTATAGAAGCAAGGAACTTATCTAACGCCTCAGCGTAATGAGGTAAATCGACAAAATAACTCATGCCATGAGGTGCACCTTCAACCTCTAAGAATGTGATCTTTTCAGGGAACATTTCTTTAAGTTTTCTACTATGTTCAACTGGTACGATATCGTCTGTGGTTCCATGAATAATTAAGATAGGAAGCTTGGTCTTTTTGATATATTCTTTAACTTTGCCTTTATGCATGTCGAACCTAGCAAAGATTAGCGCTGCTAAGTAAATAAAAGGATATACTGGAGCAAATGGAATTTTCATTTGTTGAACTGTATATTTAATTTCTTCTTTAACAGATGAGTAAGGGCAATCTGCGATAACACCTTTAACGTTTTCTGGAAGAGGCATACCACTATCCATTAAGACAGTAGCGGCGCCCATAGAGATACCATATAAATATATTTCTGGATTATCTAATCTTTTATTTACGTAGTCAATCCAATATAAAACATCATCTTTTTCTCTTACACCAAAGGTGATAGTTTTACCTGCGCTCTTAAAGTGACCATAATGGTCTACGATGAGTACGTTATGTTCACGAGCTAAAAGTTCTTTGATACCACCAGAGAAGTCTTTAATGCCGACACTCTTATAACCATGTACCATGATAGCTACAGGACCGCCTTCTTTAACTGCGTAATATCTACCTGCGAGTTTTCTTCCTTTTTTAGGTTCTATATAGACTTGCTCAAAAGGTATGTTCAATGCTTCTTGAATTAATTGACGTGATTTATCTTCGAAAGGAACATAAAGTTCACCTTTTAAAGGTTCAAGAGCTCTTGGAGTTCCCTTTATGTTGTTATGAAAAATTCTAAAGTATAAATATAAAGAAATAAATAAGATTATTTCAATTATTACGAATACTACTATTAAAGCTATAAATACTGGTTTCATGCAAGTATTATAAAAAAGACACCATTAAGGTGTCAATTTTGTTACTTTAGAATTTTAATTCTTAAATTCAATTAATGCGTAAGTCATGACCTTACCTTGGTCATTCTTAATTGCGTATCTATATGTGTTATCTTCTACCTTACGATAAATCTTAACTTTATCTCCTAATAAGCAGCTAGCTGCGTATTTAACTTCAAATGACTTAACTTTTCTCTTAGTCATTTCATCAAGAGTGAAAGTATTTAAAATGATTTGAATGTATTTAACGTTATTTGTGTGAACTGCTAAATCAATATCAGTGACTTGGATGACATATTCACCGATTTGATCGTTTTCTTCAAAGTCATTAACAAATTTTGTTGGATTTGCTTCAATCGCGACATCCTTACAATATTTGAAGTTCTTTGGGAATCCACTATCTCTAAATGGAACAGGCATATTGTTTTTAGTTGAAAGGACTACCCATTCAGATTTCGCTTTAGCGATTAATTCTTTTCCGTGTATAATTGTGTAACTTCTATACATCTTGAAGGCTTTTTCTTCTGTTGGCATTGGCCAAGTTTCTCCTACAAGAGTTTCGTATAAATTAACATCGTTATAGAATTCGACTTGAGTATTTGTGACTACCCAATATCCACCTCTATCCCATGTATCGAAAGCGCCAATCCCTAATCTAAAAGCGTGGCCTGTTGCTAAAGACTGAAGAATATTAAAAGTTCCGATGACTCCTAACTTCTCACATGGTCCACATCTATCAATATCTACTACATATTCTGCTGAAAATTTTGGTTTTAGCATAATTTCTACCCCTAATTTATTTTATAAATATATCAAAAATTATTTAAATAATTCCACATATTTTTTTAAGTGATAAAATAAATTTCGAGGTTTTGAAATATGGGCAATATCAAAATAATTGACATTAAAAGAAGTATTTTTGAAGATAACGATAAAGACGCAGATAAATTGAGAGCAGAGCTAAATGATAAGCAAGTATTTTTGCTTAATCTTATGTCATCTCCAGGAAGTGGTAAAACCACCACTTTAATTAAAACTATTAATTCATTAAAAGAGAAAATAAATATTAAGATCATGGAAGCTGATATCGATAGCGATGTGGACGCAATCAAAATCAAAGAATCCACTGGAGTTGATACAATTCAACTTCATACCGGAGGAATGTGTCACCTTGATGCAGACATGACTAGACAAGGATTAAGAAATCTAGATCTAGAAAAGACTGATTTAGTTATTTTAGAGAATGTAGGAAATTTAGTTTGCCCTGCAGAATTTGATACTGGTTCTCACTTAAACTGTATGATTCTTTCAGTTCCTGAAGGACATGATAAACCTCTTAAATATCCATTGATGTTCCAAATCTGTGATTTAGTTTTAATTAACAAGATTGACGTCATGAGCGTTTTTGATTTTGATATTGAAAAATGTAAGGAATATATTTATAAAAGAAACCCTAAAGCAACTATCATTCCAATATCAGCAAAAACTGGCGAAGGAATCGACAAATTTGCAGAATATTTATTAAATAAGGTTAAATAAAGATGCACGAACTACCTATTATAAAAACTGTTTTTAATATGGTTATGGAATATGCGGAAAAAGAGCACGCAAAAAGAGTAACCACAGTTTATCTTGAGGTTGGTGTTTTAAGAGATTTTATCCCTGAATATCTTAAAAAATACTGGGAATATATCTCAACTGACACTATCGCGGATGGTTCAAAATTGCTAATTAGGGAAATAGAAGCTAAAGCCAGATGTGGCAAATGCAACACTGAATATGATATAAATATGGAAGATTTATACAATAACAAGTGTCCAAAATGTGGATACGATAAAGGGGAATTAATTAAAGGTCGGGAATTAATTATTTACTCGATTGAAATAGAAAATTAAAGGTACAAATATGACTAAAAAAGAGACCAAAGAAATATACGATAGATTATTACAAGTTATTGATAACTTATCGTTCGGATTTCCAAAATCCTACATTAGAAGCGATAGAAAATTAATCCAAACTATCTTTACAGTTGAAGACGCTCAAGATTACCTTCTTTTAGAAGATAAGTACACTACCGCTCAAGAATTTGCTGATAAAAACAATTTTACTCTAGAAGTGGCAACGGAAAAATTAGAAAGACTCGCTAAAAAGGGCTTAATTTTTAGACGTCATAGAGAAGTAGATGAATATAGACAATATCCATTTGTTTTAGGATTCCTTGAATTCCAAATTCATAATGCTTCAAAAGAAATGCTTATGCATACAGCTTTATATATGATTACTTCAAAGTTTGGTTCGCGTATGAGTCAAACTATGCCTTTCTATCGTTCAATTCCAATTAACAAGAATGTTGTAGAAGGCTCTAAAGTCGAGCCATATGAAGATTTAGACGCTATTCTTGATCGTCATACAAGATTCGCAGTAGCTCCTTGTATGTGTAGAACGATGTATAAGATGAAGCCATTTAACAAATGTCATCACCCAATTGAAACATGTATCACAACTGACGATTACGCAACCTTCTACATCGAAAATGGATTCGGTAGAGAAATTTCAAAGGAAGAAACAAGAGAGATTCTTCTTTCTGGCCAAAAGGATGGACGTATCATTAATGTCACTAACTCAAAAGATGGCGAAAACATTTGTTCGTGCTGTGCTTGTGGTTGCGGAATGCTTTATTTAAAAACAAAATATCCAGGACCAAGCAAGGATCTTTGGAGCAACTACTTCTCAGAAGTTGATAATGAAAAATGTAAAAAATGTGGTCTTTGTGTAAATAAATGTCCATTTAAATACATTAAACAAAATAAAGATAAATCAATTAAGATTGACCAAAAGGCATGTTTAGGATGTGGCATCTGCGCTGCTTCTTGTCCATCTAACGCACTAAAATTAATTAGAAAAGAAAACAGCTACGAACCACCAGAAACTTACGATGATGCTGTTCAAATGTGGCAAGAGCAAACAAAAAAGGATTACTCTAATTTTAGATAATCCCTTATTGAAATATTTAATTGATAAGAAGGACTTAAGTCCTTTTTATTTATGCTCTTAAATCAGAGAATGAGTAGTTAACAGTTGGACCGAATGTTGATTCGATGAATGTTTTAACTGCTGGTTGAGAAAGTGCTTCAACTAAGACATTTGTCTTTTCTGAGTTAACGTTTTCGTTTCTAGTTGCAATGATGTTTGGATAAGCAACTTCAGTGCTTTCTCCTAAGATTTTATAGTTTGTTGCAGTTGCTGTATCCCATGCATTTAATGCATAGTTTCCTGGGATAACTGCGTATCCACCATCGCTTACGTGTCTTGCTAATAAACCACTATCAACACATTCAATTGTGACATTAATGTCTGATGTATAAACTGGATGTTGTTTATCAAAGTTTTCAACTGAGTAAGTTTTGATAATGTTATTGTCGACGAGGAGCTTATAAGCTCTTTCGACGTTACTAGCGTCGTCGATAATGTAAACTTTCTTATCGGTGAAGTCAGTAGTTTTTACTTTTCCGTATAAGTTAAGAGGTTCATTGTGAACTGTGCAAACTGCTGAGATTTCATATCCATAATCTACGATTTGTTTTTCAATGTATGGAATGTGTTGGAAATAGTTAGCATCAATACTTCCATCGTTGAGTGCTCTATTAGGTAAGACATAGTCTTGGTACTCTTTTACTTTTAATTTATATCCTTTAGATTCGATATAACTTTTGACTGCTTCTGAGTTTAAGATTTCTGAGTGAGGTGAAGGGCTAGCACCAACAACGATTGTTTTTGCATCGTCTCCACAAGCTACTAAAGAACCTGTAACTCCTAATAATACGAATAATTTTGTGATATGTTTCATAATTAAATTTTTCTCCTTTTATCAATTTTCTTTGCGATTAGTAAGCATCCTTCTTGGATAACTTGAACAATTAAGATTACAAATAACAAGCAAATCCACATTGATGTTGAATCATCGTTATAGTAACCAAAGTTGAATGATTGAGCAATCAATCCGCCTGCGGCGATATTACCAGCGAAAGCTGTGTAACCAATGATTGATACTGTTGTAACTGCAAGACCTGTAATTAATGATGATCTTGCTTCTGGGAGCAATACTTTAAAGACAATTTGTCTATTAGTAGCACCTAAGCTTCTAGCGGCTTCAACTACACCGCTATCGACTTCTGCTAATGATTGTTCGACAACACGAGATACAAATCCAAATGCTGCGAATGTTAGAGGGATAATCATTGATGACCAATTGCCACTCCAATTTCCTTTTCCTAAGACTAAGTTGCTTAATGGGATTAAGATGACAATTAACAATAAACAAGGTATGGAACGTAAGATATTGACGATTCCGCCTACTATTAAGTTAACTGGTCTGTTAGGAATTAGTCCCTTTTTACTAGTAATGTTTAATAAGATTCCAATTGGAAGACCTATTACATAAGCTAGGAAAGTTGAGATTAAAGTCATCAATAATGTTTCGCCTAATGAACTAAATAATATCTCTGCCATTATTTGACCTCCAATCTCTTGAATTCAATGAATCGCTTTGCGATATCTGATTGTGGATTTTTAAATATTTGCTCCACATCTCCTTCTTCAACGATGTGAGCTTCATCAAGTACTGCTACTTTATTGCAGATGCTATATATGACGCTCATGTCGTGAGAGATAAGAATGATTGTTACTCCAAATTTCTTATTAATTTCGAGAAGCAATTTTAAGATTGAATCTGTAGTTTTTGGATCCAAAGCACTTGTTGCTTCATCACATATTAAGTATTTTGGTGAATTTGCAAGAGCTCTTGCGATTGCGACTCTTTGTTTTTGTCCGCCACTAAGTTCTGATGGATAAGAGTTTGCTTTATCTTCTAAGTCAACTAACTTTAATAATCTAGCGACTTCTTCTTTTATTGTGTTTTTATCAACACCATTTAATTCAAGTGGGAACGCCACATTTTTAAACACTGTTCTTTGTTCCAATAAGTTGAAGTTTTGGAAGATAGTTCCGATGTTCTTACGCATTCGTAGGAGTTCTTTATTATTAATATTTAAGATTTTTTGTTCATCTACGATAATTTCGCCGCTTGTAGGTTTCTCTAACAAGTTAATGCAACGAACTAGAGTTGATTTTCCAGCACCAGAAAGACCAATAATTCCAAATATATCTCCATCATTTATTTTGAGAGAGATATCTTTAATGGCAGTTATTGTGTTGTTATATGTTTTTGTAATATTAATTAACTCTATCATTTTGGACCTCCTTTAAATTAAAAAAGCTCGGGAAGTTTTTCCCGAGCGTCATAAGCAGTGATGTAAGACTAAAAGTCCGTGCTTATTGCTCGGGTAGTACACATCATTTGCATCATCATCATAACTTGTTTCATAAATCGGTGTGTCCTCTTTTAGATGCTAATATTATATAGAAAAACAAATTGCCAAAACAATTAAAACGGAACATTTTTTAAAGAAAAATAAAAATCTCTACACCGAAATGATGTAGAGATTATTTTAATTTACTAGTAAATTACATTAATTGTTTGAACATAGCGATGACATCATCGTATGTTGCTTCTCTTGGGTTACCTGGGCAACAAGCATCAGCAAGAGCGTCTTTTGTTAAGCTATCAAGATCTTCTTCTTTGATCTTTTCGCATTTGGTAGGAATGCCTACATCAACGCTTAATTGCTTAACAGCTGCAATTGCAGCATTTCTATATTCTTCTTGGCTCATTGAGTCGACATTAGCTACGCCCATAACTCTAGCGATATCTTTATATTTTTCACCTGAGTATTCTTTGTTATATTCCATTGCGATTGGGAGTAACATAGCGCAAGCAACTCCATGAGGGACATCATAATATGCGCTTAATGTATGTGCCATTGAATGATCGATGCCTAAACCAACGTTTGAGAATCCCATACCTGCGATGTATTGACCTAAAGCCATTCCTTCTCTACCGTCTGGATCATTAGCGACTGCACCTCTTAAAGATTTTGAGATGATTTCAATTGCTTTGATGTGGAACATATCACTCATTTCCCATGCACCACGAGTAATGTAGCCTTCGATTGCGTGAGTTAATGCGTCCATACCTGTAGATGCTGTTAAGCCTTTAGGCATTGATGCCATCATATCTGGGTCAACAATAGCGACTACTGGCATATCGTGTGGGTCGACACAAACGAATTTTCTCTTCTTTTCAACATCAGTAATAACATAGTTAATTGTTACTTCAGCAGCAGTACCTGCTGTTGTAGCAACAGCGATAATTGGTAAGCAAGGTTTTGTTGTTGGGGCAACACCTTCTAAAGAACGAACATCAGCAAAACTTGGGTTAGTGATGATTATACCAATTGCTTTTGCAGTGTCCATAACTGAACCACCACCGATTGCAACGATTCCATCAGCGCCTAATTCTTTACAAACTTTAACGCCATCAGTAACGTTTTCGATTGTTGGATTTGCTTTGATGCTTGAATAAACTTGATAAGTTATTCCTGCTTTATCTAAAAGTTCAGTTACTTTAGAAGCAACTCCGAACTTTAATAAATCAGGATCTGTACAAACTAAAATTTTCTTAAATCCTCTTGAATTAATTTCTGGAACAATGTTTTCAATTGCACCATGACCATGATAAGAGGTCTCGTTGAGCATAAATCTATTAGACATTTCTTTATCTCCTTTAATAGATATCTTTATATTAGCACATTTCTTTTTTAATAAAAGAATTTTGCTTTTCGTTCTAAAATTACAGTTTAAATTTATGAAACTTAAGCATTATCTTAAAGATATAAAACATTCCTTTACAAAAAATTCTATTAAATCTTCTGATCTATCCTCGTAATATTCTAAGAGTAATGTTTTATATTCTTTTATTTTTTCTACTGGAACCACCATTAAGCCAACACCATGACTAATCAAAAAATGATTTCCAAAAATTACTGCAGTTCGTTTATTTCCATCAATAAAAGTTTGCGTTTTCATCGTATATGCGATTAATCTAGCAGCTTTTGTTGGGAGGTCGAACTTAGCGTTATTTATAATATATTCAATATCTTCTTTAACTTTGAACTCAAAAGGAATTGGAGGGATATAAGAAGAACCTCCGATTGTGACTGTTGTTGATCTAATCTTTCCTGCATTATATGAAATTCCTTCTTCGACCAAAGCATTAATTTGGCACAATAAGGCATAATTAGTAGGACAGCATTCTACATCGTAGTCCATAATAAATTCCCAAGCATGTTTCAAATTGATAATTTTTTGAACATCAAGAGTAGACATATCACGGACTTTACCTTCGTTAACAATGGTCTCGGTATCCGAATAAGTCGTAGCAACACCCTCAAGAATAGATTGTTTATAAATAGAATCGACTAGATTTCTGCGCGCTAAATCAATATTTAATAATATTTCATCTTCAATTTCTTTATCTGTGTCAGGAAAATCTCTTAATTCTTTTTCTAATTCTTTAAGCCTTTTCTTTAATTCTTTTACTTTTATATTGTTACTCAAAATAAGGTTATATAGTTCATCACTATATTCTCCGACATATTTTGTTTGAAGAATTCCACTATTTCTAAAATGAACATAAATATATTTCTTATTTTCTTTTTGACGAATTTCAACTGATCCATAGAATAAATTATCGATGGTAGTTTTAATTGTTTCTATTTGATTTTTAAGTGCTAATAAATTATCCATAGATACCTCCGTGTGAAACATTTTTAAGTATTTTGTTACACATATACTATCATGCTTCTATATAAATGTGAAACATTTTTCTGGCTTTTGTTACACATATAGATTTCATTAAAAATCCCCTAACTTTGTACCGATTTGGTCCAATTTTAGGGGACATATTTAGATAAATAAATTTATCTTAATTTTTGAACTTTTTATGATATTCCTTTAAAAGTTTTTTACTTCGGTTGTGGCAACAAGAACATTCATCCAATGGCTTATGTTTAATTCGTTTATAGATTCTTATGCCAAACACAGTTCCAACAAATGCAATAATTGCTAATATTAGGAAAACTTCATATATTTGCATGGATTTCTCCTTTATGCCAATTCGTTATTAGCTGGATGTGATTTGTTGTACTTATAGATTACAAATCCAACAATGAAAGCTACAAAGATAGCTATAAACATAGTCCACCACCATGTGCAGATTACATAAACTAGACTTGATACAATTAATGAAGTAACAATCCAGAATAAGAGAGTCCATTTGAACTGTCCTTTTATGCTTTCTGATTTTGCAGTGGCAACTGCAGCAAAGCAAGGAATTGTAGTCATGTTAAATGCGATGAAGGCTAATAGACCAGGAACTGTAATACCTGTTGCTTGAATCATTGAAATAGTAGATGAGATACCTGATTCATCTCCGATAATAGCTCCTGGATTACCGCTTAAAGCACCTGATGCAATTAAGCTAGCAGCTAATACACCGAATGTAGCAATTACGTTTTCTTTTGCAATTAAACCTGTAATAGCGGCAACTACAAACACCCAACCATATTTACCTAATTGAGAACCAAATCCTAAAGGAGTGAAAATTGGTTGAATAAATGAACCAATACTATGAAGAATTGATTCGGAAATGTTGTAGCCAACGAATTCTCCGCTTCCGTCATACAATTCGCTGCACATACTGAAATTCCATTTAAATGAAGATAAGAACCAAATAACAATTGTGGAAGCAAGGATAATTGTGAAAGCTTTTTTAATGAAGTGTTTCAATTTATCCCACAAATGGATCATTAAACTCTTAAATTGAGGCAAATGATATGAAGGGAGTTCCATAATAAATGGAGATACTTTTCCACGCTTTGTAGTGTTTCTCATTATGATAACAGTAACGATCGCAGTAACCATTCCTAAAATGTACATGGAGTAAGTAATTAAATCTGCATTACCAACATTAAAGAATTCAACGATTGCACCAGCAATAGCTGTAAGAATAGGGAGTTTAGCACCGCAAGAGAAGAAAGGAATAACTTTAATAGTTGCGTCTTTTTCTTGCTCGCTTGCTAAGGTTCTAGTATTGATCATTGCAGGAACAGAGCATCCAAAACCCATAATCATTGGCATGAAAGCTCTACCTGATAAGCCAAATTTTCTAAAAATTCTATCTAAAATAAATGCAACACGAGCCATATAGCCGCTGTCTTCTAAAATGGCAAAGAATAAGAATAACAACAATATTTGAGGGATAAAACTAGCGACCGCAAATAAGCCACCCAATGCTCCGTCAACAACAAAGCCTTGAATCCAGTTAGGAGCATTGCTCAATCCTTCTGCTACTAAATCACTTAACAAATCAGTGGTATTGGTAACTAAACTTTGCAAAAATACGCCAGGAGAAGCAATTCCTGTTTCTGACCATATCAATCCTTCGTAAGCGGTGCCAGCGAAACTTGGAGTTACATTTTCAAATAACCTACCTAAGAAAAATAAGTTTTCACTAAATACCAAATGGAATATAACAAATAAGATAGCTAAGAAAATAGGAATACCAGCCCATTTATTTGTCAAAACTTTATCAATTTTGTCAGATTTTGTAAGTTTCTCATCGCTACTCTTTTGGTTTGAAGAGTTAGCTACAACATCTTTAAATGATTCTGAAATATAGTTATATCTCGCATCAGCAATCAATGCTTCAAAATCATTTCCAAACATTTCGTCATTAAATGTTTTTTCAAACTCATTAACCATAGGTAATAATGAAGCATGCATTTCCACTTCGATTTCATCTTTTTCAATTAATTTAATCGCGTGGAATAATGGATTAACTACATTCATTCCTTTATAAGCAATCTTAATATCGCCTATTAAATGAAGTAAGTCATTATTCTTAATTACTGTTTTTCCATCTCTTTTTTTATTTGAAACTTCTATAGCCCTACTCATAAGGAGATCAATGCCTTCTTCTTTTAAAGCAGAAATTTCAACAACTGGAACTCCTAATTCTTTTTCAAGTTTTTTGGAATCGATATTTTGACCTCTTTTTTTGACTTCATCCATCATGTTTAAAGCGATAATCATTGGAACATCGATTTCAAGAGCTTGAGTTGTTAAATATAAATTACGTTCCAAATTAGTTGCGTCGATAATATTAATCACGCAATCTGGATGTTCATCTAAAATGTAGTTTCTAGAAACTACTTCTTCGCTAGTATAAGGACTTAAGGAATAAATACCAGGTAAATCGATAATCTCAACTTGTTCACTACCTTTTTTATAAACACCTGTTCTTTTTTCTACAGTAACACCTGGCCAGTTACCAACATGTGCTGTGCTACCTGTGAGTGAGTTATATAAAGTGGTTTTACCGCAGTTTGGATTACCTAATAATGCAAATGTTTTCATTGATTAGATTCCTCCATTTCTAAAGTGACTAGGCTTGCTTCTGATTTACGAAGTGTTAGTTCGTATCCTCTGATATTTACTTCTATCGGATCTCCTAAGGGTGCCTTTTTACGTAAAGTCACTACCGCTCCTGGAGTAACGCCCATATCAAATAGTCTGCGTCTAAGTTTTCCTTCTCCCTCTACTTTTTTGATTTGGCCAGTCTCGCCAATCTGAAAATCAACTAGTTTTTTTAACATATCCTACCTCCTATGCAACTAGAATTTTTGATGCTGTTATTTTATCTAATGCTAATCTCACATTCTTAACTAAGCAGATTGCGTTACCACCATTTACACTTAAAAGAGATATAGTCCCATTTGGTAAAATTCCAAGATCCTCTAAATGCTTTTTAAGTTTTTCATCTGCTAAAATTTTAACGATTTTAAATTCTTGATTAGTTGGTGCATAAATAAGTAACATCTTTTACCTCCAGTTAGAATTTGCTAACCATATTAATAAAAAAATAAATTTTTAGTTTAGTTAGCCATTACTAACTGTATAATATTTTCAATTCGTGTTGATAAAAAATCAAGAAAAAGATTAAAATAAGTTTGAAAAGACTAACTAACTATCTACTATGTATAACAAAAAAGAATCCACAGAAGACTACTTAGAAAATATCTTAATGGCCCAAAAAGAATTAGGCCCTATAAGAGCTATTGAGCTTGCTAAATATATAGGTTTTACTAAGGCAAGTGTGTCTGTCGCGCTAAAAAAGCTTAAAGAACAAGAATCAATTACGGTTGATCAAGACACTGGCATTATTAATCTAACTGAAAAAGGTAGAGCACTAGCGGAAAAAACTTTCGAAAGACACACAATCCTAACTAAAAGTTTGATTTGTTTAGGCGTTAATCCTGTTATTGCAGAACGCGATGCTTGTAAGGTTGAACATTTGTTAAGCGAAGAATCATTTGAAGCTATTAAGAACCATATTAAGTAGCATTTAATTTTTTAAAAACCTTTTATATCACTTAAAAATTTAAAAATACGATACTTAAGTATCGTATTTATTTTTGTGTGCCATTCGGGAATAATATACAAAGTAGTAAGTACTACTTAATACATTAAAGAGTTAACAAGGAATATATTAATAAATCACTTGATAAAAATAAGTTCGTCTTCTTTATAGTCTAAAGCATAACCATATTCATCTGCTTCAACAAGAACAAATCCGTCTTTAATATTGTCGGCATATAACATAATTATCGCTCTTTTCAGTAGCAGTATCGCGTTTTAGTTTTTGATTAAAAGCAAATCGTCGATTTTATAGTCAAAAACTGTATCGTAATCCTCGATTTCCACTAATGCATAGCCTCCAAAAGCAAAGAGATCACAAACTAACACAATGGTACCTTTTTTAATAACACACTCATTATCATGATACTCAAACTTTTTATCGTACTTTGTATAACATAAAGATCCCATTTTTATTTTTTCCATAACTTATCGCCTCCTGGAATTAACGTAACAAAACAAATTTTCAAGTTTTTTTCTAATCTCCATATTGTTTTAACCAAGTGTCCTTTTAGAATTGTTTTAGCTTCAACAAGCATTTCGCCACAAGAAAATCTTGAAAAACAAATAGAATCGCGCTTGGTATAAATACAAATATCATAGAAAAGTTCATGTGGTCTATATTCAGAATATCCTAAGCATTTAAGAAACTTAGACTTATCATTTTTTTCACGAAAAGTTAATAGATAATTCATTTTATTATGGTCATATGCAGGTTCATCGATATCATCGACAACAGCTCGAATAAAACGATTACAATATTCTTTCTCGTGAACCCCTTGAACTGGAAAATGAAATTTTCTTAAAGCGTTCTGCCCGTACCATTCATATGAAGACATTGCGCTATTATCATATGACCTCATATTTTGTTTTTCTCGATCTGTATATTCACCATTTCGCGAATCATAAAGTTGCATGTGATTTCCGCCACCACGTTTTAATGGCATATTGCACCATTAGTATAATTGTTTAGTAGCATATCGTACTCCTTCCACACGTTCTTCGTGCTATAAACGATGAGATATGCTACTATATACATGCTCAGATGTGCTTCAGCATATCTCTAATCGTGACCACTGCAATGGTTGCGATTTTTTAGTTATCAAAATTAATTTCTAAATTCATTCAATCTTTTTTTCAATTCCTCCAACATTTTTTCTTTTTCCTCGCCTTCAAATAAATTGTTAATCATGTTTGTAAAACAATATTCAATATCAGATAAAGAAATTTTCTTTGATGAAGGTGTTTCGAAATATGAAGTATTTAGTTCTTCCACTTCTTTATCGTTTAAATTATAAATGGAAGGTATTTTGGTTCTCCAATCGCTCGGTATTTCTCTATCCCCATGTTCTACGGAGGATATGTAAGCAATAGAGACGCCTAATAATTTAGCTGCCTCAGTTATACTCTGTTTTCTTGTTTTTCTTAAATTTGAGAAATAAATTCCAAATGGCGTGTAAGCTTTATTCATAATAATTTCCTCAATAACATTGAAACATATTTCACAATGTTTGTAAAATTATTTTTCACATTTTTTGTAAAATATAAAATTACAGTAATAAAAACGACCCGATTGTGTTCGAGTCGTCTGATTAATCGATGTGTGCAATTTGCCGTTAATATAACTGCTTAATACATTAAAGAGTTTATTTTAAAGGGATATTAGTTAGTCTTTTTTTGTATTCGCTGTCATCAAAATCAATATGTTTTGTTTCTAAATCAAAAATATAAGTAATCAAAACAGCGGCAATTGCTTCCTTTGCCTTCCCTTCACCATGAACTTTTTTAATTTTTTCAAATATTTTTTTAACATAATCTAATGCATTAATTTGTTCATCTACCGCTTCCAAAATAGCTTTTTTAAGTCGTGGATTATATGACTCAGTATAATCATCCAAACAAACGCAATTTTGTTCAATATATTCTTTTTCACCAGAAAGGACTTCGTCATAATTAAATCTAAAGTCGTCATTCAATGTATCGTTTATTTCGTCGATGTCTAGTGGATTATCAAACTCACTATACTTATCAATAGAAACATTCCAAGGTTTATATATGCCTTTTTCTTCATCCTCGCCATCGAAATCTGGATCAATTTCATTATTAAAATAAGAATATAAGGAACCAATATTGTCTTCCCAGATTCCCTGACCTGCTCCTTCTAGTAAAATTAAATTCTTATTTGATTTAATTTCAACATATTTTTTATATCGCTTACAAGAAAAATCCCAGCCATCTCCTGTATCATATTCAAAATCAAAACTATCAGGTAAATCATTAAGATGATAGTTCCTTAAATACTTATATCCATCACGAGGTTCCTCCATAAATGGCGCCATAACATAATGAATTTCTCTTCTCTTACAAGTAATCAAAAAGCAATGTTCAAACACCGCTCCAACAGCAGTCCCTAATTCAACAGAAAGTTTGAATAAGTCTGGATTTCCTTTAATCAAAACAACGCGATAAAAACGATTTTTAGGCCCATATTTAAAATCAAGTCTAATTTTTGTGTATTGCATATTACTTTACCTCTTGTTTCGTTTGATTTAAGTATATATTAACACAATCACATTCTTTTCTTAAATCATCAGTTAATATTCTTTGAAGGGTACATATAGTTGAATAATTGTATTCATGTTCCTTAATAATGAACTCAAACAATAAATCGCTATAATCTTTTAAATAATATTCTATTAAACTGAGCCTCACTGATTCATTGCAATCTTTTATATATGGGCCTTTTTCAATTAATTCTAAAGCATAGATAATGTTTTTATATTGTTCAGTAAAATTCTCAATATTAAATGAATATAACCTGTATTTCCCAATTGTTTTTTGACGATTTGCTAATAGATTTGTATAGATTTCAATAAATTCATCTTTATGTTCGCTGACACCTAGAGAATTGTACATAGAATAGCCAATAACAATTCCATGTCCGTTATTTATGTAATATTTAAGAACATCATCTTTTTTAGATTTAGTGTTAGAAACAATATACGCACGATGGGATTCTTTAGTTAAAATATGCTCATCTGCTAAACGACCTAAAATTTTGGTGTAAGTTTTATAAGGAATCATTGAAAAATGTTCTTTGTATTCTTTTGAAATATCAAAGACAATTCCTTTATTTTGAAGACAATATTCTCTTAATAATTTAGTATAAACCATAACTATTTATCTTCTTTTTCGTTAAACATCGCAATAGCTTTATGTACTTCATTTTGCAATGTTTCATAATCTGGCATTACAGTTGTGTATTTAGCGGCATAGATATTATTTTCAATGCCTTTTATAGCCATTTTTGCCAAAGGAACTTCTTTATCAGCACACAGTATAATTCCGATAGGATCACTATCACCATCATCGTTAATCTCTTCTTTGTAATAATTGACATACATATTCATCTGACCAAAATTTTCAGGTTTTAATTTATTCATTTTGAGATCAATTAAAACATATGACTTTAAAATTTTGTTATAGAACACCATATCAACATAATAGTTCATTCCGGCGATTGAAATTCTTTGTTGAGAACCAACAAACATAAATCCTCTTCCAAGTTCAAGTAAAAAGTCTTCAATATGATCAATAATAGCCTTTTCTAAATCAGATTCTAAAAATGGTTTTTCAGGTACACCAACAAATTCCAAAACCATTGGATCTTTAATAAAACTATCTGGAGTTTGATATGTAACACCATTGTTAGCTAATTCCAAAACTGTTTGTTTGTTTATATCACCTTTTGATAAAAGTAAGCGTGTATATAGTTGAGAATCTATTTGTCTTTCTAGTTCTCTAACACTCCAATTTGAGTTTTCACATTCATGTTCATAAAAACTTCTAGCATTCAAATCTGATACACCTAAAAGAAGCAAATAATGAGACCAGCTTAATTTTCCAGACACTGTTTGGAATTTTTGAAACTCTATATAAAAACGTCGCATCGAAAATAAATTAGATTTAGAAAACCCTTTGCCAAATTCTTTAGTTAATTCTTTAGAAAGGTTGACTAAAAGTTCACTTCCATAATCGGCTTTAGCGTTTCCTTTTTGTTCTTCTTCAACAATTCTTTTTCCAATATTCCAGTAGGTTTGAACCATTATTGTATTAACGTTTCGAACTACCGATTTCTTGGATTCTTGGATAATTTTTTTAATGTCTTCTATGAATAATGTTGTTTTTAATAAGTTTGCCATATAATAACCTCAACAATATTATATCACATTATACCGATAAAGACGACATATATTTATAAATAAAAAGACACTCTACTTTTATAGAATGTCGACTTTATTTTTCTGGCAGGGGTGGTAGGAATTGAACCCACGTCAATGGTTTTGGAGACCACTGTACTACCATTGTACTACACCCCTAAGTGCTCAATAATTATTGCACTATTTAAATTACATTTCAACAAAACCGTATTATTTATAATGTTCGTTCGACTGATATGAGCTTATCATCTTTATATTTTAGAGTCATTTCAAAGTAAACATCTGTTTCTTCCATAACCTTCAAGAATGCCCTATCCCCTTCCCAAGATGGGAAATCTAAAATCTTATCTTTATCAACCCAGACAAGTTCTCCTTCGTTACAGTCTTCAGTTAATTCACCATCAAAATCATCCGATGTAAATAAGTGCATGTATTCAGAGTAGTCATCGTTAACAAAAGTTAGCTTTGCCCTATATTTAAAAGACTTAATATTTAGATTAGTTTCTTCTTTTACTTCTCTAATTAAAGCGGCTTCTTTAGTTTCGCCTTCTTCGATATGACCGCCAATTCCGATATATTTTCCTTGGTTCATATCGTTTTTCTTTTTATTTCTATAAATTAATAAATATTGATTATTTCTTTCTATGTAGACTAAGACTGTTTCTTCCATAATTGACGAAAATATTATGAACGAAACCCGTAAAATTTTCCAATTTCACGGCAAAATTGTTTATTTTTGAATAATTTTGGGCAAATTAGTAACTCAATGTTTAGTTCAAATTTTGTTATAAAACGAGAAAAATAAAACAATTTTGAACATCACTATATATCCTTATATTAATATAAATAAAATTATTATATGTTGACATGTTCATTTTTAAGTATAAGATATAGTAATTGTGAACACACGAGGTAGTAAAAATGAACAAATCAATTAAGTTACTTCCATTAGCAGTATTAAGCGTTGGCGCTCTTACTGGATGTGGTAATAATAAGACTATTTATATCTTCACAGCTCATGAAGAGAATAGAATTCAACTTTATAATAAAGAACTCAAAACACATTTCCCTGATTACAATATTCAAGTCGTTAGTAAAACTACTGGTGCTTTAATGAGTGAACTTCAAGCATCAGGTACAAATACTCAATGCGACATCTTTGTTGGTATAGAAATCACTAATGCTGAAATTCTTTTAAAGGGTAATGAAAATTTATTCGCTGATCTTTCTGATTACGACACTTCACACTACGTTGATGAAGTTCTTCAATATCAAAATGATACAGTCTTAGCTGACGGCTCAACTAGAAAAGGTCATAAAAAATATCACATTCAAGATAAAGAAGCGGGTTGCATTGTCTACTCAAAATCTTTATGTGGTGATAACGTCCCTACTTCATACAACGATTTACTCGATGCATCTTACAAAGGCAAAATCATTATGCCTAACCCAAAAAGTTCTGGTACAGGATACTATTTCTACAATGGATTAGTCAGCACTCTTGGTAAAAACTCAGCTATTTCTTATTTCAATAGCCTTAACGATAACGTTAAAGAATGGTCTTCATCAGGAAGCGGACCAGTCAAAGGCGTTGATAGAAAAGAAATCGCTGTTGGATTAGGTATGCACTTCCAAGCTGTTGAATACGCAAACAAAAATAGCGATATCGGAATTACATATTTCTCTGAAGGTTCTCCATATACTCTTTACACTATGGGTATGATTAACGGAAAACAAAATAGACCAGAAGTAAAAGAAGTTTACGATTACTTCTTCTCTCATGTAAACTATTTAGATAATTCTGAAATTGTTCCTGAAACAATCTATAAACCAGAATTTGCTAAAACACCTACTGTTGCTAACTGGAAATCTCCAAGTGACTATGGTGTTGATTACACAAGCATGAGAAATTTATTAGACCCTAACTTCAAGCAAGAATTATTAGACGCATGGAAAAACTAACACCAAAAATTAGCATTAGAAACTTAAATAAGAAATTTAACGGACAAGATGTTCTTTCCGATATTTCCTTTGACGTAAATGAAGGTGAATTCATTTCAATTTTAGGTGCGTCTGGATGTGGAAAGACTACACTATTAAAAATCTTAATCGGTATTGAAAAAGCTGATTCTGGAGTTGTACTTAAAGACGATCAAGACATCACAAATAAACTTCCTAGCGAAAGAGGAATGGGTATGGTTTTCCAAAACTATGCATTATTCCCAAATATGAATGTCTACGATAACGTCACTTACGCATTAAAATCTAAAAAAGAATACCTTCCATCATTAGATGGCAGTGAAGGTAAAGTCTTAAGAAAATATACTAAGCAAGAAATCGATGAGATTGCTGAAAACGTTATTTTCATTGTTGGCCTTACTGATTTTAAGAAAAAGAAACCAACAAAAATGAGTGGCGGTCAACAACAAAGAGTCGCGATTGCTCGCACTCTTGCTCTTAACCCAGACATTATTCTTTTTGATGAACCTATGGCAGCACTTGATGCTGAAATTCGTATGGCTTTAAGACAAGAAATTAAAGCTCTTCAAAAGAATTTAAATAAAACGATTATTTTTGTCACTCACGATCAAGAAGAAGCTTTCTCAATGAGCGACAGAATTATCGTAATGAACGAAGGAAACATCGCTCAGTTCGATACACCTAGCAATATCTACAATCACCCTGCAAATGGGTTTGTCAAAAATTTCGTTGTCTCACATTTAGATGCGAAAATGAAAGCCATTCAAGAAAGCATTAAATAATATGGAGCAAACAAAGAAAAAGGTACTTACTCCATCTATTCTTTTACAAGGAGGATTGATTCTAATCCTCTTTGTCTTTTTAATTGTTCCTTTGTTAATTATTCTTTTTAAAATTGATTTTGTAGGTTTAAAAAGTATCTTCTCTAATGAAGTTTTTTATAAATCGATTAAAAACTCTATTATTTATACTTTTATTTCCACAACTATCGTGGTTATTTTGTCTACAATATGTGCATATTTCTTATCTCGATTAAGAATTAAAGGGAAAAAGTTTTTGTTATTATTCTTAATTCTTCCTATGCTAATTCCTACTATTTCAATAGGATTAGGAATAAGAACTTTATTTGGTGTAAATGGTTTCTTAGATCAATTCCTACATATCAAAGTTGATGGACTTGGATTCATGGACTTAATTATTGGTTCAGTTGTTTTTGCTTTCCCAGTTTCATTTCTTCTCATTTATGACGCTCTTCTTTATGAAGATAGAAGCGTTTATGATGCTGCAAATACACTTGGATTAACTAGAACAAAATCATTCTTTGGTGTTACACTTCCATACTTAAAAACAACACTCATCTCAGCATTCTTTGCTACATTTACATTAATTTTCTCTGATTACGGCCTTCCAATGGAAGTTGCTGGAAAAGTAAAAACAATTCCGATGTTTTTGTATGAGCAAGCACAAGGCCTTAATGCCTCCAATTATGGAAAAGCAGCGGTAATATCATTTGCTTTATTAATTCCTGCTGTTATAGCTTTTGTATTTGATGTACTAACGAAAGAGAGTGCAAGTGGCGTTTCAAACAAAGAACACTTAAAACCAACAAAATTATTTAACATCGTTGGTATTGCAACAATCGTTTTAGTGGGAATTTTTCTTTCTCTTCCACTTATCTCATTTGTCACAATCTCATTTGTAACAAGTTTTCCTAACAACATGACTTTTTCGTTTGAAAATTACAAAAAAGCATTCTCACCATACAGCAGTGTCAACATTACTGCCTTCTTAACCAACTCGTTAATAATCTCTTTGCTATCTGGGTTAGTTGGAACTGTTGTTGCCTATATATGCGGATACGCCACATCTAGAACAGAAGGGAAATTAAAGAAAGTATTGCACTTAATTTCTATTTCTTCTCTAGCTATTCCTGGCCTCGTCTTAGGACTTGGATATGTGTTCCTTTTTGCTAACACAACTGGATGGTTCGCTGGAACAATTACTATCTTAGTTGTTGTTAACATCATCCACTATTTCTCTTCGCCATATTTAATGGCTAAAAACGCTTTCGAAAAGATCGATAGAAACTATGAAACAGTCGCAGAAACATTAGGAATTAGTCGCGCTTCTATGTTCTTTAAAGTCATGATTCCTAATACTACTGGAACTATTCTACAGATGTTTTCATACATCTTTATTAACAGCATGATTACTATTTCAGCAGTCAGCTTCTTAAGTACTTATGCAACCCAACCTTTAGCCGTATCTATCACTACATACGAGAATCAAGGAATATGGGAGATGGAAGCAGTCATCTCTACTTTGATTCTTTTAATCAACGTAGTAATGAAAGTTGTATTTGATTCATTGAGCAGTTCGTTTAGTAAAATCAACGCTAAAGTTAATGCTTTAATTAAGCGATAAATAAGACAAAATCTCAAAAATAAAAGCCTTATCGAATCAGACCGATAAGGCGTATTTTTTATTCTTCTATTTGAACTATATCTTGAATTGCTTCTAAGACACCATAATAAGCTGGTTTCTTCTTAAATGTTCTGTCGAACAATAATGGGTTTTGATTTGACTTCCATGAAGCGTCATCATTAATTCCCCAAACGACATATGCTGTAACGTTTGTTTCTCCAGCAATATTTGCTTCAAGAATCTTCTTTGTTAAGTTCTTATATGCTGTCTTTTGTTGTTCTAAGTTTTGATCAGAAGTTCCGTTTACTGTGATATCTAATTCAGTAATTTGACATTCGAGACCTTTAGCTTGAATCATTCTTGCGTCAGTCATGATGTTTTCTAAGTTTGCATTTGAATCGATATGGCCTTGGATACCAACGCCATCAATCAATTCTTCTTCAATAGCTTTCTTTAAAAGAGTATCTAAAGCGTATTTACAGTGATTTGTGTTGTAGTCGAATGAGAAGTCGTTATAGAAGAGTTTTTGATCTTCTGCTTTATATTGGCTAGCATATTTAAATGCGTAGTAGACGAAATCTTCTCCAACTGTGTTATACCAGTTGTTATTATTTGTTCTGAGTCCACCATTTTCGATAGCTTCATTAGATACGTCAACCGCGTAAACTAATCCAGGCCATCTTTCATTAATTGTGTCTAATGTTGTTCCAATGAAGTTTTCCATTCTTTGTAACATTAATTCTCTACTAGCTTTTGGACCATTTTGTGTGTAGTTAGTTGTAAAGAACCATCCAGGTGTTTGAGAATACCAAACAAATGTGTGATGTCTTACTCCGATATGGTTAGCTTCACACCAGTTGTATAGCTTTTCAAATGGAGTTGTTTTAATAACAACTGCAGCAGGATCGTTTTGAGCAGCTTCTTGACATTTTGTTTGGTCTAAGATTTGCTCTGGTTTACCTTCATTTTCTGCGGTTAATGAATTGAAGTTTTCTTTGGCGATTTTTCTAATAGTTGTGTTTTTTAACATGTTATTAGACATACATGCGCCTACTTTAAAATAATCTTCGTAAGTTTTATATAAGCTCTCATCGTTTGATACATACCCAGTTGAAACTGTTTCTTCACCTAATGTGATATCAATATCGTCGATATAGAATTTAGCAGGCAAAGAAGCATCAACTACTTCATAATTAAGTCTAATGCCTCCTAATGTATCAAGAGTGTCATAAGAGATTACCGTTCTAATCCATTCTTCATTTTTGTCTTCTGATGACACTACATCTCCATTAATAACATCTCTTCCAGATCCTTTTGCGGATAATTGGAGAGAAGCGATGTTCGAATCAGATGGCAAATAGAAATATAAAGAGATGATATCGCCGTTTTTTGCATCGTCCTCAGTAAAATATGGGTTCTCTAAGAAATCAGTGCCTAAAACGCCTTTTTTGTTACTTCCTGCGTTAAGTGTGTAATATAGGGAAACTTTGTCTTCTCTACCAAAGGTAGTTTCCACTTCTACTGAGCCTGTACCTTCGCTTGAGTTAGAAGAAATTCCTAATGGAGCTTCACTAAACTTTTTAGTGTTTGTCCAATGTTTAACAGAGTCTCCGATTTCAATTGGGCCTTGTTCTTCATCTTCGTCATCATTAATTCCTGGATTTGGTTTTGGCTTATTAGCGTTTTCTCCACAACCGACCAAAGAAAAAGCGGTTAACAAAGGTAAAAGACCTGTAATTATTTTGCGTCTATTCATATATAAAACCTCTATGACTTTATTTTATTAAGTCATTTTCAAATTGCAACAATTAATAGATTAATAGACTGATTTATTTCTATAATTGTTTCTTTCCGTCAATTACTTCTCTGATTTCTTTTTCGTTTAAATATAACGTTGTAGATATGTTTTATTTAAATTAGGTCATTCATATTTTACTATGCGTTTGCACAACATATACATTTAATAATTATGTTTTTGTGCATTTGCTTTATTTTATTTGTGCGTTTGCATAAAAATACTGTTTTTAACAAAATTCATTTTTATTAGAAAAAATATATGTGTATAGTATGTGTGCAAGGCAAGAAAAGCCTTAAAGAAAACAATTAAAAACGTAGGAGGATACATTATGTACGACTTTGAAGAATTAGATAGAATGGAAATGAACGAAAGCAAAAAACCAGTTGCTAAAAAATTAGGCTTCTTTGCTAAATTAGCATACTGTTGGATCAACATTGCATCTATCATTCGTTAATAACAGACCAGAAAATATCCATAATTTATTACCAAACAAAAATGACGGATCTTAATCCAATTGGGTTAAATCCGTCATTTTTAAATATTTAGTTATTTCTTTTTAGAGAAAAGTTTAGCTAAACCTTTCTTTTCTTTTTTAATAATTGTGACATTATCTTCATCTAAAGATTTTGTATTAACGATTTCTTCATATTCATTATGTTCTTCAGTGATTGCGTTTGTTGTTGTTTCATTGAAGAATCTTGCATATGGAATTTCAATTGCCATCTTAATTGTGTCACCAATTTTAACTTGATATTTATTAGGCATTTTAATGATGACAGAAGCATCACCAACTTTGCCATGTAAGTTAAGAATATCGCCTAAAAGTTCAATGATTTCAACTTTCATAGAGAATGATGATTCTTTAAATCTTTCGAATCTTTCATCTTGTTCAAAGATTAAGTTTTCAGGCCTAATGCCGTAAACCATGCCATGTCCAACATAGTTCTTTAATAATTTCATTTGTTCAGTAGTCATCTTAATGTCAGTTTCACTACCATTTACTCTAAATGTACCGTTTTCATTAAGTTTACCATATAAGAAATTCATAGCTGGAGTTCCGATAAATCCTGCGACGAATAAATTAACAGGATGTTGATAAATTTCATTTGGAGCGCCAATTTGTTGGATAAAACCATCCTTCATAACAACGATTCTATCTGCCATTGTCATAGCTTCGATTTGGTCGTGAGTAACATAAATTGTTGTAGCACCAACTTCATTATGAATTCTAACGATTTCACTTCTCATAGCTACACGCAATTTAGCGTCTAAGTTAGATAATGGTTCGTCCATTAAGAATACTTTTGGACGTCTAACAATTGATCTACCTAAGGCAACACGTTGTCTTTGACCACCTGATAATGCTCTTGGTTTACGATTTAAGTAAGGAGTTAATTTTAAGATAGCTGCTGCTTCTTTAACACGTCTATCAATTTCTTCCTTTGGAACTTTACGAAGTTTTAATGCGTAAGCCATGTTGTTATAAACAGTCATTTGAGGATATAAAGCATATGATTGGAAGACCATTGCAATATCTCTATCTTTTGGAGCTGTTGCATTCATTAAGACATCATCGATTAAGAATTCGCCATATGAGATTTCTTCTAAACCTGCGATCATTCTTAATGTTGTAGATTTACCACAACCAGAAGGACCAACGAATGCGATAAATTCTCTATCCTTAATGTCAATGTTAAAGTCATGAACTGCGTGGACACCGCCATCATAGACTTTGTTTACGTTGTGAAGTTTAACTGTTGCCATATTATTTAACCACCTTTTCGATAATTTCTTTTGTTCCCATTGCGGAAATAGCACCATAGCCCATTGTTGTATAAGCGCCAACTTTACATGAGAAGTTAACAATCTCCTGATAGTTAATTTCTTCATTAAGTAAAGTATGTACGTTAACATTTTGTTCAAGTAATTGAGCAAGTGTTGCACCGAAGAATGAATCTCCAGCACCTGTAGTATCAACTACTTTCACTTTGTATCCAGGACAAGAATAGCTTCTACCATCTTTTAAGTAGATTGTTGCGCCTTCTTTTCCTTTTGTAAGAAGTAATACTTTAACATTACCTCTAAACATCTCTTTAATAGAATCTTCACCAGTTTTGCCTGTTATAAAGTCGATTTCTTCATCTCCAACTTTAACGACATCTGCAAGAGGCAAAAATTCATTTACGACATTTCTAAGTTCTTCTTTATTATCCCATAAATTGAATCTTAAGTTTGGATCGAAGCAAATAGTTGCTTCTTTCTCTTTTGCTCTATTTATTAGGGATTTGTGGGTGTTTTTCGCTACTTCAGTTTGAAGAGCAACACTACCGAACTCTAAAATGTCACCTCTTTCAAACATTACTTTTTCAAAGTCTTGTTCTGTAAAATATAAGTCTGCAGCTTTCTTTCTAAAGAATGAGAATTCTCTTTCTCCATCAGCGGTAAAGCTTACAAACGCTAATGAAGTTTCATATTCTTTTGCTTTAGAAATAAAGCTTACATCTACATCTTCATTTTTTAAAGATTCGATTAAGAATTCTCCAAATGCATCTGCCCCAACCTTAGTAAGATAAACTGTCTTTTGACCAAGTTTTTGAGCTTGAACACATACATTTGCAGGAGCTCCTCCTGCTTTCTTAACGAATTGTTCAGTGTCCTTTAAAGGAGCTACGCCAACTGATTGAAAATCTATTAAAAGTTCACCAATTGAATATAGCTTACTCATATCTATGGACCTCCGTAATACTTGCTTTAGCCCCATTTGAATAGAAAGCAATATTATTTTCTTTAATATCTACTAAACGAGCTGTAAGAGCTGCATCATCATCGATATATAAAGAGACAACTTCTCCATCCATAATTACATCAATGTCATATGTGTGATTTTCTTCAAATTCATAATCAATTGATGTAAGAGCGTTTCCATATCTTAAAATATTTGAAACATTGTTATAGCAAGTAATTTTGTTTTCTTTTAATTCAAATGCGAGGATACCAGAACCTAAACGGTTATTATATGCTCCATCTAAACCAAAGCTAATACCGAAGTCATTTTCATTTCCTTGTGGAGTGACTTTCATAGAATATCTATTAATATTTTCATTATTCTTAGTAAGTCCAATTGCAGAGAATTTTTCTCCATCTGATACAAATGATGTGAATTCATTACCTTCAACATCTAAACATGGCATTTCATGATTAAAGAATTCTTTATATGTATGAGGCATAACTACGTGAAGTTCACCAGTCTCTGCATCTTGTTTAATTTCATGAGTTACCAAGTTACCTGCCCAGTCGAATGAACCAGTATTACCACCAGTAAGTCTTGCGCACCAAGCAAATGCGAATAATTTATCACCTGCTTTTTCAAATCTACCAGCATAGAAACCAGCACTATCGATAGCGTCTCTTTCAAATTTTTGCCATTCTCCATCGTGGCTAGTTTTATAGCGGTAATGAGTAACACGGTTATCACCTTGTTCACTATAACCGAGATAATAATAATCGCCTAATTTAACAAATGAAGGACATTCCATATTGTAATCGCCTTCATCATTAGTGAAGAAATTATCAACATATTCCCATTCTTCTGCTTTTGCAGATAATGAAGATGCTCTATGACGTCTTATAACTGCATTACCAAAGTCTCTTGTTGTAATTAACATGTAGTAGCAATTATCAACATCATCAAAATAAACATATGGATCACGGAAATCATTTTCCCAACCAAATAACATGAATTCTTCATCTTTTTTCCATGTTTCTTGGTCTACACTAGTAGCGTGTCTAACTGCTTCGTTAAATCTAAGACCTTCAGCTTGACCTTGGCCATTATGTCCAGTATAGAAACAGTGATATAAACCATTTTCATCTTTAATAAAGCTTCCTGTACCCAAAGCTGCATCAATTGAATTAATTTCAGCTGTGTAGTTAAGTGCAACACCTTTGTCTTCATAATGAATGAAGTCACTTGTTGTGATTCTACTAATTGGGTGATAGAAAAGGCTATTAGTGCCACTTACGTTTTTTAAATGGTAAATATTCATCACACCATTATCATAGAATGGCATAACGTCACCCATTGTAATTGCCGTTGAATCTTCAACTGCTGAAACAGGGAAAATATTTGCACCTTTTTGATCGATACCGGCGCTTTTACCACCATTACAAGCTACTAATGTAGCAACGATAGAAAGAACACCAATATATTTTACTGTTTTATTCATAATGTAGTGACGACCTCCTTAATATTTAAATCTTTAATATTTTCTTGAGTTGTTATTTTAAGTTCTCCATCTAAATAGATTCTTGTGGAGATAACTTCAAGTCCATTCTCTACAAAGACTTCAAGTCCAGAAACATCAAGTAATATTTCTAGATGAGCTTCTTTATAACTTTCATTTGTTCTTCTTATACATTTATATAAGGAGTTAGAAAGTGTGTTATCTACATATACGCCTTCCTCGTTATTTCCAATGACAACTTCTCCGTTGTCTCCTGCAATAACAAGTTTAGCGTTTTCTTCCAAAATCACTGTAATTCTCGAACATTTTGGAATCTTATCACCTTTATAATCTTTTAAATGATCATAAAGTGAAGGAATAACCGTTTGATAAATTTGACCATCTTTTTCTTTTAGTACTCTAGGTATTGAGAACGCTCCTACCCAACCATGGCCAAGTCTTTTTGTTGGGTAATGCTTTTCCCACATTTCAAGCCATCCTATCATTGTTGGTTCTTCTGTTCCTGAGATGAACTGTGGAGCATAGAAAGAATCGCCTTTATCAATTTCTTTGATATAATCAACATCCATCTTCTTGTTTTTTAAATCGAGTTTACCAACGATAAACACGCTAGCATTCATGTTTTTAAAGTTATTTCCATCTCTATAAGGACTACATCCAGAAGCGATAAGAACATCTTTATTTCCTACTCTTCTGAAGCATGGACATTCACCCATAAATCCTAATTCTTTAAATGGACCAATTGTGAAGTCATATTCATAGTGATCTAAGTCTTTTGCTTTAAGAACTACGATTAATCCTTGATCGAGTTTCATATCTCTTCCACCAAGGAATAAGTAATAATCGCCATCAATCATAATTGGAGAAGGATCACGGAAGTCAATTCTTGAATAATTTTCAGGAAGAGATGCATTATCGAATACCTTTTTACCGGTTTCATACATCATTCCATCTAAAGAAATTGAATGATATATTTCTTCGCTTTTATCTGATTCATCTTCAATTATTCTTGGTTCATGTTTATGAGCTTCATTATCAACCTCATTAAGAGAGTGCTTGATCATTAAGTTCTTATCTTTGCCATCGATTCTAACAACGTCTGGATTCTTTTTATTAACATGAAGTGTATAATAAATGTGGAATTCATTGTTAATTTCAATTGC
This sequence comes from Bacilli bacterium, assembly GCA_024399115.1. Classification (GTDB taxonomy): domain Bacteria; phylum Bacillota_I; class Bacilli_A; order RFN20; family CAG-826; genus RGIG9670. The sequence goes on from JAKSHZ010000003.1 coordinate 104,063, forward strand.
CCCACCAGAGAACGCATTTTCTCCTTTTCCTGTTGGACAAAGTGCAACTCCTAAGTCTTTGAATTCTATTAAATCTTTACTTATGAAGTGGCTCCAAAGCATCTTTCCTGGTTCAACTCCAAGCGGATTCGCTTGATAATAAAGGTGGTAAGTTCCATCTTTATAGATGAGTCCATTAGGATCATTCATCCAACCAACTCTCGGAGACATATGGTACTTTGGACGATATGTTTGAACAATTGTCGGTTCAGTATCTTCTATGTATTTATTTATTTCATCAATACTGTTATACATAATTTTATCCATCTAATTCTCTATTTCTTAAGTTGATACTGACATCAGAAATTTCAATATCAACATCTTCAAATCTTAAGTTTTTATCACTACCAAATTGCCATACAATTGTGTAGTCTCTATCGCTAGCACTTCCGTTACAGAATAGCGTATATACTTGTTCTTCTTCAGTTAATGTGATTTTTGTCCAGAAAAGTGTTGGATCCCAACCACCATTGACTGGAGCAGCACAAACGAATTCAACTGGTTTAGTTGCTTTAGCTTTAAATGAAGCAACATAGTTAGCGCCACTACCTTGAATGTAGAATGCAGGGCTAGTAACTTTTTGTTTCCAGTCAGTTGAATCAAATTTATTTACATGGAGTTTGAAGTTACCACAATCTGTTTCCATTTGTTGATCTGCTTCGCCTTCATGGTATTCTTCATAGTCTTGAATTCTAAAAGCATCATGACCAACTGCGCCAAGATGTTCTTTAACTTTTAAATTGCTTAATGCGATTCTATTTGTAGCGTTACCACTTTGTACATAAAGGAATAAATCGCCTTCTAAAGCTTTTGAAACTGTAATATCAACAGAATTAGATCCGTTTGGATTATTCAATGTTTCAAAATTATCTTCACCCCATTGACCTTTTTTGATAACAACTTGATAATCATTTTCTTTTTCTGCTTCTGCATCAAATGAAACAGTGTATGTAACGCCAGCTTTTACTTTAACGCCTGTATCGATGAACATGCCACCTCTCCAAATGTCAATTGCCGAGTTAGTCTTAGTAACTTCTAAGACTGCTTGAGAGCCACCTTCGTGAGAGAATGCATTGCCTTCTAAATCAAGAGTCCCTTCAGCGTTATCAAAACGAGGTAATACACGTCCACCGAAAGAGAAGTTTTCAGTTAAATCTACTAATTTACCTGCTTCTTGAGGATATTCGGTTTCTACATTTAAGATTGTTAAATCGATGTCTTTTCCTAAGTCGCCTAAACAAAGTGAAACATCTGCTTCAACCTTTTCTTTTTTGCCATTATTTTTAACAGTATGTTTGAAGACAAGTGTATTATTTCCTTCAACTAATGCGATTTCTGCGGCGATTTCGCCATTAACCTTAGCAATAACCTTGCCGTTTTTATTACTATTAACTGTGTATTTAAATGTGTATTCATTTTCACTTATAACATCAAATACTCTATTTAATGTGAGGTCTTCACTAGCGTTACCACCATCAGCTAAAACTTTGAATTGTCCGTTGACCATACCAATAGTTTTAACTCTTGAAGCGCCATTAACACCATAATAGAAGCCTTCAGCCATTTTGAAATCACGATATTCATCACGAGAAATAACATCAACATATGCGACTTTTGTGGCGATTTTGCCATTAGAATCACTTACTTTATAGTTGACTAAATATGAACCAGGCTCTGTAAATGTTGCGTAACCATTATTTACTGGAACATCATTAGAGATTTTGATTTCCATTTCTGGAGTAATATCTCCATCTTCCTTGTCTAATGCTGCAACGCCATCAAGGAAATCAATTGTTGTATTAACAATACATTTAAAGTCTTTAACTCCTACAATTGAAGGAAGTTTGTTAGTAACAACTGTCTTTTCTTGAGCACAGCCTGTAATAGCGAACATTGATACCATTAATATTGGTAAAGATTTAATCTTTTTCATATCTTTGCTATTCTCCTTTTATTTCTCATTTGAATAATCATCTTTTTCAGAATTATTTTTTAATTCGTAAACGTTAGTCCCTAATGCTTTTGCTTTTAAGTATAAGAAGTTTTCTTTCATGAAACCCGTTATAAATAAAGGTGCAAAATATAGAAGTGGAATTGTTAAATATGGCGCGTAACTAATGGATAAGAATACTGCTGCTAAGATCAATAAAGAAATTAATGTTCTTACTGGTCCTGCAAATAACATCACAAATCCATTTCTTAATAATTGGAAGAATGTTACATCCATATTAACTAAGATCATAGGTGCGGTCATTAAGTAGAATCCACCAATTACAAGAGCAACATAACTTACTCCTAGAAATAATGGATTGATCGCATCTATGTGTGTGTTGAAGTAATAAATATTTAAGACAGGGACTAAAATCATTATTAATTGGAAGATTGTGTATGGAATAAGTGTTTTCCAACATCCACCAATTGTAACGAATATATCTTTAAATACTCTTACATCTTTTTTATTGGAGAAATATCCTGCAAATCCTACCATCATCGGAAGAAAACCAATGATTGTAGCGATTGAGACAATAGCTAAAAGGACAATAACTACAAACTCTAATATGTAATCGCCTAAAATTCTAAGTCCTTTCATCTATTTCTCCTATTTTTAATAATATCTTTTACTTATTTAAAGCTTCGAGATATCTGTCGTAAGCTCCTTGGTTAATTTCCTTAACTTTTTCGATTGATTTCTTATTAGCATCAAGGAATCCTTGCCAACTTGCTTTAGTTGGAACTGCACCGCTAGTAATAGCGTTTGCATACCAAGAAGCAACGTTATTAGACAATGAAGCTTCGTATGTATTAAGAGTTACTAATTCTTCATTGCTGTAATTTAAATTAGGAATTGATGTAGCTCCTTCAAATTTATAAGGGGTAACATAAGCTTCAAGGTTTTCAAGTCTAAGTTTAGCTCTTGATTCCATTTCAACCGATTTTTCCCATGTTTCTTTTGTGAGATAGACAACACCATATGGAGCGTTTTTCATACGGAAGTCATCAGCAGATTGTTCCCCATGGTCATCGTTAGGAATGAGTTTACCGTTAACTTTTTCTGACTTGAATGCACCTGATTTGATAGAGCCATAGTTAAGTTGGGCGCTATAAATTGGTTCAAAGAATTTATCGAAGTATGATAATAAACTTTCTTTATTTTCACAGCTTCCAAGTATAACAGCTTCACCTTTTTCAATTTCTTGTTCGTTTGAAACGCCTACATATCTTTCTCCTGTTTCATCATTAATGAGAGGTTTTACGATAATGTAGTCATCAGAATTTGAGCAAACTGTTTTCTTTTCCCACCAATAGAAGGAACCATATCTACCGCCTTGACCACGAGCTAAGAAGTCATTTTCACCTTGTGTAAATGCACTTGATCTTATTAACTCTTTATCATGCCAATCAGCGATTTCTTTAACAGCATCGAACCACTTTTCATCTTCAAATGTAAATGTGATTTTATCTCCAACAACTGTCTTATGTTCTCTATTTTCTGGTAAACCGAATGAAGCAATTAAATCCGCTTCATTGCCTTGCCAGTTATTTGATACGAACGATAATGGAATTTCGTTTTTAGGATCGTTGTCCCCGTCCATATCAAGTTGATTAAATTTTTCTAAAATTGCTTTAAATTCGCTTCTTTTCAAATCTAATCCATCTTTTAATTGTTCCTTAGTTAATACGACATTAGATGGCATTTGATTTGTATCAATTAACTTTTCAACCCATTTCTTATTTAAATAAAGAATATTAGGGAATTGTTTTAATCCCATCTCTTCAATTCTAGGAAGAGAATAGATATGTCCATCCGGAGATTTAAGAGCTTCTTTAATATCTGGACGTGAGTCTAAAATCTTTTGGAAGTTAGGCATAACTTTAAGATATTGATCAATTGCTACAATTCTTCCTCTTTTGCCATAGTCATAAAGTTTAAGATTTGAGAATCCACTATGATAAATAGCATCTATACCTTTAATACCAACTGGGTCAGTATTATTTCCATATTGAGTAGATGTTTGGAATGTCCATTTAACATCTAAACCAGTTTCTTTTGCTAAATCTTGGAAGACCGGCATAGTGTTATAGTCTTTAACCGCATCTTCTTTAACAGTTAAGATTGTAAATTGATTTTCTGTAGTTTGTTCTGGTTTTGCAGCAAGTGCGAACATTGTGACACAAACGCCCCAAACCACTGCAACGGAGACACCAATAATTGCTTTTTTCATTTCTTGTTACCTCCTATTTGAATGATCCAACCAAGACGCCTTGTCCAAAGTTCTTTTCAATCATTGGATAAAGAATAAGAATTGGAGCAGTTGAGACGATAATTGATGTGAACTTGATTTGAGTTGCAGTACGCATTTGTTCAAGAACAACATCACCTTCGCCCGAGCTAGATGCATCTAATAAACCATTAATAACTGTTTGTAAAGGATAGAAATCCTTATCAATATTGAAGATATAAGCATCAATATAGTTATTCCAGTGACCAACAGCGTAGAAGAGAACCATAACTGAAATAATTGAAGAAGCAATTGGAAGAATTAAATCAAAGAATGTTCTAATTTCTCCTGCACCATCAATTTGTGCAGCTTCAAGTACTTCAGTAGGAACGTTAGATTCGAAGAATGATTTACACATAAATACGTTATAAACAGAGACACCACCACCAATAATTAAGATAAGTGGATTTTGATATAAACCTAATGCTCTACAAACGATAATATATGGGACTAAACCACCACCAAAGAACATAGTGACAATAAGCATAGCCATAATTACTTTTCTAAATGGTAAATAATCACGAGATAAAGCCCAACCAGCAGGAATAGTAAGAGCGACGTTAAATACTGTACCTAAAATTGTATATGCTAAAGTATTGAAATATCCTCTCCATACATCTTCTCTTTGGAATAAGCTTCCATAACCTTTAAATGTAATTTTAATAGGAGCAATCCATACATCACCTGTCATAACTGCATCGGCATCAGAGATAGATGCAATGACAATGTAATATAAAGGATAAATAATAATTAATGCTAAGATTGCTAAGATAATGAAACAAATTGCGTAGTAAATGTAGTCTGTCTTAGCTTCTTTAATAGCGTTTTGCTTTTTACAAGCTTTAATATCTTTTAATTCCATCTAAGATAGCTCCTTTCTACCACATACTGTTACCGGATAACTTCTTAGATGTGAAGTTAGCGATAACAAGAAGCGCAACGTTAATAACTGAGTTAAATAAACCAGCAGCAGTACCAACACCATATTGGCCACCGATAAGACCGAATTTATAAACATAAGTTGATAAGATTTCAGAAGTAACTAAGTTACCATCTGTTTGCATAAGTAATACTTTCTCATATCCACAGCTCATTAAGTTACCAACAGAAAGAATCATCAACATAACGATAGTTGGTAAAATTGCAGGTAAATCTACTGAGAAAATACGTTTAAATCTAGAAGCACCATCAATTTTAGCTGCTTCATGTAATGATGGATCAACACCTGAAAGCGCTGCTAAATAGATAATTGCAGACCATCCAAAGTCTTGCCAGTTACCTGAGAAAATGAATAATGGTCTAAATGCATCTGGATTTAAGAATAATTTTAATCCGTTAGGATCTCCACCCATCTTTGCACTCAATTGGTCTAATAAACCATCAGAACCAAAGATGAATTTCATCATACCTACTAAGACAACAAGTGAGATGAAGTGAGGAGCATAGAATAAGATTTGTAAACCTTTTTTCATCTTCTTAGAGCGAAGTGAGTTAAGTAATAAAGCAACAATAATTGGAAGAGGGAATCCAACAATGAAGCCTAAAATACAAAGAATAAATGTATTCCAGAAATAATCCTGGAAGTTAGGATTTGAGAAGAAGGTCTGGAAGTTTTGCCAACCAACCCAGTGAGTTCCTTGTCCTAAAATAGGATCGCCAGGCATATAGTCTTGGAAAGCGACTAAGATACCATACATAGGAATGTAGCAGAAAACAATAACGTAAATAAATGCTGGAATAATGAAGAGTAAAATCCAACCTTTACGCTTGAAATTAGCCTTCCAATCTTCCCATTTAGAATGAGGTTTTAACAATTCTTCTGCTGATGTTTGTCCAATAGAATTATCAGTCATACTAATTACCTCCTATCTTCTTTCATCTTTTTATAAGCTGAATATCCAACATAACTGAGGATAAGTCCAGCAAAGATAATAATGTCAACCCAGAAGAAGAAATGTGAGACTTCTGCAGGGATTTCAGGGAAAGTTTCAACTTCATCAGTTAAAGAAAGTTTAACTTCAGGACGTCCTTTAACTGTGTATAATTTAACTTTGTGTTCACCACTTTCTATAGTGTCTAAAACTTCTTTAGAGATTTTAATTCTCTTATCAGTTTGAGTGAATTCAATTTCTTTAGTATCCACAGTTACTTTGCTGACAGCAACATTTTCACTAATTTCAATAAAAGCGTCATTTCCATGAAATACTTTATCTACAGTGAAGTTTGCATTAACTCCAACGAAATCATTTTCAATGTTAAATGATAAGTCAGTCAATGAAGTAACCGCTCTAAATGTGTAAGTTTTATCGCTTTCTAAAGTTTTGAGATATTCTTGTGAAATTGTTAATAATCCTTTATCAACTGTGTATTGAGTAGTACCTAAAAGCGAATAATTTTCAGTAACGTTAATAACTTTGCTAACTGAATAACCACCAACAAATAAGTCGCCATCAAGAGTGTCTGTTTCAAAATATTCAACATTTGATGAATTACCGATTGTGTAGAAATCTCCACCATCATAATCATCTAAAACGTAAGTGATTACAGCAGCTGAACTCTTATTTAAATAAACTTTCGCTGTGTTTTCGTTAACAACTAAGCATAACGAGAAATTTTCATTTTCTGTAAGTTCTTGAACAGAAGTCTTAAGAATTTGATTATCTTTTCCTATTAAAGCAATGGTTTTATCTGTTCCACTAGCAACAACCGAGAAATATTTATCATTACTTTTGCCAAAAACAAATCCACTATTAGCACTATATTCGAAGTTTGCAGAACAAACAAAGTTTTCAGCAGTATTAACTTCATCATAGGCATAAGCAGCTTGCATTGTTTGCATTGGTGCGAGCATAGGTAATGCGCATGCTAGTGATAAGAATGCTAATTTCTTAAAAGCCATAATTCTCCTTCCTTATTAATCTTTAATTATTTTGTAATGTTGATATTAAATGAACCTTGTCTCCAACCAGAGAAGTAATCAAGTAATAGATAAACTGTATCGTTTTCAGCAACATCTAAAGTGAGAGTTTCATCCCAATCTCTATTTTCTTGGCCTTTTCCGATAAATTCAGTTCTCTTATTTTCGCCAGTTGAATCTTGAACAACAATTCTAACAGTCCAACGTGGGTCTGGTTCATCTCCACCCCACATGTTTAAAGCGTAATTAATCTTTGAAACCCCTGCAGAAACTTTATATCCAATGACGACCATAGTTCCTTCTGGATCACATTTAAACCAGTCATTTTTAACTTCAATGTCTGTTCCTTTATAAGCTTCTCCATCTTTATTTAAAGGATTTAATGTAAATGTATTGCTGTCGAAGTTATAGTCTTGAGTATATCCGTAACTCCAAGCTTCTCCGCCAAAATCATCATGGAAGTTAGCGACCGGATACACAGGAGCAGTTCCTCCAACTTTTGTGATGTTGATATTAAATGAACCTTGTCTCCAACCAGAGAAGTAATCAAGTAATAGATAAACTGTATCGTTTTCAGCAACATCTAAAGTGAGAGTTTCATCCCAATCTCTATTTTCTTGGCCTTTTCCGATAAATTCAGTTCTCTTATTTTCGCCAGTTGAATCTTGAACAACAATTCTAACAGTCCAACGTGGGTCTGGTTCATCTCCACCCCACATGTTTAAAGCGTAATTAATCTTTGAAACCCCTGCAGAAACTTTATATCCAATGACGACCATAGTTCCTTCTGGATCACATTTAAACCAGTCATTTTTAACTTCAATGTCTGTTCCTTTATAAGCTTCTCCATCTTTATTTAAAGGATTTAATGTAAATGTATTGCTGTCGAAGTTATAGTCTTGAGTATATCCGTAACTCCAAGCTTCTCCGCCAAAATCATCATGGAAATTAGCGAGTGGATACTCAGGAATAGTTTCTTCAACTTTTGTGATGCTGATATTAAATGAACCTTGTGTCCAACCAGAGAAGTTATCGAGTAATAAGTAAATATGATCTTCTTGAGCTACGTCTAATTCGAAAGTTTCATTCCAATCTCTATTTGTTTCGCCTTTATTAATGAATTTAAAATCTTTATTTGCGCCATCTTTTGAAGTTGTTACGACTCTTACTGTCCAACGTGGGTCTGGTTCTTCTTCGCCCCACATATTTAAAGCGTAGTTAACTTTAGAAACACCTGATCCAATTTGATAATCAATGACGAGCATAGTTCCTTCTGGGTCACAGCAGAACCAGTTATTTTTAACTTCAATGCCTGTTCCTTTATAAGCTTCTCCATCTTTATTTAAAGGATTTAATGTAAATGTATTGTTTTCGAAGTTATAGTTTTCAGTATAACCATATCTCCATCCTTCTCCGCCAAAATCATCATGGAAGTTAGCGCCTGTAAATTCTTTAACATATTTAGTTAAGTTAATGTTGAAAGAACCTTGTTTCCAGCCAGAGAAGTTTTCGAGTAATAAGTAGATATTATCGTTTTTAGCAACATCTAAAGTAAGTGTTTCATCCCAATCTCTATTTGTTTGACCTTTACCAATGAATTTAACATCTTTGTTTGCGCCAGTTGAATCTTGAACAATAATTCTAACAGTCCAACGTGGGTCTGGTTCTTCTCCACCCCACATATTTAAAGCGTAATTGAGCTTATCAACGCCATTAGGAACGTTATAACCTACAACCAACATTCCGTCTGGATCATATTTAAACCAATCGTTTTTAACTTCAATGCCATTTCCAACCCAAGCTTCGCTACCGGCAGAGAGTGGGTTAAATGTAAATTTATCATTTTCAAAGTTGTAGTCATTTGTATATCCATATGACCAACCTTTATATTCTGTTGTAGAGAAATCATCATGGAAGTTTGCGCCTTGACCAAATTCTCTTTCAACAGTTACAGGAAGGGTTGGAACTGTTTCAATTTTTGTATGTCCACATTTAATGCAAGTACGAGTTAATATGCCTTCAGTTACTTCTGTTGGCTCAGTTGTTACTCGACCTTCGTTAAATGAGTGAATACATTCTGCTTTTAATGAATATGTATAAGTACCAGTTGCTTCACCAGTACCCTTATTCTCAAATACTAAATATAAAGTGTCACCTTCTGTGACTTCTATTGCGTTACTAGTAACATTCCATTCATTTTTGTTGGTAGCATTTAAAGCATTTGATTTTGTTTTAGTGTTACCATTAGCATCCACTAATATTAAAGTAGCATCTAAGACGCTTGTATTAGATTTACCTTTGAATGATACAGTTGCTTTAACTTCTGTGGCAGTAACGTTGCTTTGAGTGAAATGATATGCAATAGCAGCGTTACCATTAGACTTAATGGAGTCTCTACCAATAGAAACATTATCATCAGAATATGTTTCATTTGTACCAGCTGTAATTTGATGGAAAGAAATAGGATTATTTACATCAAAGCTAGATACATAGCCATAATCCCAACGTCCTTTATTATTTGTTGAGAATTGTTTTGCGATACTAGCTTCAGCTTCAAGAGCTTCTTTTTTAGTAGTGTTACAGTCAGAACAAGTTAATGTTTTTTCACCTTTTACTAATAAATCAGGTTCTTTGGTAACTACAGGATTAGCGAAATGATGATCGCTTTTTTCTAAATCAATTTCTTGAGAAGCGGTACATCCTTCGTTTTCGCATTCAATAAGAGCTTTACCTTTTTCGTTACATTTAGATTCTTTAGTAATATTTGGAGTGCTCCAACTATGCTCAGTTCTAGCAATACTTTCTGTTTTAGTTTGTTTACAACCATCTACAGAACAAGAATAAATTTTTAAGCCTTCTGAGTGACATGTTGCTTCGGTTTTAACGATACCTTCATCCCAGATATGATCGTGTTCTTCAATAGTTTTCAGTCCACACGAAACAAGACCCATCGTTCCAGCGACGCTTAAAGAGAGCAAAAAGGCCAAATGAATTTTTTTCTTCATAGTTTGTTCCTCTATATAAAATGTATTTGTGACTTCATTATTTCATATAAAAAATGTTCGTGTAATGCTTTTGCTGAATTTGTGCAAATCTCCAAATGAATCATAGATAAAATTGTGCAAATGAAAAAAATATTGCTTTTAATTGACTAGAAAAGATATAGTTTAAGTGTGAGGCAAACTTTATGGGGAAAGCTGTAACCATCAATGATATTGCAAAACAATTAAATCTATCAAGAAACACTGTAGCGAAGGCTTTAAATGGGCAATATGTCCCTGCAAAGACAAGGTTGCTTGTTATTGAAAAAGCTAAAGAATTAAATTACAAATCGCTAAGAAGTTCCGAAACTGTAGATGCTGGAAAGAAACATCGTATTTTACTTTTATCTGGAAAACCACTTTATAATGTAAATTATTACATTCATTTAGTTAGAGGCATCGAAAATTATTGTTTCGATCAAAATTATGAGTTACTTCAATACACTTACAATTTAAATAAAGATGGTTTTGATGATTTATCAAAATATATAAAAGAAGCAGAAATTGATGGGATTATTGGAATTGAATGCTTTGAAAAAGAATTTGTAACAAAGCTTCTTAATCTTGATGTTCCTATCTGCTTTAATGACTTTACTGCATATAATGTAGTAGGCAATAAAAACTATGATTTAATTTGTGCGGATGATGAAAAAGTCATCACAAATATGATTAGATATATCCACACTTCAGTTAAACCTTTGAACCATATAACTTTTGTTGGAGATTATCGTCACTGTTTAAGCTTCTATGAACGTTACATGGGCATGTTAAGAGGTATCAATAGAATCAATATTGAGCACTCAAAAGAAGAAGATATTTTGGGTGATGATGCTGCATTCGATTACGGAAGTGCGGAAGTTATTAAAAAAGAGATTTTGAATCTTAAATATAAAGCAGACTTATTTGTGTGTAGCAATGACTTCATCGCAAGAACTGTTTGTAATGCCCTTCAATTATTAGGCAAGAAGATTCCTGATGATGCGATGGTTATGGGATTTGATGATGTTGCAGAATCTACAGCATTCTCGCCACAAATTACATCATTTAACGTTGATAAAGAATATGTTGGTTTACAAGCGGTTAAAGTTTTAGTGGAAAGAATTGAAAATCCAAAAGTTCCTTCAAAAACTATTATTCTTCAATCAAATCCTATTTATAGAGAATCTACAAATAAACGTAAGAAATAAGGTTTCCATGCACGGAAACCTTTTTATCTAATCTTAAATGTTAAATTCGAAAGTTTAACTTTTGTGTTTTTAGAGTAAAAACTTAGATGTGAATTTATAATTTCATAGAATCTACATGTAAGTGACATAGCTTCATCAATATAAATTGCAACTACACTTCCTTCAGAAACTAAAGTGAAATGATATTTTGCATCTTCTTTTAACTCAGCATTAATAAATGAATCGTTTCTATTCTTATTAAGAACGATATATTCTACTCGATTATTTTTAGTGTTGAATTTGATTTTTCCCTGCAAATTCTCGTTTTTTTCACTTCCGAAAATAAACCCGAAATCTGATTTACCAGTAAATTCAATATCTCCTTCAAGTTTAAAATTTTCAGATATCTTAGCAATTTCAACGATTGAGTTTTTATCTATATTACAGTTTGAACAGCTTAATTTAATATCTGTTTGGAAATAACTATCTAAATTATTAACCTTGGTTAGGTATAAAGTTCCATCTTCTTTTTGAGCCACTTTACTCACTAAAAGATTTCCGCCCCAAGTACCATCTCCACTATCACTATATCCATGCCTTCCTCTAGCCCATCCAACCATGTAAGTATTAACTCCATCACTTACTGCTTTTGGAACATAAAAGTATTTACCATCTAATCTATAAGGAATGCCATATTTTCCACTATCAAAATCGGTAAATCTTTCTTTTGATTTGGTAACCCATAGCGTATCATCCTGACACGAAAATGAAAGATACCAGTAACCATTAATTTTAAAAATGTTAGAGCATTCAAAATTGAAAAATTTAAAGTCAAAATAATCATTCTTTTCTTGAAAAACCACTCCATCATAAGAATATGACTTTAAGTCTTTTGAAAGGCTATATTTTGCAATAATCTTGCCTTTTGAAGGAGAATTTGTAGTAATTGTTAATATAAATTTCTCGCTTTTTGCGTCATAAAAGACGTCAGGATCTCTAAAATCTCTATGGCTTAAGTCTTCTAATGGTTCAATATATAGATTTTCAATTTTCTTAAAGTGATAAAGGTCATTTTCGCTCTTTGCAATCATGACTTTTTCTTGAATTTCTAATCTATGATTATGCCCGGTATAGAAAAAGTAATATGTATTATCAACTTTTACAACTGAACCAGTTCCTGCCCAGTCATCTTGCTCCATTTTATTTTCAGAAGCATGAATCACTTCACCTTTGTCTATATAGTGTAAAAAATCTTTTGTTTCTACTAAAAATATAGAGTGATTGTAGCTGTTGCCTTGGTCTTTAAGATAGAAAATATAAAAAGTTCCATTTTCGTAGTATGGAATTACATCACCAACGAAGCCGTCTTTTGGTCGATAAAATAAATTATAATCAACAGCGTCTTCTAATTCTCTTCCTTTTAAGCCTTCAAATCTATTCATTTTTCACTCTCAATATTACGTTCTTTAGAACATAACGATGTTTATTCTAATATCAAATTCTTATTTTTAAAAGTAAGATTAAAGATTTTTGTGCTCGAAAAGTGCCTGAACAAAGATTAGATAATTTCTAACAAATTGGTAATCACCATTACTTTATATTTTTCTTTTTCTATGAATTCTTAGAGTGAATTCCGGTTTTAATCGTTTTATGCATGTAAAATTTTTACAATCTTTTACTTCCGTCGATAACATCTCTAACTTCTTTTTCGCTTAAATAGAACATTGGAGATAAAATTCCCCATTTAATTCTTACGTAACGATAATCTACTGTTGTTCTTTTTCTACCACTTGGTTGATAGTTAAGTCCGCCAAAATGAATCGAAGTTTTGTGTTCTCTATAATTTAATACCAAAGAATAGATATCTTCTTTGGATAGTAAGAATCCTTTATCAACATTTCCATAATATAAATAAGTAAGCGCGGTTCTTTTATTATTCGCTCCTTTTATTACAGTCCTGTTAATGACTTTCTTAATTATTTCTTCTTTATCCAAAGCGATACTGGCTTTTAAGAAATAGCTAGAGTATCTTTCCTCTAACTCTTCTTTAGTAAAAGGTACACCATTATTGCTTATCTTCATGGTTTCGCCAAAATGATAGAAATAAATCGTTCTTAATACCCAAGTATCCACACCTAAGTATTTTAAAAACCTTCTAAAAGTGAAGAAGTCTTCTTGATGCACAGATGGATTCCTTCCTGATTTAATTGATAAATACTGAAGTGTATTCCTTACCTTAATAATTGCGTCTGGCTTGGCTTGATGATCTGGATGCTTTCTTGCGTATATAACATCGTCATCTTTAATAAATGGAAACATAGTTGAAATGTGTTTCTTCCATTTCTCGTTTAAATCCTTAAACCTTTTAAAATTTAAGTATTCGATAATTACGGCTTCATTCTTTAAACCGTTTACTGCTTGATGTTTCATAAAAATCCTCCCTACTTTATATAAGGGGGCGTTTTTTAAATTTTTTACGAAAAAAGTTTATTTTCTTTTAAAAATTGACTTTTTAAACTATGTTTAATTTTTTTATATAAAATGGCAACTTTGAGACTAATTCCCAAAATTTTGCCAGGCACACTACTTTTTTTAACCGATCGATCATAGGTTCGCTACGTTAGGCGCCAATATGTGAAGCTTGCTTAACCATTCATAGTTCGATATCCCAGTATGGCACCAACAAAAAAACCACCAAGCGGTGGTTTATTTTGCAAATTGGTGACCATAATGGGATTCGAACCCATGAATGCCACCGTGAAAGGGTGGTGAGTTAAGCCGCTTCTCCATATGGCCAATGGCGCCTACCGTAGGACTCGAACCTACGACCGATCGGTTAACAGCCGATAGCTCTACCGACTGAGCTAGGTAGGCATATCGGCTGTTAACTAAATTTTCTCGGTACAACAGACGATACACGACTTATTACTAAGTGCGTTAAAAAGTTTAACAAAGTCATTACTTAAAAACAAGTAGAAAATAAAAATAATTAAAAAAGGAGATAATCTTTAAGAAATTACCCCCTTATACTCGGCATTATACTAATAATGTAGAGTTGTTTTGCCTGTTAAATCATCGCTGATGTCTGATACTGTTTCTTTAACCGTATCTTTCATATCTTCAAAGACGCCTTTGATTGCACCACCTACAGCACCGAAGACCATCAAGACTAAAATTAGGCCTAATAATTGTCCTTTAATTTCAGACATAGAATTCTCCTTTTAATTAAAGTATCCAACAACTGTCATTCTTTGAATGGTTATGTTAAATTCTTCTCCAATTATGAAAGGATGATAGGTTGTTGAGAGATTATAAATGATATCGTCACCAAAAGCGGGGTTACTGTCACTAACTAATGTAAAGTCTACATGATAGAATCGTTCAATATAGTTAATTGCATCACTACTAACATCACCATTTTTAGATAGGAAATACGAGATGTTAATAGACTTGCTATCTAGCAATGCATACGAGTTTTGAATCATTATAAGGTCTATTGAAAAAACGCTGAAAAATACAACGAAAATCATAGACATCATTAAAGATAACTTATATGACATTTACTAAATCTCCTATTATTGAGATGACTCCTATAGTAAGGAGTATTGTAATTAATGCAGCACCCACTAATGGTAAGCTAGCCAGTATAGATAAACTTCTTTTCTTTTTTTCTACATTTTCAAGCTGTTTGGATTTCAAGAGCTCATTGAAAATGAGTTGAAATTGTTTTATCTGCTCAAAAGATTCACCTTGATCTACCATCGAATAGATCGATAGCATAATATTCGTCGCGATTTTGATTTTAAATTTCTTAGCAAAATTCACAAAAGGTTGTACAGATTTATCCTTGTCAATATCCACCAAAAGACTAGAAATCGCCTCTTTCATCCATTCACTGGTATATTGAATTACCTTATTGAAAGATTGGTATACATTATTTCTATTTTCGATAAATATTTCGAAATAAGATATCGCTGTTACAAACTCGTTTTCTCTTTCTTCGTCGATTGCTTTAGCTTTAGCACCATAGTTAGAAAGGAATAAATAATCCACTATTAAATCGAATAAGATTAGATATATGCAATAATTATGTTCCCTGGTTAGTAAATATACGATTGCGGTTAAGACACTAAACAACAGATTTATGAAGATTAGCTTCTTAATTTCTGACTTATAGTCTAAACCACAATACTCTATTTTTTGCCTTAATCTATTTTTCATTAATCCCACCCCTTAATGTCTATATCTACTACCTTTCTAATAGCTATATGGATACTAAGCAAAGCAAACGCGAAAACAAAAATAACTGACATCTGATAAAAATTGTTTTTAACGATGTGAACAAAGAAATCACTTAATGCGAATTTTAAAATGGCTAGTATAGAAAGCGCGAAAGCCCACAAAATTGTGAACTCAACGATAGAATTTTTATTCATTCTTTCTACATTCACTAAGAATTCTTCATTTTGACGAATTTGATTTAATAAATTATTACTCATTTTAATGATGTCTCCCCCTTCTTCGGTATGTAAAGTCACCAGATCCACAAATAAGTAATACATGTCGAACTTAAAATAATTCTTTAAATATTTAACTTTCTCTAAAGGATCATCTGTTTCTAGAGAGTTTATTAAATCGATGGTTTCTTCATTTTGAGATTCTAGGGCCGTGGCTAAAGCCCCAGAAATATGCCCCTTAATTGAAAGGGATATTAGGAAATTGTTGACGAACTGATAACAATCTTGAAACCTTGTTATCTTCTCGTTTTTATTTTTTAACACTCTTGTTGCGTATATTGCAAAATATAGGAGTGTTACGCCGCCTACCGCGGCAGAGCTAATTAGATTATTAGTGGAGATAAAAGCGACTATAAAAAACGCTATACTAACAATAAGACCAAATAGTAAAGTCATCTTTTATCTCCGAGGAATAAATCAATAAATTCATCGCTACAGTTTGCAATGTCGATTTTTTCTTCTATAAATCTCGGTATGCGATGATACTTATGATTTATTCCGTCGCTTTCGAATATGTTTTCCATTTTATTGTTATCGTAGAATCCGATATCTGAGATGTAACGAATAATCGCTCCATCATCAGCTATCCTTTTCTTTAAATAGACATAAAATTTCATGTGGTATCCAAGATCAGTTAATGTTTCATCAAAATCTAGCAAGTGATTAGCCATTAAGGCCATTCTTGCCATTCTAATAGGCATAGTAGATAGGTCGTAACTATGAATTGTCGTAATTACAGGATGCCCAGTAAGTGAGGAGTTTAATACATCTAGCATTTCCTCTCCTCTCGATTCTGCGACAATTAACCAATCTGGATTACTTCTTAATGCGTTTTTAACAAGCTGTTGAATCGTCGAATAGTTATTTCTTTCATCAGCTTGCCATACATTGATATCGATAGAAGTCCTAAAAGGTAAGGAGTCGAGTTCTAAAATGTTGTCGATCACTATTACTCTTGTATGTTCGCTCATACAGGATATTAAATACTTCTGAAACTCTGTCTTACCTGTACCTACAGTCCCCCCTATTACTATCGATGTTTTTAATCTAATTAGTGTCGAAAATAGCTCTTCAAGTCCAGCAGGAAAGAAACCGCACCCTTTTTTGATCTTCGGTGAACTTGATGCGATTCGTATAGAAAACGTTATTGTATCGTCGTTTTCTATTTTTGAGATTGATTGATGAACAGCGTTAATACGATACTTTTCTGCACTGACATCTAATATTGGGTTTTGATACGAAAATTGCTTTTCACATATGTTAGCTATTTGACGTATGAAGTCCCTTACTGTGTCTTTAGATACTTCAATGTCAGACTTTCTCCTACCGAATTGATTATCCATGTAATACAAAGATTCTCCATTATAGGAAACGTCCGTAATACTCTCTTGTTTTACTAATGCATCTAGAAATGAATTCTCAATGTAATCTACTACTTTTTTATGATCCATAGCCGTTATCGAACACCTCGTAATTTAGTGTTCGTTCGTACTTATAGTTGAATAGTAATGTGGCATGAAAGCTTACTTCCACTGCACCACATTCATTCATGACGCACATTGATTCATTTTCTTGATTATAAAAGTAAATTTCGTAGTGAAAATTTTCCGTAAATTTTGATAGTTCAAATGTGTAATAATTTTCTAATTTTTCTCTTACTAGTTTTTGTGTAAAGAGTATCTCTGGTTCTTCGTCTTCTACATTATGTAAAATCGAAGACTCAAAGATAGAAATTGGCGTTGAAACCACTATGCGATTAATACCGTTAATTTGATATGTAAGGCCATATACTGAGAAAGAAGTAATTAGAAAAGCCAGACCAATCAAAAGAATTAACATCTAACTTGCCTTTCCCTTAACGCAATAATCACTCTCGTTGCAGCTACCAATTAAGTCTCTATAAACATCATAATTTACTCGAAAAATTAGAGTATATTTGTTGTATCCACAATCCTTCAAAATTATTTCAATTTTTGTGCCCAAAAAATCTCTCTTTTTGTTGACTGGAAAATAGAAATCTTGGCTTAAAACATAGCCAGGAATATACCGTGTTGATGTATCAAGATCTAATCTATCGACGTAAAAACTATCTTTAAACTTAAAACCCTTAACTTCCTCCTTGTTTATAACTTCTATTGGAAGAGTTACTTTGCCTTCTACATGATCAAAATGCTTTAGATTCATTTTAGGGTCATAAACACTTAATGTCCCTGATGAATACGACATAGCGGATTGATTATATAGAAAATTTAAGCTTTTTAAGTCTAACGAATAGTAACTGTCAGCATCTATGAAGTCATTTGTATTTACAAAGTTGAAATCATCATAGAAAGTTGAAACACTTCTACTTCCTAATTTGAATGCAACATTTTTGCTTGTAAGTCTTTTAACATTATCTTCATACACATAAACAGTAGATTTTTCAATTGGGTATATAGTGACACTTTTGTCGTAAATTGAGGTTGTATTGTAATAAATATAAAATCTAATCTTTAATCCTCTGTAGTCAAAATACCCGCTGAGTCTTAAATCAAAATTTACACTTACAGTCTCATATTTACCAACATCATGTTTAGCTTTAGTTACTTTATAGTACTGTGTATTCGATACGGGGTCATAAACCCTCATCTCTTCATACACACTATCTCTAAAGGCTCCTAAAGAATACTTAAACCCAATTGTAGTGTCGCTTTGATAGGCTTGATAAGGGCCGAATTGAGAACATGTAATATTTAAATTAATTTTCTCTTCATCGATTGGAGGCGCAACCGCACCGACCAATATTCCCACTGCACCAACAAGCAAGGATTTATGCATCCATGAAATTCCTTAAAAATTTAGACATCGCTATTTTCTTGATTCTGTAATAACTGCTCTTTGAGAAGTATGTCTCCCACCAGAATGGATATGAATTCTGATAAAAGAAGTCGTTGTTGACGATCAACTTTTGGTTTTCGTCTAACTCCTTATAAGAATTTTCCACTCGTGCGACGTACGTTGCATAATGGGATTCAGTGTCCTTTTCGCCACTTGACACTCTTCCTTCTTTTTTGCGCAGCCATTCTTGGCATAAAAGATACCTAGCAGCTATTTGTGAAATTTTTATTTCCATCAAATGGTAGGTATTACGATTAATTTCGTCATCCATGCAAATTTCCTCCTATACTTATCTATAGATAGCGATTTTTTCGAAAATCTTTCAAAAAAAATTAAAAAAGTTTTCAAAAGAAAAAGTTAATCTTATTAATAAGATTAAAAATTTTTGATTTTTTTTGCTATTTTTATATATCAAAGGAAATTTGTCTAAATTTTTACCGCGACGTTTTCTTCTGATTCAATTTCCAAATTAAACTTTTTTGTGGCATACTCAGAAACAATCTTTCTAGATGCTTCCTCATATCCCTTATTTAAAAACTTAGGATTTGACAAATAGTTCACGCATACGCACTTGCTATTATCTATTCTAGATAAAACAATTTGTCCAATTGGCGTTGCATCGCTCATTAAAAAGAAATAGACATTATTTGAATCGCTATTAACTTTATTCAAATACGAATTGACAATATCGGAATTGTAGTTTAATTCATTATATAAAATTTCACTATTAAGTTCAGAATTAAATTTATAAGCTTTTGCGTACTCTTTAATAAGAGTTTCGTTGGCGCTTCTAACCGAAATAACACAACCATCAGAACTAATAACTGAATGATATAAATTTTTGTATTTTTTCTTATCAAAATATCTCATTAAAATTAAAATACCCAAAGATAAAATTCCAATAGAAATTACTGTGATCCAAGCAGGCACTCTACCACCTGCATCATATACTTTTCCAATACCTAAAGTGATAAGGCTTCCAAATAACATTCCGAAAATATTTGTAAACGCCATTAGTCGTCCTCTATGAGATGCAGGAATTCTCCTTGTAAGGAATGGACTCATCGTAATTGTGACAATAATTTCACCCCAAGTAAAAATAACCATGGCTATATAATTGAAGGCTACAAAGTTAATTAAACCAAAGAACATACCGTAACCAATGAGGAATAATACCATACCTAATAGTACTTTTGTTGTATCAAAGTATTTCTTCAATAAAGCTGTAATTGCAGCAGTAAATACAACAACAGTAATACAGTTTAAGGAAGATAAAGTACCGAAGATTACTGAACCATTATCACCATAATTAGCAGCCAAATCTAACGGCAATAAATAGTTATACATTGAGTAGAATCCGTTTTCTAATCCACCATATAAAATGAATAAAATTAGAACAGAATTTCCAAAAATATATTTGAAAATATTTGTCTTTTCTCCAAGATCTTGTTCGTACTCATCATCTAACTCATTTTTTTCTTTTTCTGTATTCTTAATTAATAAGAAAATTAATAAAGTAGATAATGCGATAGAAGCGCCATTAATTAAGAAAGCGATATTTAAATAATTATTGAATAAAAGACCCCCGAGTGTAGGGGCTAAAACTAGTCCTAAGTTTGCACCTAAGTAGGTTAATGAATATGCACGATCTCTATCCTTAGATGTTGTAAGGTCAGCAACTAATGCATCATAGCTCGCATATTCAATTGATTGGAACATACTAGCGGCCATAAATACGATAATTGTTGGTAAAGACATCGGAGCAAAAGCTGCATAGATATATCCACTAACAGATAATAAGTCAAAAATTATAATCAAAGTCTTCTTATTAAAAGTGTCAGCGAGCTTTCCACCAAGAAGCGTCATAGGTACTGCAACTAAAGTATTAATTACCATGAATAAAGCAATTGTAGCCGCATCCATACCGAGTTTATTACTTAAAATCAAAGTTAAAACAGGCCAAATCATTGAACCTAAATTTGTCATCATTCTTCCTATGAATAAGACATATAATTCTTTTCTTAATCCTTGGTACTGTTTAAAAATCTTCATGGGAACATTCTACACAAAAAATGCCAATTCGTAAAATAATCATATTAATAATATGAAATAAGGTATACAATACACGCATTAGGGGAAAATTAGATGAAAAAAACAATCGCAAAACAATTAGAAACAAGAACATATAAGCCTATGAATAGGTTTTTCTATTTCCTTTATCATTTTGTTATGGCAACTGTAACACTTAGAAAATATAAGCCCGTTATTGTTAGAAAAGATGATATTCGTAAGGAAAAAGAGCCATGTTTTATTGTATTTAACCATTTATCAAGATTAGATCATATGTACGTTTTACAAAGCGTATATCCAAAGCCATATAACATGATGTGCGCGTATAACGAATTCCATAGAGGCCACCTCGCTGGAGTTTTCAGTTTGAGCAAAATTCTTCCAAAGAAGCAATTCACAAACGACCCTCTTGCTATTAAAGCCGTTATGAAAATTTTCAAAAGAGGCGGATCAGTTGCGCTTGCTCCTGAAGGAATTGCCACTATGTACGGTGAATCTCATCCTCAAATTCCTGGAACAGGAAGATTAATTAAGATGTTCAAGCATCCTGTTTACTTCATCGAATTAAGAGGACAACACTTAACAACATCTTGGACAAGCCCTGCTGAAAGAATCGGAAAAACATTCGCTACAACAAGCCTTCTTCTTTCAAAAGAACAAATCGAAAAAATGACTGCAGATGAGATCGATGAATTAATTAATAAAGTTACATACCACGATGAATATGAATGGGCTAAGGAAAATCAAGTCGAATATTCAAATATCGACACAGCTTATGACAGATTAGAAGACTTCCTTTATAAGTGCCCAAAATGTGGCAAAGAATTTAAAACGATTGGCAAAGATGGAAAATTTGTTTGTGAAGAATGTGGAAGCGGTTTCACTTTCGACAACAAATACAATATGACACCACTTTCTGAAGATTCAAAAATCTTTGACACTCCTACTAAATGGGTCGAATGGGAAAGAAAGAACATTATCGACGAAATCAGAGCTAACCCTGACTACGAAATTAGATTCAAAGCTCAATTAGGTAAACTCCCTACTTTCAAACCATTGAAAAATTTAAAGACTACAGAAGTCTGCGGAGATGGCGAAGTTGTCATTAACCATAATGGTTTATCGTTCAACGGAACAAAAGATGGAGAACCATTCTCATTCTTATTGAACTACGAAACTATTTATACGTTAATCTACACTACATCAACTAAGTATTTCGGTACTTATGTAGATGGAAATTATTACGAATTTTACCCAGAAGAAAAAATTTGTGGTAAGTGTTTATTGGTTGTTGAAGAAATGCATAGATACCATGTAAATTCTTGGGCAAACTATAAATCTAAGAGTTACCTTTACGAAGGTTTAGAATTAGGAATAGATAAGAAATAATATGAACGGCTGGGATATTTTTGTTCAATCTTTAGGCATTTTAGCTCTAATATTTTACGTAATATCTTACCAGTTCAAAAGACCTGCTTTATTTTACTTATTCTCGTTTGCAGGAGCTGCATCATTCTGTATTCACTATTTCCTCTTAGGATCTGTTGGTGGGTGCGTTGTTAACATTGTTTCCATGTCCAAAGCCCTATATCTATGGAGATTTCCTAATTTTAAACGAAAACATTTCTTCTTTTTCTTTATTACTGTTTATATAATTGTCACTGTTTTATCCTTTGTTTTAGGATGGGATTCATACTTAGTATTTTTAACTGGTATAGCATCATTAGCTCACACATATATGTTCTTCCAACACAACCCAAAAATGTTACGTATCATTCAAATTGCTGTTGTCTCCCCACTTTGGATCGTCTATAACACGCTTAACAATGTTTCTATTGGTGGAATCTTAACTGAGCTTTTTGTTATGACTTCTTCAGCGTTATATTTATACAGAACAAGAAAAGAAAAAGCCACAGAATCAATGTGGATTTAAAATCTAACCTACTAATATATAGAAACAAGTCGCAAAAAATGCGACTTGTTTTAGTTATCTGCTAAAATTTTTCCGAATTCCTGGCCGAGTTTAACCATTGATAATGAATCATAATGAGCATAATCAATATCTTCTTCAGGCTCTGTCCTACCAGTTATTCCAATTGCGTTTGTGTCTATTAAATAATTCAATATAGATTGATTGCTAAACTTAAGTTTCGCATCATTGATAACTTTCGCATATGGCCATACATTGTCATCTGAATTGATAGCAGCATCAATGAATTTGATATCTTTTTGATATTTTGATAAGTCTCTTCTTAATCCAGAAACAAATGAAATTGTGTCTCTATAATACGCGTATTCATCAGCATTCCATGAATCAGACTCACCTTGCATCCAACAGATTCCATCAATTTGAACATCATATCCTTTACTTAATAAATAATCGGTACATTTTAAGGAGAAATCCATCGCTAGATTATAGCATTTTCCTCTTTCGTGATTATCTAACCAGTCATACCTTAAACTAGTACCACCCCAAGTCCACTTAACTATAAAAGTTAAGTCATCTTTGAAAGTATTATGCATTGTTTCAGCAATACCCATTTCAGGTCCGAAAAGCTCACTAGTATACCCTTTACCTAACACACACTTAGTGAAAGAGTAATCGGAAGTGTATTTATTATGATTAACAAAATTAATAAATACGTTATTGTATCCTTCGCTATATTCAAGATATTTATCATAATCTTTGCTTTCTAAATAAGATATTCGAGTAGAACCTTCAGCATTTGATTGACCATACAAAAAGACAACATGTGCTTTTCGACCATGCGTTGATTCTAAAGTATCTTTTATGGAAACATCTGTATTAACATAATTAAAATCAGATGTGATTTCGTATTCAATATTGCATGCACTTAAAGCCAATACAACGATTGGAAGAACTATTAATTTTCTTTTCATTTCGCTACCTATTGATACTTATTTCAGAAATTTTGCCATATCAGGCACTGATTTAACAATGTTTTTTACTTCCTTACCCCACTCTTCAGAATAGAATCCATAACCATAAGTTACAATAAGGCAATTTATTCCTGAATTATATGCAGTCAGATAGTCGTACTCGCTATCACCAACATAAATACATTCTTCCTTCCTTAAACCAAACTTGTCTATTATCTCATAAACAATTTGAGGATTTGGTTTTGCAGCACGTCCCTCTTTGTTTCCTAAAAGCGCATCAAATGTTACATTCTTGAATAACTGATTAATTAACGGAATTAAAAGATGCTCTGGCTTATTTGTAGCAATACATACTTTAGTTCCTTTTTCTTTCAAATTAATTATTAATTTTTCGATGCCATCATATAATTTAGCATCTGTTTTTTGAGTCTCGTCATAATGGACTAAGAATTTCTGATTAAATTTTTCTTTTTCTTCAGGTGACATTTCTATATCAACGAGTGCTCTTCTAACGAATTCTCTTGATCCTGCACCGATAAATGCTTTTCCTTCTTCAATTCCTTTTTCAATATTCATGTCGAAATCTTTAAAAGTCTTGTTCAATGCATTTAAGATTCCTTGCAAAGAATCAACTAAAGTTCCATCGAGATCAAAAATTACACATTTATATTTAGGTTTTTTCTCGTGTACGAAAATCAAAATTAATCCAGTTATTGAAGAAGATAATGTTACACAGCATGAGACTAACATTAAGATTGTAAGCAAATCACTATCCTTAAGTAGCAATGCATAGTAAGTTATGAACATACTTTGAGCCACAATAATAAGACTTTTTGTCACTTTTTGTTTATTAATAAATAAAGCATATGTTGTAAACATGCTTGCTATAGTAGGAATGATTGAAATTGGTGATGTATAGGAAATAATTAATGATAAAGCTTGAATAATTTCAAAGGATAGAAGACACCAATTGTTGTCAAAAAACTTATTCTTATATCTAAATAAAAATATAATACTGCGAATAATACCAATGCCATTAATTGCTATTCCCGCAAAAACACCTACAGCTCCAGTAGCAAAATAAACTGCAGTCAAATATGTTGTCGCTGTAATATCAAAAGCAAGCTTCATGATAAGCGTCATATTTCTGCTATTCTTCAAATGAGAGAAAATGCAGATACAAATAAGTAATATTCCTAATGCTACAGCTACTGCGTACATACTATCATTATATAAAAAGATTTATTAGAATTCATTAAGAATTCTCTTCAATAATTCTCCTTTTAAACTTACACAAAAACTATAATATTCTACCTTTGTGGACTAGCAAAAAAGAACACTCAACGTGTCCTTTTCTATATATCCTATTTATTGATTCGAAGATTACCTGAAACTGTATTATATTTTATCTTTTGCGAATCATTTGTATTGCTAATATTATTAGTCAATTTGCCACTTACGCTATTAAAATCAACTGTAACACCTATATCGTTTTTAATTTTGATTTCAGCATCTGTCGAAACAGTGTCGCAATCAATTAAAGAAAACGATTCGACTTCCATATTAATAGATCCACTAACAGTATTTATTTCAAATTCTGTAGAATTAATAACTAAATTAATATCGGAAGATACTGAGTTTATTTTAATTGAACTAAGAGAATAAGATGTTGGGACTTTAATTTCTAATTCTCGATTAACATCATCATACTTTGTTATTCCTGATTTAGCAGGTTGAATAAATAATGTCTCATTCGACAAATAATATCTCATCATTTGTTCTTCGTTTATCTCTTTTTTTGTCTTTTCCACTACAGTAAATTTACTGTCAGATGAGTAAACGATATTGATGTCTCCACTAATATAATTGATATCTAAAGATGAGATATTTTCTTCTGTTTCTAAGTTACCAACTATATACAGATTTTCGTTTTTGTAAGAAATAGATATAGAACCATTAAAGTTGCATGAACTTAGTAATACTAATGGGCTTAATAACAATGCTTTCTTTTTCATAAATATAAAAACCTTCTTTTAGAAATGCCTTAATATTATTAAACAATTTTAAAAAAGATAAAAGGGGGCTTGTAAAAAGAATACAAGAGAACATTAATTTTGATTAATTTCTGTTAATTTAAATTTCCTAACTTCTCTTAAAGAAATTAGAGTCATCACGAAAATAATAATTAACGTTCCAAAGATTGAAATTAAAGTAGAAGGGACATTTATAGAATGTATGAAATATAAGTATACAGACTCAATAGAAACCAAGCTAAAGTAACTTAAGCCTACCCCGAAGCCAAATCCTATGATGACAGATATAATAGTTAATAAAATATTATCTAAATAAATATATTTTGAAGATTTTTTTCTTGAATAACCATTAACAATCAGCGTTAATAATTCCTTTTTCTTTTCCTTAATATTTGCCATGAATAAGTTAAGAATTACGAAAATTGCCAACAATAATGTAGCAAGGCCATATAAAGAGAATAAAACAGTAGATACTAAATCAAATACGCTCATATCAGCTTTTAATCTTCCATAAGAGTCATAAGAATATAAATAGCCTTCTACATCAGTCATCTTATCTTCAAATGAATCGAGGTTTTCATGATGTCTATTAACTAAGAATGAGTTAGGAGATAATTCTCTTCCTGATACTTCTTTATACGAATCGTAATCAACATAGATAGCTCCTTTATAGCTATAATGTTTGTAATATCCTTCGGATGTACATGTAAAGCTATTGCCTGCAAAATCAGAAATAAGAACAGAAGAGTTATTAGAACACTTGTATTCTTTTTGATAGCTTTCAGGGAACCAGAACCCTCTATTTTCGAATTTAGAGTTATTGTCTGACTCATCTAAATTAACAAGATTATTAAATGAAGAATTATCAAAATAGATATAGATGTATCCAGTTAAAAGCGGTTGATCATCAATGCTAAAAGTAACTGCGTCTCTATATATAGGAGAATAATCATAACTATTTTCAGAGAAGAAAGTTTCTAACTTTCCTACACCGTCATCAACTTGTGTATTTGCGTATACGATCGTGTCATAAATATTATATTCATTAAACTCTTTCTCAAACGATTCGTTGATTGTAAATTTAAGCGAGAAGGCCGACATCAATAAAGCAACGCAAGATGAAATGCCTATAATCGTAGCGATTATACGTTTATATTCGTATTTGAAATTTCTGAAAATAGTCTTGTAGAAGAGAGAAATTTTATTGAAAAACTTGCTTCTTTCAAAAAGTGTTTCTTTCTTCCCCATTACTTTCATGTCACCTTGTAATAAAGTAATGGCTTTCTTTTTAATGACGTTTTGGCAACTGATTACAGTAATTAGAGCAGTTGCTACAAAAGAGATAGCACAAATACATAACGAAGATACTAGATTAAAATACCTAGTATAAACGATTAATGAAAAAGATGATTTTAAAACAATTGGAACTACTAATTTTTCAACTAGTAAGGAGGATAAGTTTCCTATAATTAAGCCTATAAAAACAGCAATAAGTGTGAATCCTAAATAAGTTATAATGATTCTCTTCTTACTAAATCCAAGTGCTTTTTTAGTGCCAATCAGCTTAACTTCGTTATTAACTAAACGGTTAATTACTGAATAGCAAATAAGGAATGCGATAACAAAGAACACTCCACCAATCGCAAATCTTTCATTAGCTAATATGTGATAAAGAATATCGCTCATCAAAACACCAACGTGTTCGGACATAATTTTAGTAGAAAAAGCCGTTTCCAAAGTATTCAAGTCAGAGGCTATAAGATCTATGTAATCTTTGATAGCATCATCATCCAAATAAATATCATCAGTTAAATAACCATTATCATGTAAGTATTCCTTTGCTTTGTTTAACAATGGTTGATTGTCCTCTAAATCGTAATTTATTTTTAATGCTGATGAATTATCCTCAATGTATTTTGATATCGATTCTTTTAATCCTTCAGTCTTTTCAACATATTTGTCATCAAAATACTTAGCGTCTTTTAAAAAATTGCTCTTTAAATAAACAGCATTATAAAAATCACCTTTGATTGAAGGATTAAACGCAGTCGCATTCACGAAAAATGTGGCATTCGTATTTATTCCTTTTTCAATATCTAAACTATGTGAACTAACATCATGATTGAGATATTCTGGATGAATTACAATTGCAGATACTGTAAAAGTTTCGTTTTTGAAATTTAAATCATTTACGTTATTAGGATCGAAATCGGTTGGATCTTTAAATGTTCTACGTAATAAGGAAAGGGTGTTATGTCTTTCAAATGTTATTGTATCTCCAACACCGATCCCAATTTCGTTAGAACATCCTCGAAAAATAGCGATTTCATTATCATTAGCTGGAAGATGACCTTCCACAACCAAACATTTTGAAATCATATCAGTTATTGATGTGATTGAAGCAGAATAAGTTTTGTTATTATAAACAAAATCATCGTTAACATAGAAGAATCCTTGAACGTCATCAACATCCTCAATGGATTTAAGACCATCAAGAAACTCACTATCAACTAAGGTATTCAATTTAACCTGGACATCGTATGCATTACTTTGCTTAAATGTTTCATTTACAGAATATTTGATTGCACTTCCGGAATAATCTAAACCCTGAAATAAAGTTACTCCAAGAAAAATGAAAACCACTATCGAAATGAAATTGATAATGTTTTTTCTTATATTCTTAAACAATTCTATTAGTTTGATTTTCATTTTTACCACACTAAATCTTTAGCTTTTAATGGCTTTCTATTAATGGTAATTTCGTAAACCTTGCCATTTCTAAATTTAACGACTCTATTTGCCATCTTTGCGATTTCTTCGTTATGAGTGACCATTAACAAAGTTGAACCTTTTTTATAAACGTCTTCTAAAACTGTCAAAACTTCAATGCTTGTTTCGTAATCAAGAGCTGCAGTTGGCTCATCAGCCAAGATCAAAATTGGCTTTTTAACTAACGCTCTAGCAATAGAAACTCTTTGTTGTTGGCCACCAGAAAGCATATGAGGATAATTCTTAGCCTTGTCTTTTAGTCCAACAAGCTCTAAAGCTTTTAAAGAATCTAATGGATCGTTAACTAAATCCGCAATTAAATCTAAATTTTCTTTTACATTTAAATTAGGCATTAAGTTATATGACTGGAAAATGAAACCTAAATTATATCTTCTAAAATCAGTAGACTCTTTTTCATTTGGATGAGACATATCTTTGCCATCAAAAATAATTGATCCAGAATCTAATGAATCCATACCCCCAATAATATTGAGCAATGTGGATTTACCACATCCTGATTCACCAAGTAGGACAACAAACTCGCCCTTATAAACATCTAAGTTAATTCCTTTTAAGACTTGGGTTACTAAATCACCATTTTTATATGACTTACAAACATCTTTTATAGTAATGAGTTTTTCCTTGTTCTCCCAAGATTGTTGATATTTCTCATTATCTTCAATTTTTAAAACAGCGATTGTCGCCACCATTTCAATAATATTTGCTTCATCTTCGTTGAATAACTTCGAATCGCTAATAACTTCAATAGCGCCAACAACTCCAGTACTATTTTCAATTGGACAGCAAATATAAGATTTAATATCTATGCCTTTATATAATGAGACAATTTCTTCCTCTTTGTTTGCTTCAAAATCGATAAACGAAATTGATGAATTACTTTTGAAAACTTTTCCTACAATCCCTTCATCTTCTTTATAAATTTTATTGCTTATATCATTAGGACAAATTGAATAATATGGGTGAAGATTATCGTTTTTATCTTTGAACCATATAGTTGCATATTTAACATGTAAACTATCTATAAGTACTTTTACAACTTCGTTAAATACTTCTTCGATTGTATTACTCTTGTTAACAATGTCATTAATTTCGCCAATAACTTTAAAATATCTTATGTATTCTTTGCTCATAATTATGTCCTATTAATCTATTAGATTATAAACCTATTAATAAAATAAAAAAAGAGACCTCATTTCTGAGATCTCCAGTTAGTATTTTAACTAATTACTTAGCCATTGCTTGAGCAACAGAAACAGCAACTGCAACTGTAGCACCAACCATTGGGTTGTTACCCATACCAATTAAGCCCATCATTTCGACGTGTGCTGGAACTGATGAAGAACCTGCGAATTGAGCGTCTGAGTGCATACGGCCCATTGTATCAGTCATACCATATGAAGCAGGACCTGCTGCCATATTATCTGGGTGTAATGTACGACCTGTACCACCACCTGAAGCAACTGAGAAGTATTTCTTACCTTGTTCAACACATTCTTTCTTGTATGTGCCTGCAACTGGGTGTTGGAAACGAGTTGGGTTTGTTGAGTTACCAGTAATAGAAACATCAACACCTTCTAAGTGCATGATTGCGACACCTTCACGGACATCGTCAGCACCATAGCAACGAACAGCTAATCTGTCTGGGTTGTTACCATATTTTGTTTCTTTAACGATTTTAACTTCACCAGTGAAGTAATCAAATTCAGTTTCAACGTGTGTGAAACCATTGATTCTTGAGATGATCTTTGCAGCATCTTTGCCTAAACCGTTTAAGATAACTCTTAATGGTTCTTTACGGACTTTGTTTGCTTTTTTAGCAATACCGATAGCACCTTCAGCAGCAGCGAATGATTCGTGACCTGCTAAGAATGCGAAACATTTTGTATCTTCAGTTAAGAGCATAGCACCTAAGTTACCATGGCCTAAACCTACTTTACGATCATCAGCAACAGAACCTGGGATACAGAATGATTGTAAGCCAACACCGATCCATTTAGCAGCTTCTGCAGCGTCTTTTGCGTTGTTTTTGATTGCTAAAGCAGCACCAACTGTGTAAGCCCAGCAAGCATTTTCGAAACAAATTGTTTGGATGTCTTTAACCATTTGGTAAACATCTAAACCTTTGTCTTTACAAATCTTTTCAGCTTCTTCTAATGAAGCAATGCCGTTTTCATTTAAGCATTTTTCGATTTGTGCGATTCTTCTTTCATAACCTTCAAATAAAGCCATCTTCAGAACCTCCTATTCTTTACGTGGGTCAATGAACTTGACACCATCGTTATATCTACCATATTGGCCTTTAGCTTTTTCTAAAGCAACTTCTGGTGAATCACCCTTCTTTAAGAAGTCTGTGAATTTACCAAGTGATAAGTATTGATAACCAATAATTTCGTTATCTGCATCTAATGCCATTGAAGTAATGTAACCTTCAGTTAATTCAAGATAACGTGGACCTTTTTCTTTTGTTGAGAAGATTGTACCGACTTGTGAACGTAAGCCTTTACCTAAGTCTTCAAGACCTGCACCAATTGCTAAACCATCTTCTGAGAAAGCACTTTGTGTTCTGCCATAAACGATTTGTAAGAATAATTCTCTCATTGCTGTGTTGATAGCGTCACAAACTAAGTCAGTGTTGAGAGCTTCTAAGAGTGTTTTACCAACGATAGCTTCACTAGCCATAGCAGCTGAGTGAGTCATACCTGAACAACCTAATGTTTCGATTAAAGCTTCTTCGATAATACCCTTTTTAACGTTTAAAGAGATTTTGCATGCGCCTTGTTGTGGAGCGCACCAACCAATACCATGAGTGAAGCCATTGATGTCTTCGATTTTTCTTGAGTATACCCATTTACCTTCTTCAGGAATTGGAGCACAACCATGAGAAGCACCGCAATTGACTTTGCACATGTTTTCTACATCTTTTGTATATTTCATTAAATATATCCTCCTAATGTAACCTCAAATATTGTAAATATTTAAAAACACATTGTAAATAAAAATGTATTTTGTTACCGAAATTGTTATTTATCATCAAGTTTTTTGACTTTTCTATAAGTAATTTTGACTCTTCCATTACAATCAACTTTACTTGCGACTTCCCATCCTTCAAGCATGTGTTGATTAATAGACTCGTCTTCTTTTTTGGGGTCGACTAAAACAGTTTTACAAGTAATATGTTTTGTCATCATTCTTGCGATTTGTTCTTCTGTAAGAGCCATAATTTACTTCCGAAAATTATTATATACACTTTGTCTGATTTTTATAATGTTCTTTTAATTAAAAGTTTAAAGATTATAATAATTATTATTATGATAGTTCTTAGCGGTGCTAGCGCAAGCGGCAAAACAGAAGTAGCTAAAGTTTTAGCTAGTAAATATGGCATAGTTAAGGTTATAACTACGACCACTCGACCAATTAGAATTCATGAAGTAGATGGAATCGACTATTTTTTCGTGACTAATAAAAAGTTCCTCAAAATGATTAAGGAAGATAAGTTTGTTGAGTACACAGAGTATAATGGAAACTTCTATGGTTCCACTAAGGACCAAATTCAAAACGATAAGTGCATCGTTATCGACCCAATCGGCTTAAAAGCTTATTCAGAAATCAAAGATAGAAATATTGTAACTTTCTTCTTAGAAAGCTCTGAAGATACACGTTATAAAAGAATGCTTCAAAGAGGAGATTCTGAAGAGAACGCATCAAGAAGAATTATTAATGACAGATCCGCTTTTGCAAAATCAAGTGTTTGCGCAGTAAACTTCACTATCGATTCAGAAAACTTCTCAGTTGAGGAAGTCGCTGACATTGTTTATAAAAAATATACCGACTACATTAAATAATCTTTATATTTATACTCAGTTTTAGGGTTTAACTTAGCGACCACACAGTGGCCGTTTTCTTTTTCTTCGATTCTGAAACAGTAATTTTCCTTTTTAAATCCATTAATATCAATAGAATAAGGAAGCATAAGATTATACTCTTTCCAATCAACTGACATTGAAGCGGAAATAAATGAAACAATTGTTTCTATATCATCATCGTTTTGTAATGAAACATATCTTTCATTTTTCTTTGGCAAAGTGGTAAATCCACCACTCTTTAATAAATCATACTTATTATATAAATAGATCATTTTCTTAGTGTCACAACCAAGTGATGCAAGAACCTCATTTGTAGTTCTAACTTCATCATTTAAGAATGGCGAATGCGAATCAACAACTTGGATTAATAAATCGGCTTCAGTAATCTCTTCTAAAGTCGATCTAAACGCATCAATTAAGTAATGTGGTAACTCTGAAATAAAGCCAACTGTGTCAGTAAGAATAAATTCAGGGTATTCATGAATCGAAATGAGACGAGTTGAAGTTTCTAATGTTGCGAAAAGCGCATCCTTTTGAAGAACCGTTTTCTTTTCTTGCGCCTTTGATGCGTTTAAAAGCTTATTCATAAGAGTAGATTTACCAGCGTTAGTGTAACCTACAATTGATATTTTTGGAATTATAGAATCTCTACGAGCGTTTCTTGAATTGCTTCTAGAAAATTTAATTTCTTCGAGTTCTTTTTTCTTTTGATAAATTGCCGCTGCAATTCTTCTTCTTTTAAGTTCAAGTTCGGTTTCACCTTCGCCCTTATTATGTCCGCCACCTGAGGTAACTTGAGAATAATTAGCTTTTTCATTAATTAAATGGGCTTTTGAATAATTTAACTTTGCAATTTCAACTTGAAGCTTTGCTTCTCTAGTCTTTGCGTTATTATCAAAAATATCTAAAATAACCTGTGTTCTATCAAACACAGTCAAACCAGTAATGCTTTCCATATTCTTCTTTTGGACTGCTGTAATTTCAAATGCGCACGCTAATTTTTTTACACCATTTTCTTTATTGTCATGGAAATAATCTCTAATAGCGGCAAGTTTTCCTTTTCCAACAAAAGTTGCTCTATTAACAGAGTCTATATTTTGATAGAAAATATGCTCGACTTCATAACCTATTTCTTTAAGAAGCATTTTGTACTCATTACAAAAATGCTCGACATATGGGTCGAGAGCACTTCCTAAAGATAACATGTATACTTTTTCTTTATTTTCGTTCATAAATGCTTTCTAAAGCTTTAGTCATAATTTCTGGATTTATGATCCTTGGATTAAATTTGATAATTGTTGGAAGACCTGCAACATGGAAAAGTCCTCCAGGTGCAGAAGAAATTCCAGAAGGTAAATCATTATTAATAATTGAAGCTACTGGAAGACATGCTTCTAAAGGCTTAGCAAAAAATGCGTTCATCACTTTTTGAGCAAATTTCTTAAATTTTGTTGGGTATCTTCTAATAATTTCGGTTCCACTGATACCTGGTTCAGCCCAATAGAATGAGAATGATTCACTTCTATTATTGTGGAAATAATTGAATGCGTTATATAAACCTAGTTTTGACAAATTATATTGTTCAAAATGATTTCTAAACGAATTCATAAAAGCATTATCAAAGTTTCTATATTTTGACTTATTTTTAGCTAAAGAGCCTTGGAAAATAATCTTATGCTTAGCACCATTATCGAATTTAATTAATTCGTTAACAATGTAAATAGGGCCAAACATATTGGTTCCAGAAACGATTGGGTATCCATTATCTAAGACGATGCCTTTGTTTGTATTAAAAACACCTGCGTTTAAAACTAAAGTGTCATAATCTGGATACGATGTTTTAACTTTGTTAACAAATTTATCAATAGATGAAAAATCGCCTTGATCTAAATGAACTACATCAATTTTAGCTTTTGGGAATTCTGCTAAGAATTTGTCTTTCAATAAGTTGCCCTTAAGAACATTACGAACAGCCATAATTAAATGAGCATTCTTAAAAACAAGAATTCTAGATAAAGCCAATCCAATACCAGAAGTTGCTCCAGTAACGATAATCTTCTTTGAATTCAAAGGTTTAAGAACATTTAAGATGTAATCATCAATTGTTTGCTTCATTGTCCGTCCTATTCTTCTTCGATTCCGTATTTTGTATCTACGATTTTTAACTTTTCAACAGTGTAATCTGTTGTTTCTAATATTATAAAGTGGAATCTATCAAAGTCAAACTCATCACCAGTTTTTGCGAATCTATCTAAAATTTCTTGGCAGAATCCACCGATTGTAGAATAATCCGTTTCGATTTCGTCGGCATTAAAACCAATTAATTCGAAAACATCATCAATATTCATACCACCATCAATTATGTAAGTGCCATCTTCGTTATCAATATATGCTTCATCAACAACATCTGTTTCATCGAAAATATCGCCGACAATTTCTTCTAAGATATCTTCCATAGTGACGATACCTTCGGTTCCTCCATATTCATCGATGATTACAGCAATATGTGTTTTACTCTTTTTGAATTGACCTAAGAGATCTAAGACTTGTCTATTTCTAGGAATTACAATTGGCTTATAAAGTAATTTTTTAATGTCGATGTCTTTAACACCAGAGAATATAAGTTTTGCTAATTTTTTAACCGGTAAAATACCTATGATGTTATCGATACTATCTTCATATACCGGAATTCTTGAGTGAACAAAGAATTCTTCGTCTTTAATGATTTCTTCGATGTCATCTGAAACATCAATAGCGAAAACATCGACTCTAGGAGTCATAATTTCATGAGCTTCAATATCGTTAAATGAAATAGCAGATCTTACTAATTCTGCTTCGCCTTCTTCAAGGATATCCTCTTCTTCCATAGTATCGACCATTTCAGTTAATACATCTTCATCAATTTTGTCTTCCTCAATTGATTGTTTCTTGAATAATTTAGTCATAACTTTAAAGAAATTAGAGATAGGCCATACAAAAATGAATAAAACAAATTTTGTAATGACAACAGGAATAGAGAATGCTTTTGCTAATGGATAAGAAAATCTTTTTGCGATAACTTTAGGGAAAAATTCGCAAAAAATAATGATAACTACTGTAAGAACAATTGTTGTAACAGTTGTACCGACATTTGCATCTTCAAACAACGCAATACCGATAAGAGTTGCAACAGAAGAAGCTAAGATGTTTACGATATTATTTCCGAATAAGATGGCAGATATAGAGAGTTCATAGTCGTTTGCAATCTTTAAAGCTCTTATTGAAGACTTTGAATTTTCCTTCTCTAATTTATCTTTATCAACAATGCCATAAACCATGTCGCCGCATGAATAAAAAGCAGAGAATACGCAACAAACTAGGACAATAATCCAATAATAAAATTTCATTATTGATTACCTCCTTTGCTTTCGCTTTCGCCGATATTACCAACAAGTTCCTCTAAGACGTCATCCATAGTGACCATGCCCACTACTTTATGATTGTTATTTCTAACAAATGCAATGTGCGTATGGTGCTTTTTGAAGCCATTGAAAAGATCATCAATCATGATACGTGTTGATACATAATATGGTTTTTGAAGGGTTTTCGAAATGCGAACATCCTTCTTTTGCATATATTGTTTGAAATATGTTTTAACGTATAAAACGCCAATAATATTATCTAAAGAACCTTTATAAACAGGGATTCTTGAGAATGTTGTAGTCTCTAAAACTTCGAACAATTTCTCGTTAGTTAAACCATTAATATCAATAGCGAAAATCTTCTCTCTAGGTGTGAAGACTTCTTTAACATTAGTATCAGCAAATTCTAATGCAGATTGGATAATTTCACTTGTTTCTTCTTCGAGAATTCCGTCGTCTGTAACATCATCAATTACATCTTCAAATTGGTCTTCAGAAATAGAATCTTCTTCTTTAACTTTGAACAACTTATCAAATCCTTCTGCTAATTTATTGAACAACCAAGAAATTGGGAAAAGAACGAGACCAAAGAAGTAAATTGGATAAATAAATACAGATGAAATAGTATCTGGAATACTCTTAGCAATTGTCTTAGCAAGAGCATCGCCAAAGATGTACATTAATAAAGATAAGATAATAGAGGAAACTAACGAGACAGAATTAGTTGAAATCCCCATACTAATGAATAAATGATAAAAAGCGACTGTCGAAACAGAGGAAGCTAAAATTGCAACTATATTACTACCTATTAATAAAGTAGAAAGAATACGATCATAATCATCGCAAACCTTCAAAACAAGTTTTGCGGTTTTATTGCCATCATCAGCTTTAACTTGGAACTTAAATTTGTTTGCTGAAGCTAATGCGGTTTCACTTGCAGAAAAGAAAAAATGTAAAAATACACAGACACCAATCACTATCCACGACAAGGGATCCATATATTTAACCAACTCCTTTCTTTAAGCAAGTGAAAAAATAATAGCAAATTTTATAGTATTTGTAAAATACGATAAAGATATTTAGGTTAACTATGTCGATAAATTTTCCTAATATTTAGTGCTTTTTGGGATTTTTTACCTAATAATTTATACATGCAAAAAATACAGTTAAACTATACTTCCACCAATGAAGAGACTATAGAAAGCTTTATGAATTTTTTAGGATTTTCTTCTAGCAATATTTATCAAGAAATTAACACAGGAAATGTCTTGAAAAATGCTGAAAAAATTAGAGATAAGAAAATCATAATTTTCCCAGGAGATCAAATACAAATTACATTGAATAGCGAAGTAAATGAACTCCCATTAAACGATTCTCCAATTTCTATTGTTTATGAGGATGAATACATCCTAATTGTTGATAAACCTAAGGATATACACGTTGAACCATATAAAAAGAACACCAATAACAACTTAGCATGTATGGTGGCTAATTACTTTTTTAAGAATGAGATACCATCGAAAGTACACCTTGTTAATAGATTAGACAGATGCACTTCTGGGCTCGTCATTATTGCAAAGAATCGTTATATAAAAAACATTTTTTCTAAGACAAAAATCACAAAAAAATATCACGCAAAAATTGAAGGAAAAATCGAAGGAAAAAACACTATAAAAATCGCGATTGGAAAGGAACCTTTTGCAAATTCTAGAATTGAAGATGAAAATGGTAAGACTGCTATAACAGAGTATGAAACTATATCCTATGATGAAATTGATGATTTTTCTTTTGTTGATATAAAAATACTGACCGGAAGAACTCATCAAATACGTTTATCATTTTCTTCAATAGGACATCCTCTAGTTGGCGATATTTTATATGGAAGCAAAAGAAAAGCAGATATTTATCTGCGTTCCTACTATTTAAAATTTGTACATCCAATAACTGGAAAAGAAATTGAATTGGTTCTAAAAGATTAAACCTTTCTTTTTAATTGATGCCCATAAAAAGGAAATCCAATAACCGCTCCATTAATAATTAAGGAATAAACGAAGACGATAGTAGCAATAATCCACCAAATAGAGATCATTAATGCAGTAATAGCAATATGATTACTAAATTGAAGTTTTGTATCTGCTACAATTTTTACCTTATTTTCTTCTACAGGATGAGTTAAATAATCTAATGTGACCCCATAAAAATTAGATAAGCAAAGTCAAGTCAAAAAATCAAAGCATAACAAAAACAA
>JAKSHZ010000030.1 GCA_024399115.1 Bacilli bacterium
ATATTATAAATATATTCCCGTATCACAATAAGACTTTATCATCTCAGCTTCTTCTCTAGTACAATTAACACCTGATACATCAATGTCTCTTGTCTTAGTGAATCCCTTAAGTGATCCGAGTGGCATATACAGCTCACAAGGTAAGCCTACTTTATGCTCAGTTCCATTAGGATACCACGCATTAGGATACTCAATAATAATCATAATATGATGATTACAAGAGCTCTCAATAAGGCCACTAATAGACCCACTCATCTGATATGAATAGCTAGGCACTGAGTTAAGAGCTGATATACCTGCACCAGCTATTCCCATAAGAGCACCCAGTTCATTACCAGTGGCAGCACTTACAACAGCACCGGCTACAGATAATCCGGTAGAAGCTAAACTCTTAGCTGAACGTGTAACAGCTGCACTATGATTATCTGATGTAATAGGAACATCTACCGCACAGCTACCGTCAAACATCCATCTCTCTGTATTATTCACTGAAATAATACATTTGCAAGTACCATCCACAAAATCAACAATGTACTTAAACTTTAGCACTCGGGTCTCTGATGTAATGCCCACTGAAGGCCTGCCGACTTTACTGATTACAGCATCAGCAGGAAGCTCCACCCAGCCAATAAACGGCAGATAACAGCGCACCTTAGCCATATACATATCTACGAAATTGCCATATATAGCAGGAAGAATAACTTCTCCTACATTAAAGCTCTTAATTGGATTAACTTTAGCTGCTGAGCCTGAAATAGCCACGTTTAAGTTAGCTATTGGAATATTACTTACAGCAGTTCCACCAAGTGCAAAAGGTATTCTCTTACAACTTATTACACATTGGGTGGGTGATGTGTTACTCGGTTTGAATAGTGTACTCCAATCGGTTTCCCACATAGCACCATTTATATCTGAGAAAGCACCAACGTCTATCTTATAGGTGTTATAACCTGCTCCCATAACTGGGATAATATCATCACCGGAAGAATCATTCTCTTCATTATCTCGATTTATATATCCATCATCAACCAGGTCTTTCAGATCTTCGTATGTTATTGATGTGAAGCTAATTGTTAACCTATCTCCACTTGATGCTGTATAGACATATGTCTCACCGACAATATCATAACTACTTATCTGAGTCCATAAGTTTTCTGTCTCGCCTTTTAGATGATACCATACAGAGCGAACTGCATAACCACCCTGCTTTTTATAGTCTCTATCAAGTGTAACTCTAAATATTGTGCTATATTCATTACTTTCAAGATTGCCAAAAGTAAAAGCCATATCATAAGAACCAAGGTTCATATTATTAAGTGTCACCTGTGGAATCTGATAAGCTGATGGACTAACTATATCATCCCCCATCACATTACCTATTACTTCTTTTAAGTAAAGATAATATAATCCCTGAAGCTCAGCTCTATTTTGATAATACTGTGCATTTGATGATGTTATGCTTACAGTAGGTGTGTTTGTTGTTCCCTTAGACAAAAACATATTATAATCTGTATGAAAATCATCTATAAATGGTATCTCTGGATTAAGGACATCAAAAGGATCAATTTTTCCACTATCATCACCAGTGTTCAAATAATTGATAATCGCATCAGTATCTTTATACGAGAATACAGGATAAGGAAACTTTGAATATACAAACATAGTATAATAACTACTACCCTGCTGCTCTACTATTCCCTTATTAATCCAATGACCGCCCATATTCACATCCGGAAGCCATGCTGCATAATAATTTCCTGCAAGCTTAATAGTATTAAGTGCAGCTGTTGCTTCAGGTGTTCCTATAATGTGATTACTAAACTTTGACATATAATCACTATCAAATAAATATGGAGAGTGATTTCCTATATTACCGAGTTCACCTTCTGATATGTTATAGTTAGTCAAAGCACCATTTGAATAATTATTTCTACAGCTATTGAGCTTTGGATCTGATGGAATCGAAATGCCAGCATAATTCTGAGCAGTAGTCAGTAACAGATAATAATAATATGTATCACTCTGAGCTTCATTATAAGCTTTTACTGATGCAGGTAACTGAATTAAACATGTGTTAACACCTGCAACCGGTGTATGCTTTGTCCTATAAGTGAAAGCTTCAACATCAGCATAACTCTCAGCATATGCACTGGGAGTTGAAGAAGTGTATACAGTCACTTCGCAGTTATAACCATTCACATCATTAACATAAGGCTCAGGCAATACAATATTATCAGTTGAATAGTATTTTCTTCTAAGCTCGAGAAAGAAGGTCTCAAGTTCTTCCTGTGTTAAATTTACTGTATTATATAATCTCGGCATATCATCCTCCTATCGTTGTGATGTATGTAGTATAATTTACATCTCCAACGAGTCCACAGTCCACCGCTTTAATTACCATACCCTGTGCTACTTTAATAAAATTGTCAGCAATATATGGATTATAAATATATTCCTGCCTATCTATTAGCGCATTTATGCTTCTGATCTGAGACTTAAAGCTCATTAACACATCTACAGAAGTGTCAAAAACAACATATTCACCCGGCACAAATGACATATTATCAATATAATAATATCTCTTTAAGTCAGGGATATACATATAATTGTAGCCCACAAAAAAACCATTATAACCTTTTTTGAGTAGAAGCTGTGGATGAGTGATAGAACACTCACCCTTAAGAGTAGCTTCCAGTGTTAACTCAAAAGTCAGATTTTTATCTACATCAGCCGGATCTGATGAAGTTTTATATAACTTAATTATCATCACACTCTCCTACATAAAAATACTCAGATGCAAACATATCTATTATCTTTTCAAAGAATGAAGTATATCTATCAAACAAGTCTAAATGTTTTCCGAGCATATCTGAAACAGTCTGAACGCCAATATTTCCAACTCGGCTTATATCCTGCTCACCTTCAATCTCATTATGCTGTGAACCCATCTCATTAGCTGCAGCTGTCGAAAGCTCTCCGGTATCATACGGACTAACTGATGATATATCAGTTCTCTCACCTAAGTCGCTCTTGGTGGTTGTGGTGGTATGCTCAGTCATATCATAGTTATTATATAAAGAATATTTACTATCATCTATATTCTCAAGTCTATACAGCTCACTTAATTTAGCTCTGTTAACACTAATAAAATTGAAAAACTGGTATGAGATTATTGCTGTCTTAGGGCGGTTAAAATAATTATTCACTTCAAAAGAATAATATCTCTCAGTTAACCACTCATCTAAATCTTTAGTATTTTCAGTATAAAGCTGCATAAAATCATCTGTAAATACATCACCTAAAATACCGGTGCTGATACCAACTAAAGGATGACATGCATTATATATATCAATTATCTTCACTCTGCTCATCAGCTTTATCCTCCTTATCATCTGCAGGCGCCTCAAGTGCCATCTCAAGCTCTTCAGCTATATGCACCTGCCAATTAGTGCCAAACACAGAATTGACTGCTTCAGCTCCCTTCTGTCTATGCTCAAGCATATCAGAGAGATTAAGAAGTAAAAGTCCTGTATCAGCTTCTACTTCTTCAGTGACTGTGTTGGAGTTCTTCCTGAATGCAGAGCGCACACCAATGTCACTGTAGAAGTCATTCAGGAGCTTAGCCTTAGCATCCAGCAAAGCTTCAAGGCTCTCACCTTTAGCATTGGACACACCAATCACTTCAACACCCAGTGAGCCTAAGTCGGTGATAGTTCCAAACTGGCCATTATAACGTCTGCCTAAATAATCATTTACAGATGTTTTCTGTTTCTCAGTCTGTACTACAGGAATACCATTTGCGTCACGCATATTAATCATCGCATTGGTTATAGATACCTCTGCATGTGCTAACATCATTGCATAATGATTGATTAAATCAAATACCGGATTCCTGAGAGAGTTATTATCAATTACGATAACAGATTCATCAATCTTAAGACGAGTAGAATATATAGGGCTGTGAATATTAGCATGTGTGAACTCATCCTGGTACACAGTCACACCATTGAGAGTTCCGTAGAACGCAGTGAGCTTTCCTTTATATTTAGCAATTTCACAATGGCCCTGTAATATGAGTCTCTGCTCAATTTCCTTCGGCTTTATCTCATTTGTATTTTCCCATACAAATAATCGCATCACTCTCTCGAAGAGCTGTTCTCTCCAATAACAGTAGAAGCCATTATAAGTAGTCTGCTCTCGGGATGACTTAGTAATCATCTTACCCATTTTCTTATCTAAAAAATCTAAAAACATATAGCTCTCCTTTATTCATTAGGAATTTTCAAGATTTGACCTATTTGAATAGTAGTTGTCTTAAGATCATTATAATCGAAAATCTTTCGCCACTTTATACCAGATCCTAAAAACTTCTGAGCAATTCCCCACAAAGTATCTCCCTTAACTACCTTATAGGTTCTGCCTGCATATTCCTGCTTTTTGCCTGCATCGGTCTGTGTCATGCCTGCGTTGACTGCGTGACCCTGCTCATCCAACATCTTAAAATATCCATATTTAGACCATCTACCAACTTTAGAGCTGCATCCTTTCCAGTGCCTGCGAGTTCCGTCTGCATCTACCCAGCTCCACAAAACTTTTTTATCCCATGCTGCAGTGCATTCTATTACATTATAGAGCTTACCGTCTATCTCATGTTCACCGACAAAAGTACCTGCATGAGTTCCATCATAATAATATAGGAAAGCTCCGGGAACTGAGATTTTAGAGAAGTCGGTTGAGACATCTCTGCACTGCTTAATTAGTCCGTCTGCATTTGTATCACCGGTCTTGCTTAAGTCTCTCTGATAATAGCCTACTGTATTATTAGTCTCATCATATCCATTGAGTACAGCCTTTATTAAGTTCCAGCAATCAAAACTTCTTCGCCCGTCTGAATGCACATAACCGAGATTATTAGGGTATTTATTTGAGTAGTATGTGGGTAAATCTACTATATTTAATAGATGTTTTACATATTCATTCTGATTCATAATATTCTCCTATTGAAAAATAGGAAGCCTTCAACCTGAAGACTTCCTATATTTATTCCTTATTGCGCTGAGGGCTACGCAATATAGAATACTACAGCATTAGCATGTCCATCAACTGCATAACCCTTTGTAGCATGCTCGCCGTGGATCATTACTCTATCTCTGGGATTAAGCATCTCCCATACATCTCTCTCACCGAAGTAAGCGGCAACGTTCTCCTTATC
This sequence comes from Bacilli bacterium, assembly GCA_024399115.1. Taxonomy (GTDB): domain Bacteria; phylum Bacillota_I; class Bacilli_A; order RFN20; family CAG-826; genus RGIG9670. The sequence continues at coordinate 5,213 of JAKSHZ010000030.1, forward strand.
GTGAACGAAAGCAATGATACCACCCTGAACAACAGCCTCGCCGTTATTGATATCATCATTAGTGATGCTAATCTTAGAGCAATCAGCGAAAGCATATGATGCAGACTGTCCTGAATACTGCCACTTAGATACAGTATTATATCCGGGAAGCTTAACAAGCTCATTGTGGAAAGTATCACTCTCAAGATATGAAGCAGATGCTGCAGCATATTCACCAAGAAGCTCAATTACAAGATTCTCTCTATCGGTAAATGTATTATAACCTGCCTTATTAAATACAGTGCTCATATCCTGCATATTGTCAACAGTTCTGTTGATTTCCTTATTAGCATACTTAATGAAGTCAGCTGAATAAAGAGCTTTAGCTGCAGGGAGTGATTCACCGGTAAGAGTGTTATATTCAGAAAGAAGGTTTCTTGACTTACCGCCCTTAAGAGCATCAGCAATAGCAGTATTAACTGCGGTTGAGACAATACCTTCAACTTCAAGCTCATATGCATTCTCAATCTGAGTATAGATTCCATCAATAAACTTCATCATTTCAGATGCAGATGTAAAAGCTTCCTTGATCTGGGTAATAGGTCTTACGATCTCAATAGACCAGGTACCCTTACCGGAAAAGATCATAGCTGATGCAGTGACAGTAGTCTCTACATCGTAAGGACTGTGCTGCTTATACTGTCCATTGTTAGGGATATCCCACTCAGGGTTGTCTACAGCTGAAGGGATATCAATATATACCTTCTGCACGAAAGCACCGAATTCATGCTCTTTGAGAAGAACGTAGCGGTTTCTTCCTTTATAGTTTCTAACGAATACAGCAGTCTCGATAATTCTACGAGACATTGCATTGAACCAGCCTTCAAGAAGATTAAGGCTTGAGAGCTGCTTTCCGAGACTTACAAGCCCGGTAGTGTCAAGATTAGTAATTGTTGCGCTCTTACCTGTAATATCTTTTACAGCATCATTAACAAGATTAGAGCACTGAATAACTTCGTAACTCATTTAATTAGTCCTCCTTAATATATTCTACAACAATAATAATATCTGCATTCACGATTGCACCTGTAAGTGTAATCATTGAGATGCCATTTTCTCTTATAGTTGTATATGCGTAATTAGTAGCACTTCCATAGAAATTTATCGGGAATGTAATAGCTCCCTGTGTATAACCATGAAAATTAATAATATGCTTACCTACATTATTAAATGAATCAATAATGCTTGCTGTCTCAGTTGCGGTTGGTCCTTTACACTGAATAACTTTTCTGTAGATAGGTGTTATTCCATCAACCCATGTACCTATCACTGTCTCTTCTTCTGAGTATGAGCTTCCACCTGCTGTAGTGATATGTCCTGTAATAGCATCCACATCAGCTGGATTTACTCCAACCCTTCCGGCTCTAAGTGCCATTTACTCATCTCCTTTCTCTTTCTTGGTTAGTAAGATCTTCAATGTGTTAACAGTGTCTACTAATGTAGTAAGTGTACTCTGTAACGTGCCGAAAAACTTATAATCACGGAAACAGAAATATATTATTACTGCAATAGCCACACCATTATTGACGAACAGATTAACAATCGTTGTCAGATCCATCTGCCTGCTCACTTTCTCCCTCAGCTTCTTCTACTGTGTTCTCAGGTTCTTCCTTAGTCTCCGGCTTCTTAAATGTCTCAATAGCACTCTCAATAACTTCTTCTTCCGGAACTCTAGGGAATAATTTTTCATAACTTTTAGCGTCAAACCTCATATAATAGCCCTCCTTGTGTATTTTGGTTTACATAACGCATTATAACACACAATAGAAAAATTGTTAACAATTTGTTCATAATTTGCTTTTATTCTGTTCATATTTGAGTTGTATTATGGACTTGTTCCAATAAACAACCGAAGAGAAGGAGATAATAAAATGAAAATTACAACCGAACACAAAGCTGAGTTAGAAAAGGAAGCGCTGCAGTATCTAATGGATGATAAAGACAAATTTAAGCAGGAAGATGTGTTCTTTCTGAAGTCTTTACTTTTGACACATTTTGCAATTAGAAGTGTTTCTGATCCCGGTAAATATAATATTGATTTATTCGATATGTATGTCATAATCGACAGAGCATCTGAGACTTTCAGATCAATAATAAGAACTGAGTATTTATTGAAGGGAGAAAAATAAATAATGAACTACATCAAATTTCAGAAGGAACTACTTACACGATTCTCTGATCAGAAGAAACTTAATAATTTCAAATGGGATTATGATGATGGATATTTTTACATAACACTTAATAATTGTGAGATTTTCAGAATACCCAGTCCTAACATGATCCTAAATCTAGGCATGGTTAAGATGTCTGATGCAGGCCTTGCAAGATTCTTCAAGGATATGAGTGACTGCTGCTATAAGGATTTAATACCAACTGAGCCTACTGTATTCATTAAGAATAATATAGAAGGTATTCACTTGTTTGAGAATTCTGATATCATTGTAGATAGGAAGAAGCTTGAGAAGTGGGGAAAGCTTACAGAACTTGAAGAATGTTGTCATTTTAGAACAGGCGGAAAGGAAGAAGTACTGGCTATATACAACGAAGCAGATGAGTGTATAGGAGTGCTGCTGAAGGTTAAATAATATGACAGTGAAAATTTCCGGAATATGGTTAGAGCATCACCAGGATGTTATAAACAAACTGAGAAGAATGCAACAGGTTAATTTTAGGTTTAAGTATTACAGCCATGCATTAATAGAGAGTCATCAGTTTGATTTATTAGTTGAAAGCAATTCATTGACAGTGCATGCAGATAATTATAAGATAATTTTATCTGACATAATTCCAAATGATACTATAATAATTCATAGAGATGAGTGCGATAGTATCATAATTGAATAGCCCCTCACAGCTGCCGACACAGCTGTTAACTCCAATAAATACAATTATTACAAAATTATTAAATTATAAGAAAAAAGGAGATACTTAACTTATGTCATTCGCTAAATTAAATAAGGCAGCTAAGACTGTTGCTGAAGGAATCAATACAAAGGAAATGAGCTACACTAAGCTCAAGGAACATGTGGGAGAAACCTTAATCCTGAGAGGCTTCTTCTTCACTCAGGGAAAGTTCGGTAAAGAGCTCGTATGTGTTACTGATGAGACTCTTATCAATATGCCTAAGAGATATGTGGGAACTTTTGAAGGTATTCAGGCAGATACTGAACTTCTCGCTGCACTTCTTGCAGGTAAGTGTGCCATCACCAACATTCATATGGGTGATACTAATAACGGCACTACTGTATTTTTTGACTTTGACGATGTGGAATAGTTGCCAGTGTAACTATTAACCGGGAGCACTGTGTCGGCAGTGCTCTTTTTTTTATTAAGGTGATTATTATGCCGAGTAAAATACAACAACAATTAAGACTTGAAATTAAAGAACTTGTAAAAGAGCTCAATGAAGAACTCACTGAGTATTATCAGAGTGGAAGAACAGTAGAAATATTTGAGACAGCTATAGAGACAAGTGCTCAAAAAGCCAGGGGTCGTGGTCGTGCTGGCGGTCTGTCAAAAGGGTGGAATCTAAACAAGATATCTGACTTAAGAAGTTATAAGCAGGAACTGCAGCGACTTAAAAACTTCAATATGTTCACACCTGCTGCAGAACGTAGACAGGAACAGCTGCAGGAAAAAGCATTCAGGCAGTTCTCTAAAAATCATCCCGGATTTACACGAGAACAGTATAATAATATGGCTGATGTGTTTAAGATGCTTCCTGAAGCTTTGAAGAATGAGCTCGGATCTGAGCAGATTGTAGAAATAGCTCAACGTGGATTTGCAAAAGGATATAGTGCTGAGACGATAGGAGAAATTATTCTCAAGAAATATCAAAAAGGTGAAGAGAATAATTTGGATGTTGAAACAGTCAATTTATCAATTCTTAACTCAATAAAATACGGCAGGAGAAACAGATAAACATGGAGTTGTATGAGGGACAACTTAAAACTTATGAGTGGGATATTACCACTAAGAGAAACCATCACAAAGGAAAAGCTAAGAAGTCTAAACGATGGTGTAATAATATAATATGTTTTGATACAGAGTCTACGAGCGCATTTGTTACAGAGTCAGGTGATGTGATAAGTTATGAAGCTGGGCAACCGGATGAGTACTGGAACAGTCTCACACCTGTCTCTGTAACTTATATATGGATGTGTGGTGTTGATGATAATATTTATTATGGAAGAGAGATAGAAGCATTTATTGAGCTCTTGGATGACTTACCAAGTGATGCAGAAGTTATAATATGGGTCCATAATCTAGCTTATGATTTTAATAGTGCTTTAATCAATATATTACATTTTACTGATGTATTTGCACGAAGTCCACACAAACCTATGTATGCGGTATCTGAAGAATACCCGAATATAAAATTTAAGTGTAGTTATACTCTCACTAATTTATCATTGGAAAACTGGGGCAAGATGCTGGGTGTTCACAAGAAAAAAGGTGATCTCGATTATAATGTCATGCGCACACCATTAAGCCAGCTCGATGTGATTGAAATGGGCTATTGTGAAGCAGATATTGCTGTTATGATAGCAGGTATTCGTAAATATGTAGAACGTTTTGGAAGTCTCAAAGATATTCCACTAACAAAAACTGGCATTGTGCGCAATAAGACAAAAGAGATATTATGTATACCCTACTATATTAAATGTATTAAAAGATTAGTACCATCAACAGCAGAACTCTATCATATATTATTAGACTTATTCGCTGCGGGCTATACACACGCAAACCGATATTATTCATGTCAGACTATTACAACACTTGAATTTGATTTCATAGGCCATAGAGACTTCGCCAGTTCCTATCCTACTTGGTGTATATGTGGAAAATTACCATGTACTCCGTGGGTATTGATAGGTAATGATTTGCCTGATCCTAAAACTTTTGATAATATTGGTTATATAATCAAATTAGAATTATGGGATATTGAATGCATAACCTTTAATACTTACATTCAGGGCAGTAAGTGTACTGAGTTAAGAAAAGCTAAATGGGATAACGGTAGAATAATAACAGCTGAGCACTTATGTATTACATGCACTGAGCTGGATTATGATTTGATATGTAGGACATATAAAATAGGTAAGAAGGCAAGCAGAGCGACATATAGAAGTGAGAAGGATTATGCACCGGATGATTTTAGATCTTATATTTTGGATCTTTATGAAGCTAAGACTAAATGGAAAAATGTAGAAGGCTATGAAGATATCTATATGAATGCGAAGGGAGATATAAATAGCGCCTCCTTTGGTATGATGGTTACAGCTATAATGCAGGCCGAAGTTATTTATGACAATAATGAATGGTATACAGTGCCACTTACTAAGGAAGCTGTGCAGGATAAGCTTGATGATTTAAGAAAATATAATCCAAGAGATAAAAGGTATTTTCTGAATTATTCGTGGGGAATATGGATAGCTGCACTTGCTCGTCATGCTCTCTGGGAATGTATTCTATATCTTGATACCCCTAATAAGCGAAATGCCGTTCTATACTGTGATACGGACTCTATATTTTATATAGGAAAGCAGGACTTTTCATGGTATGATGATTATATAGACCAAAAACTTAAGGAAGCCTGCGAAGAAGGTGGACTTGACTTCGAAAAAACGAGACCAACCGACAGACATGGAAAACAATATCCTTTAGGCCACTTCGTGGAAGAATCTGAGCATATTACTGAGTTCAGAGCTCTAGGTGCTAAACGATACTGCTGCAGATGGGCAGAAGATAATAAGCTTCACTTGACTGTATCAGGAATCAATAAGGAAGCTGTTGAGTGTTTGAATGACGATATTGAGAGCTTTAAAGATGGAGTTGTATTTGATAAAGACCATCCAGCAGTTCACAAACTTCTGCACACTTACACAAAAGAACAGCCGGTAGTAGTTTTCCCTGATGGCTATGTCTTGCATCAAAAATATGGTGTTAACATGAGACCAACCGGATATGACCTGGAAGTTAAAGATGAGTATAAAAAGCTGCTTAAGTTTATGGATCTAAATATAAATGATTTAAGTGAACAGCAATTTGTAAATTTAAGGAGTAAATTTCCATTACATGAAGAATAAACAAAAGGACTATAAACACAGTCACTATCACAGCTGCCGCAGGAAGCACAGATATGTCTCTGAACATGAAGCAATGAGAGCTATTAAGAGAATACAGAGCGAGAGACCGGGAGAGATATTAGATGTGTATTTTTGCGGTCAGTGTTGTGGGTGGCATCTAACTAAAGCAATGGAGTGTAACCTATGGGAAGAAAGCGAGCCCTGAAAGAGAAAAAAAAGTTTGATAAATATTATCCGGTAGTTAAAAATCCTTTTCAGGATAGAGTTGAGAAAGAACTGAGAGCTCTTGGTAGAGAGTTCAAAGATGATGAGCTTGCTGATCAAGTGCTTAAGAGAATAAACAGGAGAGACTAAGATGATTGAATATTATATTTGGATTATATCGCTGTGGCTTGAAGGACTTGTGGCTAGAATTATAACATGGTTGAGTAGGTTGTTTAATTGAAGGAGTGAGAATATATATGAATGATGATATAGATAGATGGCTCGATAGAATACAGGTCTTAATTGACTTCCAAAAACATGAAAGTCTTGAAATAGTGACAGCAAGATTTACAAGAGCCGATTTAATTAGCTTATCTGTATTACTGGGAAGTCTTAAAGAGTTAAAAGAGCAGAGCAACACATATACAGCTGTAGTTGATAGTATTAAAAGAGATTTTATGTAAAGGAGCAGAAGAATGTTCAGATGTGATAAGTGCAGACATCAAAATAGTTGCGTCTGTGTTCCGTATGGCTGCGAAAGTTTTGAATTTGATTTATCAAAATATAATGCAAAGGTAAGAGCAGATGTGATTGATGAGTTAGAACAAAAGCTGCGTGTGTGGGATAACAAGGCAAATGCTATTCCTGCTGAAAGTGTAAACTTTATAATGAATAGATTTATGAGGAAGGAATAATGGCAGCATATTACGATATAACAAAAGTGCTTGCAACCGGAGCACGATATATAATGCTTTTAGGCCAACGAGCAAATGGAAAGAGCTATCAGGTAAAAGAGACTTGTTTAAAGCATGCTTATAACACATCAAGAAAATTTGTATATCTGAGACGCTGGCAAGCCGATATAAAAGCGAAATCTGTTGAGGCATATTTCACTGATATGCCTATCAAAAAGATTACAAAAGGCGACTTCAATACTATCAGCTGTTATGCAGGCTCTATATACTTTGCTAATGTAGTAGATGGTAAGGTTACAAGAGGTCCCGAGATAGGCCGATATTTGGACTTAAATGAGCAGCAGAGATATAAGTCTCAGGCTTTTCCTGATTATGATTATATTATATTTGAAGAGTTCATAAGCACCGGTTTATATCTTACTGATGAGTGTATTGAGTTCACATCACTTATATCAACAATAGCCCGAAATAGAGCCATCACAGTATTCTTGGTTGGTAATACTATCTCAAGAATATGCCCATATTTTACAGAGTTCTCACTGGATTCCAGCATCATGAAGATGAAGCCCGGAGACATGCAGATATATCATTATCACCAAAGTGATGAAGAAGATCCGATAGATGTAGCTGTTGAATACTGCGCAAACAGTGGATTCATTAATAAGATGTTCGCTACAGACAACCAGAAGAACAATGTAGGAGCTGAGTGGGATACTTTCAAATATCCGGTAATAGCTGATACTGGACTGGGTATAAGTGAGTATGAGAATATATATTCACTGCTATTAGAGTTCAATGCTCATAAGTTTATGATGCAGCTGATTGTTAGTGATGCGGGTGATCAGTTTGTCCATGTTTATCCATGTACTACAGACAGAGTAAGCGAGCGTGTTATCAGTAATAAGTTTAACATTAGTCCTATGTATTCAATAGACTTCAATGTGAAGTGTAAGCCAATTTTGAAAATAAAGGAACTTATTGATACAAAGAAAATATGCTTCTCAGACAATTTAACGGGAACGGAATTCTATAATGTCTTAGGGCAGATGGGAATAGCATAGAGTCC
>JAKSHZ010000031.1 GCA_024399115.1 Bacilli bacterium
CTTTGTTTCCGTTCTTGCGTGTTTGGTTACATTTCCTTTGCTTTGTTCTCGTTCTTGTGCGTTTGCTTACATTTCCTTTGCTTTGTTCTCGTTCTTGTGCGTTTGCTTACATTTCTCAATTAATGTTAGAGCGAGGGGAAGAGAAATCTGGGTTAAGATTAAATAGTGAAGTTGGATGGTTTAGGAACACCCGCGTTAGCGGGTTGTACAAAAAAATACACCTATCGAATTGATAGGTGTATTTGACTATTTGTTAAATTAAGGATTCAACTTGTTCTTTTGTAAGACCCGAATAAAGAATGACTTTATTTATAGATTCCCCCTTCTGAAGCATCAGACGTGCCGTTTCAAAAGCTTTTTCTTCTCGTCCTTCTTTTCTGCCTTCTTTTCTGCCTTCTTCTCGCCCTTCTTTTCTTTCGTTCTTCATTGCGGAGAGGTTGGTACGATAGGTATCTAGGCTGACGTTATAAATTGCAAGTTCTTCAGCACTCATATTGACAATTTGTGATATGGTTCCTACTTTTTCGAATATTGGGCGTTCCTTTTGGAATGGCATTTCAGTGGTCATGGTTTCCATATTTGCCAAATTAAACATCCAATAATCAATAAAGTTTTTGCAATCTGCAACATTTTTTTTGCGGTAGTTGGTAAGTTCAAGCGTAAATGCTTTTACGTTTTCGTTAAAAATCTCACCGGTTTCATTTACTTTCAATTGAATTGTACGTATTGATTGAGGTTTGAAACCTTGGAGATTGAAGTTGAGGAAGAATATCCCATAAACTGGAGTAAGTTTATAATCCCATTCCACATTTCCGATTTCAACTTGTGATGATATGCTGCGAGATAGATAGTAGAGAATGCGGTCGGAGAAGTTGAGTTGTGCCCGATTTTGCATTTCAACAATCACCTGCGAATTGTCATCACATTTGCATCGCAAATCGTAAATAACTCCACGTTCATATTTAGTTTGCCCCAATTCGTCTTTGTCAATAAATGTGACGTGAACAATGGGGGATTTAGGTTCAAGCAAGTCGTTTAGGAATGCTATCATCACGTCCTCGTTGCCGAATATCTTCTTGAAACCAAAATCGGTAAGTGGATTTATGTATCTTGGTGTATTCATAATATGCTTTTTTTGTTGAAAAATGGTTATTCATAGATTACTTTTATAGACTCATATATCAAAGAGTCAATCATTTTATACAAAATTATAAATAAAAAACTATATAACACCTCCTTTCTATATTATCTTTATACAAAGGTAATTCAAAATTGTTATGTAATAAATTATTATTCAGTGTATTACGAGACTACTATCGCAACTCCTCCCCTCGCTCTTTTTCATTAATAATCAGTTTTTTATCAAATAATTACTTATTGAATATCAATGTTTTAAATTTCTATTGGTAGAAATTTGTGAAATTGGTGGTTTAGGAGAAAGTAATTAGTGATTGATAATTAAGCATTTGGGTGTTTATTGGTAGAAATTTGTGAAATAGGAGTGTTTATTACAGCGTTTATAGCACAAATTTCTTCCATTTCAGATGATAGGAGCGATAGGAAAATGGGGCTTTGTGGCCTTATTTAATAAGTATTACTGTAAGCCCCCTTGAATTTCAAAATAATTACTTATTGAATATCAATGTTTTAAATTTCTATTGGTAGAAATTTGTGAAATTGGTGGTTTAGGAGAAAGTAATTAGTGATTGATAATTAAGCATTTGGGTGTTTATTGGTAGAAATTTGTGAAATAGGAGTGTTTATTACAGCGTTTATAGCACAAATTTCTTCCATTTCAGATGATAGGAGCGATAGGAAAATGGGGCTTTGTGGCCTTATTTAATAAGTATTACTGTAAGCCCCCTTGAATTTCAAAATAATTACTTATTGAATATCAATGTTTTAAATTTCTATTGGTAGAAATTTGTGAAATTGGTGGTTTAGGAGAAAGTAATTAGTGATTGATAATTAAGCATTTGGGTGCTTATTGGTAGAAATTTGTGAAATAGGAGTGCTTATTACAGCATTTATAGCACAAATTTCTTCCATTTCAGACGATAGGAGAAATAGGAGCAAATAATAGGAGAAATAGGAATTAATAGGAGAATAAATATAAAAATTATATTGTTGATTGATAATAGTTTACAAAAATCAATTCTGGATAGGAGAATCCAATTGGTAGAAATTTGTGAAGGATTTTAAAATAAAATTCTTGATTATCAACAATTTAAAAAAATCGTTTGCGCGGGAGAAGGAAAAAAATCATTAAAAAATCACATTTTTGGCCATTTTTGGGTCAAAAAATCGAAAAATCTTTCAAAAAAGAAACAAAAGCTCTGCTTGTCAAGATATAAAAGAATATATTAACTATATATATCGGTTTCTGTAAATTACTGAATATCAGTTAAATATAGGCACTAATTGGTAGAAATTTGTGAAGTTTTAGGCACTAATTGGTAGAAATTTGTGAAGTTTTTATACTCCAATTGGTAGAAATTTGTGAAATTTCTGCGGAATTGGTAGAAATTTGTGAAATCTCTTTCTATTGGTAGAAATTTGTGCTATTTTTGTGTCAAATATGAAAAAGCTTATGAACCCAGAAACCCCCGAAAAAAAATTGCCGCAGAAATTCTCGTACCAGGCTTGGAACCTTACGAAGATGAAATATGATTTCACTTTGTGTGAAAAAAAGATCTTCCTTAAGGTGATAGAGGCGTGTCAGTCTTACATCAACCAGGATATGCTTGGGAAAAATATTTCTATAGAAATGGTGAAGGAAATTGATGGAGCAACTCCCCAAATTGAAATACCAATAAAGGAAATAGTGGATACCAAGACTCGAAACTATAAATGGGTGGTTGAGGGTTTGCACTCTCTTGCTCAAAAGGGGTTCGGTCTACCGAAGGACGGCGGTTGGGATTTCCGTGAGATTTTCTTGTTTCGCAAAATTGAGGCTTCTGAAAAGAATGGCAAGATAAGGGTTACGCTAAACATGGATTTTTGGGAAGCGTTCTATGATCTGCGTGTGTTCAAAATCATTGATACGAAATTGGAGTCACGATTCAAGCTTGTCAGTACGATGCGTATATATGAGCTATTGGTGGGTAATACCAGCAATGTGACTTATGAGATAGAAAACCTGAAGAAGTTATTCTGCAATGAGGATCGATACAAGAATAACAGTCATTTCATTCGTTGGATTATAGAGCCGGCCCGCAATGAAATGATGGAGACTGAAAATTGTCCGTTCTATTTTGATTATGATGTAATCAAAGTAGGACGAAAGTTAGCCAAACTGACTTTCGTGGTAAAAAACAAGATTGTGGAAGAAAAGAAACGAAGCCACATAGAGGAGGCAAAGCATATAGATCTCTCGGACAAGGTTCTCACTCTGATGAGGAAAAGTTTCCCTGATGTTATCATAAGGGATGACATGCAGGTAAGACTTCGTCTCGCACAAAAATACCTGGGTGAAGACGGACTTATGAAACTGATAAGGACTGTCTGCCAAAGGTGTAAGAAAATGAGGGATGAGGAAAAGTTGAGTGGAAGTGAGCTGGCATATCTGATGGGTTCGCTCAAAAACGTTATAGAGAAGGGAGAATCGGAGTCTAACAGCAAGTTGATGAAGAGTTCGCCAATGGTGGAGGATGCCAACATCATAGAAGAAAGTCGCCAGAACGACGGATACTTGTATATGACACAAGATGAGATAAAGAAGAAAGCTAGTTTGGCAGGGTTCGAATTTGAAGCATTCATTAAAGAGATCTTTGCCGAGAAAGTTGATGACAACACTTATAGAGTTAAGATTTAAATTGAGCTATGGAGCGGAAGAAAAAGAATGATAGCGTACCGATGATTTCGGACAAGGGCTTGATGCCTCCACACGACAGAAAGTTTGAAGAGTATGTGCTAGGTGCCATGCTGATAGACAACCAGGCATATAGCAGGGTTGCAGATACTTTGCGTGAGGAGATGTTTTATGAGAAAGACCTGAGGACTGTATTTCATGCGATAGCGGAATTGAGCAGAGAGGGTGTCGGCATCGACATGGCGACTGTGTCGGACCGTCTTCGGACAATGGGAGCAGGGGAAGAACTTGCACTGAAAGCCGTGTTTCTTACTCAGGCCATCAATTCGTCTGCCCATTTGGGCTATCATGTCGAGGTGCTGAAAGAAATGTACATGTGCCGTGAGGTTATTCGCTTCTGCACCATTGCGGAGGAATCCGCATATGAAAGGAGGGTTCCTGTAAGAGAGATGTTGCAGAGCATTGAGGAAGGAGTGTACAATTTGGCTATCCGTGAGGATAGGCAGAGTGTGTCAGAAATGCCGGATATGCTGTCGCAAACGATCAAGGAGATTGAGGCAGCTGCTTTACGGGATGGGTTGAGCGGAATTGAATCAGGTTTTCATTCGTTGGATAAAAAGACGAGCGGTTGGCAAAAGTCGGATCTTATCATACTTGCAGCCAGACCTGCGATGGGTAAGACGGCACTGTTGCTTAGCATGGCTAGGAATATGCTAGAACAGAATATACCTGTTATGATTTTCAGTCTTGAAATGAGCAAGATCCAGTTGATGCAGAGACTTATCATCAATGCGACTGAGCTTCCTGCAAGTAAGATCAAGACGGGTAAAATGAGTAAGTGCGACTGGCTTGTCATGAACAATCAGCTTGGTAAGCTTAATAATATGCCGTTGTTTATAGACGACTCTGCCAACATGACGATATTCGAGATGGCTACCAAGGCAAGAAGGTATGTAATGGATAGGGGAGTGAAGTGTATCTTTATCGACTATCTCCAGCTGATGCATGCGGATGGCAAGAATATCAATAATAGGGAACAAGAGGTTAGCACCATATCCAGGGCGTTGAAACAGTTGGCAAAAGAGCTGGATATACCTATCATTGCATTGTCTCAGCTGAATCGTGGTGTTGAAAGCAGGGTAGGGGACAACAAACGTCCGATGCTTTCTGACTTGCGAGAGTCTGGAGCCATTGAGCAGGACGCCGATATGGTATTGCTGCTGCATCGCCCGGAATACTATGGTATTCTGCAAGATGACGAGGGTAACAGCACGCGGGGAACGGCAGAGTTGATTATTGCGAAGAACCGAAACGGGGCAACGGGCAGTGTCAAGTTAAGATTCCAAGCGGAACTTATCAAGTTCAGTGAATTGGGAGATGGATACTATGAGCCTGAGCCATCTGAAAATAACCTTAAAGAGGAAGAGGCAGAGTATTCTGTATCTATCAAGGACAGCAAGAGCGAGGGGGAAGATGAGTCTTTTCCGTTTACAGAAAATGATGAGCAGGATGATGACTGGCTTGTTATAAAGTGAAGAAATATTGAAAGAATATGAATACTAATATAGAAAAAGAGTTTAGTGAAACTTACCAAAAATGTCTTGATTTGGGGATTGCACAACAAATCGAGTATGACAAGTTTTATATTTACTCTATCATTACCCATTCGACTGCAATAGAGGGATCGACGATAACGGAGGAAGAGAACTCCAAGATTTTTGAAAACGGAGTTGTTATCCCTTCTCGATCGCTCATGGAGCATTTTATGAACACAGATCTGAAGAGGGCATATGACAAATGTTTTGATTTGGCAAAAGAAGAGCCCATAATCAATGAAGACTTTTTGCGTAACCTGTCGGCTATTGTGATGAAAAATACCGGAAGCGAGTATTATACAGCAACGGGAACAGTTGATTCTTCAGCGGGTGATTTTCGACGTTTTAACGTGAGGGCTGGGTCAAATGGTCCGTCGTATATGGGTTATGAAAAGGTTATGCCGAAACTAAGAGAGTTTTGTGAGTGGTTGAATAAGTCGAGAAAACTGATTGGGAAAGAGGATGTGCTACGAGGATACCGACTGAGTTTTGACGCGCATTATAACTTGGTTACAATTCATCCCTGGGCAGATGGGAATGGGAGGATGTCGAGGTTGCTGATGAATTTCCTACAAATAGAAAGAAACCTTATACCGTCAAAGATATTGAAGGATCAGAAGGAGGAATATATAGAGGCACTAAAGATGACACGTGAAACAGGAGATCTTAATGTCTTCCGAAATTTCATGTTTAAGATTCACACAGAAAATCTTAAAGAAGAAGTAAAGAAGAATCTTCAAGTTGCAGAGAAAAGCATGGAACAAAAGTCTGAAATGACAATTTTCGAGGAACCCGAAGAAAAGGAAAAGTCACGAAAATTAAGAAGGTGATTATGGTTAATGTTGAAGTTAGTATTCTCTTAAAAGATGGCAAAGTTGTGAAGAGACAGTTGGATCTGACCGATGACGGTTTTGTGGAGTTGCAGCGAATTGACGAGGCCGATCGCAAGAAGATGATTTGTGCATTGGTCGGTTTTGAAGCTGTCAACATTGATAGGGTAGAACTGAAAATGGAGGAAGGAGAATGAGAAGAATAATATTTACACTTGTGCTAAGTGCACTCACTATGTGTGCGTCGGCACAGCTGTACCACGCTAAGGGCAACATGGGCGTTGGTTTCAGAGGCGGTTTTGGTTATAATGGCTACGATCTTGGTTTGATGTATGATTACCATCTAAGTGACAAGGTTGGCTTGATGTTAGAGTTGGACCGGGAGAAGGCTGAGTTCACCTACACGGATTTCAGTAATATGTTCCTATTGGGATTAGGAGCAGATTATGCTGTGTGGCATCCTGCCACATGGCTCTACATGCACATTGGAGCGACAGGCAATATCGGTTATGACGTTTGGGACTGCAAGGTGATGGACTGGACGGAGAAACACGCCGTATATGGTTTGAGCGGAGGGTTGGACTTTGAGGCGTATGCTACCCAGTGGCTTTCCTTTGTGTTGAAAGCCAGACAGTGGATGCTGTGGGGTGGCGGAGACAGTTATGTGAAACCGGATTTCTCGCTGGGTGTAAAGGTGAACTGGTAATTTGAAATTAACCGGTCACAAATTGTGACCGTTCCAAAAAGGGAAACTGATGGCAAAAAAGATGACCCCCTAACTTTAATTTTTTGTTCTTAAATACATCTCTATGGCTACCTGTTCGTGCCAATATCAATTTGAGTACCTGTTTCTCTTTCTTGTAAATCATCACCCAATCCCCAGCACCATCGACATGGAACTCTCGGTAACCTTTCCAATTTCCAATCAGTGGGTGATCTTTACATTCTGCTGGTAATTTGACATCATTTGCTAAATCAATTACATATTTAGTGAGCTGGGAAATATCTACACCCCTTGACTTTAATTTTTTGATGTCTTTTTCATATTGTTTTGTGGTGCTGATTTCATACTTCATAACTCGTTCATGAATTTAGTGAATTCTTCTTCTGTTTTGAATGTATGAGCGAATTTACAATCTTCAGCATCCTTTCGAGCCTGATAGTTTTCATCATTCAAATCCAAAGATATGTTCATGCGATTGTTTCTGACACAATCCTTCATGAATAGGTTAAATGCAGTTGATACAGACATGCCTAATTCAGCCACAAAATTAGAGAAATCTTGTTTCAGAGTCTCATCTGTCTTTATTGTAATCTGTGTATTCATATTATATGATATTTAGTACTGCTAAAATACATAAAAAGTACGACATTGTATGTATTTTTGTTTGTTTTTCCAAAAAAAAGCGAAGAGTCGCACCTCTTTACATTTCGATGTTGTCATTCTCCTTTTCATTCCATAATGGTTAGGAACACCCGCGATAGCGGGTTGGACACACATAAAAAAAAACACCTATCAATAGATAGGTGTTTTTTTGTTAAATCTTGGTAAGATTAAAAAATCAAACTCTTTTTAGTACTCAAATTGTAGATAAGTTGAAGTTAAGAACATCTTTAACAGAAAATATCTTACTAATTGCCTCAAAAGAGAAGAATTGCCTATCCATGATTATATAATCTTCACGTTGAGACTTGCGAAGTTGTTTGATTTCGGGGAAAAGTCCTACAGGGACAAGAACTTCTCTTCCATCAGTTAGATAGACAGCCATCATACCTCGCTTTTCGTTGAAGTCGAGTTTCTTAATGCCTAATGTTGTGTCCTTGAATCTGCACATATCTATTTGTTTTTTTTAGTAATACGAAGTATTTCAACTTTTTGTCCATTGAATACTTTATCAATACACTTGTTGATGTAATCGTAATGTTCGTCTATAACCTTTATAAGGTCTGCTTCTTCGTCAGCTGATAACTCTGACCAGTCTATTTCAATTTTCTTTTCTCCGTTCTCCTCAATCCAAATTTTTGCCACAGTATCACCGATGTGTGATTTCTTACTGCCACGTTTAATAACATGGATGTGTCTGCGATTTTCATTAGCATCCGTAGGGAAAACCGAGAGAATGAAATAGAGGAAGTAGAGAATTTTGCCCATTGCTTAATTGTATTGGTTTATTGGGTAACTACTCTTATATGCAAAAGTAGGAAAAATTACAATATCACTTGCTTGAATTTTTGTAAAATTCTAAAATTGCATTGTTAATGTATTCACTTTTGTTTTTTTGTAATGTTAAAATGTCTATAACTTCTTGTTTTGCACAGAAATTGACAGACTTTGCAATTTTTTTTGGACGACCAGCGCCCTCTCTTTTTCCTCCGTGTTTTTTTAATAATTCGCTCATTATTTTTAAATTTGTAAAACCTAAAGGGGTTGACATGTGTAAATGTTTTTGGTCAACCCCCCGAAGTTTTATTTCTTCAAAGATTTCACTTTTATAGTGAACTCTAAACCGAAGATTTCAAACTTCACTGAAATTTCTTTTAAGTACATTTCAGTTAGGTTTATTATATTAGGGAGAAATCCGCTCCCTGCGGTTGTAATCATTTGATTGATGCTTGATTACACTACAAAGATAGTAAATAATCTTGAATTACACAACAACAATTCAAGATTATTGCTATCTTTTTTGTTTATTGTCAATTACTTACATGGATAATCATATAACTCTCCCCCTCGCTCTTTTCTGTTTTTTGTCATTAGTGAAATCTATATCTGTAGGCGATGACCTACCAAAATGAACATTCTGCAACGATGGTGACTTTTTAATTTCAAGATTAAGTAATTTTGCAAAAATTGTGAAAAAAGCAACGTTGCAATTTCGCAACTGCTAGTGTCGTTAAAACTAAATTTGTATAGAAATAGACTGATAATTAAAGAAAAAAAGAAAATCATCATATGAAAAGAAAAAAGTTAGGATTGACTAGCCTTTTGGTGACAGCTGCGCTGTATTGTACGACAAGTTGTGACACCAGGGAGGACTGGTTCAAAGAAGAAGGCGAAGGTGCGACCTTCGTCTTTCAGACCGGCAGTCGGTCTGATACGTTGGATCTGAGTGGAGTTCGGCACATTGACTACGACTTGCGCTTGGTCCGGTTTGAGGGAAGTTGGGCGTACAGTGATACGATTGACCTTAACGTGATTGGCTACAGCAACAGAGAGAATCTGCCGTCTAGGGTAGGCAATTTTACAAGTGTCAATTCCGAAGGGGTGATGGTTAAGTGCCATCAAAATCCTGATGGAGATTTGAATCTATATTATGCACAAGGATATATTAATACGTATTTCTTTGACAGTGACACATCTGCTGCCGTGTTGGGAAACACACGGCTGAGGGTGGTGTTGAAGGATGTCTTCGACAACGAGTATAACTGTTATGTGCAGGTAAGAGTTTTAGGTGACTGTCCTCCTGTTCCTGTCATGGAGGTGAAGGCGGTTGACGGCAAGCCGATGGAACGGACCTTCTCCATGAAGGGCAGTTACGATAAGGATGGCAGTGTAGTCAAGTACGAGTATTGCTTTGACGGCAATACGGTCAATTACAGGGCGGGCGACAATAGGTTTGACTTTATCGAAGGAAAATGGCAAAGCGGAAAGGCAGCCTATGGCGGAACATATATCACAGCAACTGCCATTGATGAGGTGAACCATGCCTTTCAGGAGACGGGCGAGCACACGGTCTGCTACCGCTGCATGGACAACCTGGGTGCCTGGAGCACTTGGAAGAAACAGAGTATAACTATTAACGAATAAATGGAGGAAAATGGAAAGAAGTAGAAAGATATTTCTTAAGTGGATTGTATTACTCTTTTCACTTTTGATTAGTGTCGGACCTGTTCTCGGACAGCAGTGTGACGCCACCTACTGGGATTTAGGAGGTTATAAACATGTTGGTGCGGATCTTCCGTCAACTTCGGACGGAAAGGCAGCCAATGCAGGCAATACGATTGGTGTGACTATAGACAAGACCAGGCAACTATGGAATAAGGATGTTAGGATAACCCGTAAATCTTATTACTTCCGAATCAATGGTAAGGGAGGCCATACGGCTGGAGGTAAAGTGGAAGAACAACTCTGTTATAAGATTGTGAATGGCAATTCAGAAAGTAACTGGAAGTTTTACGAAGGTGACAGATATTTTCATGAACAGAGTTTTCCAAATAAATACAAGGAAAATATTTATAATATTTCGGCAAAAGATATCAATGTTAATTTGTCTTCCATAATTAATGGAGATGAAATTTATAATGACAGGGGATATGTGACCGTAAAGTTCAAGTTTATTGTCCATGGATACGCTAGTTCGCCAGCCTCGAGTGGTGCAAATCACCATGATAAAAGAATATGTACAGATGAAGTGAGTGTAAATGTATATCATTGTGACGGCGGACAGATCAGGGCTGCGCAGATGACGCCGAAGAAAGCGGGTAGCAACGAGGACATCTACTATGTGTATGAGGAGGATGATGGTTATGGTATTTCAATAGAAAACGAGGAAAATCCAACTGTTTTTAGTTGGGACAACCAATCCTACAATTGGGTGCTTTATAACAAGAATCAGACAGCGCTTACCAACTGGTCTGTCAGGAAGAGCAATGCCAGCTACAATTATGGGTATTCGTTCACTTATCAAGATTTGAGGACAAATATGTACGGGTTGTTTAAGCCTGGAACTGAGTTCTACATTGGAAGATTGAATTATTTAGATCAGTATGTGCAATGTGAGAGCAACCTCTTGCACTACCTTATCGTGCCGAAGGTCGTCCTACCCGGCTTTGAGGAGAAAATTGACAGGATGTTCTGTGAAAGGACAGAAGAAACGGAAAATGTTTCGGAGTGTCTGTACATAGAGGGACAGAAGGCTGAATTGCTTAGTGGTTACACCGCGGATATGTACGGCATACAATATCAGTGGGAATACAAGATAGCAGGACATGGTTGGAAAACACTAAGTTTTGCAAAAAATCCTGGAGATGATCCTAGTGTGGAAGGTGACTTGCTTAACTATTCTACTGCTTTTGGACATGATCCGGGCGAGCTGTATGTGAAGCGCGAGCAGATGAAGAAGGGGCTTGTTTACCAGTTTCGTCAGAAGATTGTCTTGCAGAATTTCAGCAACCGTGTCATCTATGCCCAGGAAGGCGAGGGTTCCTATCCTACCGCCAGATTCCAAACTTACGAGAACATCGTAAGGGAGGACTTTGTGATGGACAGGCTGCCGAAGGTGTGCGAGGGCGCTACCAGCGCATCTGCCATCAGGGTCGGTTTCAATCCAGCCCAGCCGGTGGACAAGTACAACCTTGTCAGGGATGGTTTGGATTACACCTATTCGGCAAAAGGAACCGATTATAGTGGCAGTGCCAACGGGTTGAACCTTGAGGCGGAAATAGATGCGATGGTTACGAAGGACATTCCTGTCCTGGTTACAGTGAAGGACGGATGCGAGAACACCATCGAGTTGAAGGATACCGTTAAGGTCAAGGCTCTGCCCGTATTGGAGCCTGCTATGATTGAAGGCTTGAACTGCTCGACCACACCCGACAGGAACGGGCGTTTGAACATCCTTGTGGCACAGGGGCAGACAACGGCACAGATAACCATCAACCCAACCGATGATAACTATGCGTTAAGCAAATATGAGGTAGCCTTGGGAAATGAGACGGAAAGCGGGGAAATTGTCTATGGCGATTGGACGCTGCTCAACAAGGTGACAGGATACACTATACAGGCGACCAAGTACGGCTACGCCAGAATCAGGAAGGTCACCGACGGGTGCGAGAGTGTCGAGGTGGTCTGCGTCATACAGAATTGCGAGACTTTCATCAACACGATAGGTATCGGTGCGACTAGGGAGACCGAATACAGGATATGCGGTGGCGACGCCAATCCGGCTATTCTGAGTGACATACTTATGGGTGCTTATGGAAAGGACAGTTACACCTACGCCTGGAAGTACAGTCTGGACGGCGAGATATGGTCGGTCATTTCTGACCAGAACGACATGAACCTGCCTACGGGTGCGGTAGCCCCTAAATCGGATGTCTATTATATCCTTCGTGAGGTGACTTCCACGATGGGACTTACCCAGATCAGCAACAGGAGTAACGTCATCACCGTCCGTAAGTACAGCACACCTGATTTGGTGTTGACCGCTAACGGGGAGAGCAAGGATTTGTTCGCTTGCTATGGTGACACGTTGAAGTTCGCCATAAGCGATTTGGCTGATGTGGGCAGTGAGGGGGCAACCTTGCGTTACAACCTCTGCTATAAGGATGCGTCGAACATTTTCCATGCCTGCTTCAGCGAATGGAGCAGGGATCCACAGTATAGCCAGGTTATCGTGACCAGGGACACCACTTTCTATGGCGCGGCCGTCGTTTGTGGGGACACCGTCTATACCAAGCCCATCAGCG
>JAKSHZ010000032.1 GCA_024399115.1 Bacilli bacterium
TATGAACAAGCTTGCAGATTTAGAAGAAAGAATTTCCTCTTTGCCGGAAGGTTACGTAACCAGAAAAGTAATCAACAATAAGCCTTATTATTATCATCAGTGGAAAAGTAACGGAAAAAATTTAAGCCGTACTTTGTCTGAAGAAGAAGTTGAACCGCTGAAGGCTCAGATTGAAGAACGCAAGAAGCTTGAAAAAGAACTTAAGATTGTTAAAAAAATGACTCCTGATATTTCAGAGTTTGAAGATCAGTTTAACTGCAACGTAACTGTAGGTGATGCCCTTAAGGAACTTATTCAGACTGCAAGCCAGTATAAGACCCGTGACTGCATTGAACGCCTGGACAAATATATAAATGGTCCTACTGTAGATAAAGTATGTGTAGTTTATGGGCTCCGCCGAACTGGTAAGACTACAATGCTTAAACAGGAAATGCTTTCTTTCTCTGAAGTTCAGCTGAAACATACGGTTTATATTAAAGCCCGTACAACCGACACAATTTCCTCTATAAATAAAGACATAAAGAAACTTGAGAAGGCCGGATACAAATATCTTTTCATAGATGAAGCAACCCTGATGGAAGATTTCATTGATGGAGCTGCTTTGTTCTCTGATGTATATGCTGCTACCGGAATGAAGATTGTTCTTTCGGGAACTGATTCATTAGGCTTTTATTTTGCGGAAGGTCAGGAACTTTACGACCGTGCAATAACAATCCACACAACAGTCATTCCTTACAGGGAACATTCAAGACTACTTGGCATTACAGACATTGATGAATACATCCGTTACGGTGGAACACTTAAAGCCGGTGAACTTGATTTTGAAAATGCAGAACTGAATACTGAGGAAGCTTCTTTCCGTGATGATGAATCTGCAAGACGCTATATTGATACTGCTATCTGCAAGAACATTCAGCACAGTTTAAGATGCTATGAAAATGGACGCTACTTCCGTCATCTTCGTGAGCTTTATGAAAAAAATGAACTTACAAATGCCATCAACAGAATCATTGAGGATGAAAACCATGAGTTTACTGTTGATGTAATTACAAGTGTATTTAAGAGTCACGATTTACATTCAACAGCCCAGATGCTCCGTTCTGCCCGTGATGAAGAAAAACGAACAGATGTTCTTGATGAAATTAATACAACAGTCATCATGGATACTCTTAAAAAAATCCTGGACATTAAGGAAAAAGAAGAACAGGAAATTGGTGTAACTGAAGTTCATGTGAATGAAATAAAGCAGTATCTCAAACATCTTGATTTGACTGAAACTCTGGAAATTGACTTCATTCAGGGTAGCCGTGAAGAGTATACAATTTTTACTCAGCCGGGAATGCGTTTCTGTCAGGCACAGGCTCTGGTTTATTCTTTGATGAAGGATGACCAGATAAAGAATCTTGATGCTAAAACAATCCAGCTTATTACAGACAAAATCATTGAAGGTGTTCTTGGTCACATGCTTGAAGATATCGTAATTTTTGAAACTAAACGGGAGCTTGTTAAAAACTCTAGAACTGAAAAAAAGAGTGTTTATAAAATTCGCTTTGAAAATCATGAATACGACATGCTGGTTTATGATGCAAATACAAATACCTGTGAAGCCTACGAAATTAAACATACTTCAGAACCATTCCCAAACCAGTACCGACATCTGATTAATGAAGACTTTGTGCAGGCAACAGAAAAACGATTTGGACATATTACAAAACGCTGCGTTCTTTATAGAGGAAAAACTTATACAGAAGAGAACGGCATAGAGTATAAAAATGTGGAAGAATATTTGTGTGAGATAAGATAACTAGCAAGCCCTCTTTATCTCCTCCAGCAGTAACTGTGCTTGCTTTGAAAGCTTTACACCCCTTTTCCACGCAAGCACAACATCACTGGTAATCTGCGGATCTAATGGTACAAATCGTAAATCACTTTCGCTGGAGGTATTAATAATTCCGTCCAGAGTAAGAGCAGAGCAAACTTTTCCTTTTATGAAAATTGAGGCGTTGAAAAGCAGATTGTAAGAACCGATTATGTTATACCTTTCTGTGGAGCCATCAAACCAGTCCAGAAGTTCTTTTTTTGCCAGTGCCTGTTGGGAAATCATGATTGGTTCGTAATGTTCCAGAAGATTTTCCCGTTTTATGGATTTATATTTTGCAAAAGGGTTTTCTTTGTGAGTTAAAAGTCCCCAGACATTTTTTTGAGGTAGTATAAGATGCTCGTATTTTTCTGCATTATTATATCCTACAAAAATGCCAAAATCGCACAGGCCCTTATCAAGCCGTTCTGAAATTACTGAGGCATCGGCAGCAAAAAGATTGACTTCAAGCCGGGGATGTTTTTGTTTAATTGAAGAAAATGCCTGTGCAACAGTTGAAATCGCACTTGTTTCACCAGCTCCAATGTAGATTTTTCCAAAAATCTCAGAATCCTTATTCTTGAATTCTTCAACAGTTTTTTCCGAAAGCTGAACGATTTCCTGAGCGTAATTGTAAAAACGGGTTCCTTCTTCCGTCAAAAGAAATTTTCGATTCTGCTTGTTTCTCTCAAAAAGCTGAACACCCAATTCTTCTTCTAGATCCATTATCTGTCGTGAAAGGGTTGGCTGCGTAATGTGAATCAGATCTGCCGCACGGGAAATGTTCTGTTCATCTGCAATCGTAAGAAAATATTTTAATACCCGAAATTCCATTTTTGCCTCATTTTTAGACTTTATGCCTTTTAGGCATATTTTATCATAGAAACAAAGTTTTTGATATTAGATAAATTCTCTTTTATATTTTTAAGCAGAGGAAAGAAATATGGAAATTTTAAAACTTGATTCAAAATGGGACAAAACTTTCAAACTTGATGAATCTGTATCACATAAGAAGGTGACATTCACAAATCACTTCGGCATCACTTTGGCAGCTGATATGTACACTCCGAAAAACGCAAAAGGAAAACTACCTGCAATTGCAGTTTCTGGACCATTCGGTGCTGTAAAAGAACAGAGTTCGGGATTGTATGCTCACGAAATGGCAAAGCGTGGATTTATTACAATCGCTTTTGATCCCTCGTTCTGCGGTGAAAGTGGCGGAAATGTTCGCTATATGAATTCGCCAGACATCAACACAGAGGATTTTCAGGCTGCAGTGGATTTTTTGAGCGTTCAGGAAAATGTTGATCCAGAAAAAATCGGAATCATCGGAATCTGCGGCTGGGGTGGAATGGCTTTGAACGCAGCTGCAATCGACACACGAATCAAGGCAACTGCTGCAATCACAATGTACGATATGACACGTATCGCTGCCAACGGATATTTTGATTCAGCAGATTCAGAAGAAGCTCGCTACCAGCAGAGAGTTGCGTTGAACAAACAGCGTACAGAAGACTACAAAAACGGTTCATATAAAAACGGTGGTGGACTTCCAGATGAGAGACCTGCCGAAGAAGGATTCTTCCAACAGTACTGGGACTACTACAAAACAGAAAGAGGATACCATCCACGCTCTTTGAACTCAAATATGGGCTGGAACGCATCAGCTGGAACTTCACTTTTGAACAACAAGCTTCTTGCTTACACAAACGAAATCAGAAATGCGGTTTTAGTTGTTCACGGAGAAAAAGCTCATTCAAGATATTTTGGGGAAACTGCTTTTAACAACATGATTAAAGACAGCAAATACACTTCAAACAAAGAACTGATGATTATTCCAAACGCCACTCATTGTGATTTGTACGATGGCGGAAATGGAAATTATATTCCTTGGAAAAAGTTGCAGGAATTTTTTGAGAGCAATTTGAAATAGGAGTTTTATGATTTTTCTGAAAGGACTTTTGATTGCATTGATTTTTGGGATTCCTGCAGGAGCTATTGGAGTTCTGTGCGTAAACCGTTCTATCGAAAAAGGCTTTACCGCAGGTTTTGCAACAGGACTTGGTTCTTCTGTGGCAGACACAATCTATGCAGTTATTGGTGCTTTCGGAATTACATTAATAAGTGATTTTTTACAGCTACATGAAAAGATTATTGCTCTTGCAGGTGGTGTACTTATTTTTGCTTACGGTATTTTTATGTTGCTTATGAAAAATGAAAGAAAGACTGTGGAAAATGAAGTTGTGAAAAAAGAAGAAATAGGTTTACTGTCGTATTTTCTGACTTCATTTTCAATTGCTGTTTTGAATCCTGCAACAATTCTTACCTTTATGATTGCTTTTACATCTTTTGGAATTACCTGCCAGAATTTTTGCCAGAGTCTTTCTTTAGTTGTGGGAATATTTTTTGGAACAGTAATCTGGTGGCTGACAATCAGTTTTACTGCTTCCAGATTCAGTGAAAAATTTACGAAAAAAGGTCATTTAGTCTTAAAAATAATCTGCGGTGGTTTGCTGATTGGATTTGGAATTTTGTGCGTAATCAGGAGTTTGATATGAAAAGAATAGTTTTACTTCTATATGTTGTATGTTTATCTTTTACTGCCTGTGCTCAAACTAAACTGGAAACTGGTTTTAGTTATGGTGAGTTTTCTGGGGATTACAAATTTGATGAATTTTTAGAGCTAGGTGGAGCCAGTTCTGACAGAGAAGTAATTCAGTTTTTGCTTCACAATGTGGTGGCAAAAGCAGATACACAAATTTTGGATGATAAAATTTTCTACGGCGCAGGTTGTTCTACAATCCAGATTGGAAACAGAGAGAATGGGTTTGTTTTCGGGCGTAATTTTGACTGGGATAAATGCAATGCTCTTGTTTTAAAAACAAATCCTGCAAAAGGATATAAATCTATTTCAACTGTGAACATTGATTTCATAAAAGCCGGGGCCGGTAGTTTTAGTGCTCTGTTATCCGACGGTCTGGTTAATAAAATTGCAGCTTATGCACCCTTGGACGGCATGAACGAAAAAGGTCTTTGCGTCAGCGTGAATATGATTCAGGATTCTGAAAGGACAAATCAAAATACTTCAAAACCTGATATCACAACCACAACGGCAATCAGGCTTTTGCTGGACAAAGCGGCTACGACAGACGAAGCGGTGGAACTATTGAAAAAATATGATTTTCACCCAAGCTTTGGATTCTGTGTTCATTTTGCAATCTGTGATACGTATGGAAAAGCTGTAGCAGTTGAATACATCGATAATGAAATTTCCATTATTGAAACTCCAATTCTCACTAATTTTTATGTGACTTCAGGAAAAAAATACGGAATTGGAACAAATCAAAGTCATCAGCGGTTTGAAAAATTGGAGAAGGTAGTTTCGAGCCCTTCGACAAGCTCAGGAACCGCTTCAACTAACGTGGGAACAACTTCATCAACAGTTTCTGATGTTGCAAAAATTATGGAAAGCGTTTCAAAACACAATTACAACGAATTTGAATCTACAGAATGGAGCGTAATTTTTGATCAGAAAAATCTGACGGCAACTTATTATCACCGGGAAAATTATAAAAAGAACTGGAAGTTTGAAGTCAAATAAAAGGAAGAAAAATGACTTTACATTTAATCGCAAAATTTTTGGAATTTAGAAAAAATGTTCATTGTTCTCAAAAAGCTCTGCAAAAAAATCAGCAGAAAAAAATGCGCAAAATTCTTCGCTACGCCTATGAACATTCTGATTTTTACAAAAAGAGTTTTGAACAGGCAGGAATAAACAGCACAAACATTAATTCTACTCCAATTGAAAAGTTCCCTATAATCAACAAGCAGATCCTTTTTGAGAACTTTACAGAAATTCTAACAGATAAGAATGCAGTTGGTGGAGATTATGAGCAGCTTAAAATACACACTGTTCATTCTTCTGGTTCAACCGGAACTCCACGCTATTTTTTGTACGACAACTTGGCCTGGCAAACTGTAATGGCTGGTATTACTCGGGGGTGCATGTGGAATATCGGTCTTTTTAAGCTGACGAAGATTCTTCTGACTGGAGTGCGGTTTTTATATATTGCTGCAACTGATGGCCCTTATGCAGGAGTGGAATCAATTGGTTCTACTTGCAAGGCATTTGGAGCTCAGACCTTATTTTTAGATATTAATGAACCTTTAGATAACTGGCGTAAAAAAATAGAAGATTTTAAACCTAATTTTATTGTTGGTTATCCAAGTGGATTAAAAATTATTGCAGGCCTTGTTCAGGAAGGTAACCTTAATATTGAACTTAAAAAGGTAAATCAGTTTGTAACTTGTGGAGAACCTTTGATTCCGGGACTTAGAAAAAATCTGGAAGAAACTTTTGGCAAGAAAATCATCAATTTTTATGGTGCTTCTGAAAGTCTTGCTCTTGGTGTGGAGGCAGATTCTGAAGAAGGAATGATGCTTTTTGATGATTTGAATTTCATTGAGGTTCTTAATGGCAGAATGTTTGTAACTTGTCTTTACAATTACCTTCAGCCGTTGATTCGCTATGAAATTACGGACCGTCTGGAACTTTTAGAAAAAAAAGATTTTTCACCTTTTACCAGAACAAAAATTGTACAGAGCCGTCAGGAAGATATTATGTGGTTTGAAAAAGACGGCAAAAAGGATTTTATTCATCCACTTTCTGTAGAAGGAATTTGCATTGAAGGGCTTCTGGACTATCAGTTTATAAGAAACGGAAATGAAGACTTTACAATGAAAATTCAGATTGCTGATGAAGAACAGAAACTTGAAATTTTGAAGGGACTGGAAGTGTTCTTTAAAAAACTTCTGGAAGATAAGCTGCTGCAGTTTGTGAAATACAGAATTGAAGTTGTGGATGAAATTAAAGCGGATGCGAAAACCGGGAAGAAAAAGTTGATAGTGGCTTAGCGTATGGAGAAAAAGATGACTTTATTAAAAGCAGAGAATATTTCAAAAACTGTGAAAAACGGTAAGAACGAGGTGAAAATCCTGGATGACGTTTCTCTTGAAATTGAGAAGGGAAGTTTTACTGTGATTATGGGAAGTTCGGGAGCCGGGAAATCTACATTGCTTTATGCTCTGAGCGGCACGGATAAAATCAGCAGCGGGAAAATTATTTTTAACGGGCAGGAAATTCTTTCTGATTCGGAAAAAGTCATGGCTAAGGTAAGAAGCCAAAGCTTTGGGTTTGTGTTTCAGGAAGCCAATTTAATTTCAAATCTGACTCTTAAAGAAAATGTGGCTGTATCGGGATTTTTGAAAAAGGACCGCAGTGAAAAAGAAACTTTGGAAAAAGTAGAAGAGCTTTTTGAGAAAATGAATTTGCAGGGGGCGGCTTTGAAATTTCCGTATCAGACCAGTGGCGGGGAAAATCAGCGTTGTGCAATTGCCCGCTCGGTAGTCAATGAGCCTGAAATTCTTTTTGCAGATGAACCAACTGGTGCTTTGAATCGTGCTAATTCTGATGAGGTAATGAAGCTTTTTACAGAACTGAACGCTGGCGGCCAGACAATTTTAATGGTAACTCACGATTTAAAAACTGCCATCCGCGGTGAAAAAATCATTTATATTGATGACGGAAAAATTAATGGAAGCATTGAACTTGGTAAGTTTGAAGATGGAAATGAAAAAGAACGGGAAGCTAGTTTGAGTAAATGGCTCTGGGAGAAAGGATGGTAGGGAATTCGGAATGCGGAATTAGGAATTAAGAATTAAGGATTGGGTATTATTGGGAAAATTTTATGGGTAAAAGCAAAATTATTTTTAAGTCTTTGATTAAATCTCATTACGCTTCTCTTTTGGGAATTTTTGCCTTTGTGTTTATTGTTTGTGGAGTCTGTGGTTCTTTGTTTACGGTTTTGAACAGCACTTCTGAATATGAAAAAAAGGAAATTGCTCAGGGGCAGTTTGGAGATATTTCTTTCTGGCTTACAAAAATTGGTGATGAAGAAGAAGTTGAACTTTTGCAGGAAATAAAAGCTCTCGAGAAGGTGGAGTTTGTAAACAGTCAGAAATTGATTATGGCAAATTACGAAGTGCATCATACGGAAAGCGACAGTGAAGGTTGTTTTCTGGTTGATGATGGAAGATATAGAAAATGGGGAAATAGGAATGAGGAATTAGGAATTGAAGAAGGAACTTGTCTGGTGCCTCTTTCTTTTATGGAAATATATGAGCATTGTGGAATTGGGGAAAAGATTGATGTAGTTGTAGGACGAAACGGCCTTGTAAAATCTCTGAATATTGCAGGCTTTTTTGAAGATCCATTTATGGGAAGTTCCATGGTTGGAATGAAGTCAATTCTGATTTCTGGCAAAGATTTTGAAGAAATGAAAATGATGGCTGAAGATTCTGGTATTGATGCTCTTGCAAGAAGTGGAATTTTGCTTCATGTTCAGGAAAAATCTGACGGCACAGACAGTGACAACTTTAATCTTTATCTGAATGAAAATTCCAGCCTTTCTAAATATACGGAAGATGTTCATACAACAGATACAATGGTCAATTTTATGCTGTTGCTTTCCAATTCGTTTGGGGCAATGTTCGGTGCTTTTGCCATTGTTCTGTTTTTTGTTACAGCATTTATTCTGGGAAACTCGGTTAAGTCTGCAGTAAAAACGGAAAACCGGAACTTTGGTATTTACAAGGAACTGGGTTACACATCAAAAATGCTGGCTTTGAATTTTTGCGGTCTTTTTATGATTCCGGTTTTACTTGGAGAAATTGCAGGATTTGCTGTAAGTCCAGTTTTTTCAAAGTTGATTTTACAGATGCAGTCAACAACTACAAGTCTTCTTGTGCCGGTTTCTGTTCCAGTTTTACTCAGCCTTGGATTTGTGATTCTTCTTTTTGTGATTCTGGCATGTTTTGTTTATGTGGAAGCTGGGGGAATTAAAAAAATCAGTCCGCTGGAGAGCATAAAGGATCTGGAAAATCGGGAAGAATTTAAAAGAAATGGCGGCTTTCATAAAAATGGAATTCTTTTCTGGATTGCATTGCGACAAATTGTTTCCCGAAAAAGAAATTATTTAAGTGCTTTGATAGTTTCATTTCTCCTTGTGTTGTTTGCAACTCTTGCAGGTCGGCTTAATTCCTGGCTTGGCCCAAATGGTGAAGGGCTAATGGATGCCTTTAATCCAACTGATATGCACCTTGGTGTTCAAAGCTTTGGCAATGAAACAATGGAAGATTTTGAAGCGATTATTAAAGAATATTCTGAAATTACAGAGCATTATGTTCTTGGCATGCCAACGCTTCGAATGAACGGCAAAGATTACACGGCAAATGTTACTGATGCTCCGGAACTTTTCCATATTTTTGATGGAAAAACCTGTACAGAAGAAAACGAAATTGTAATTACAGAATTTTTGATGAAGGATTTAGGCTTGAAAATTGGAGACACAGTTACAATTGGAAGCCGTTATGTCCGTGGTGAAGATTTTACGATTGTTGGAACTTACCAGTGTGCCAATGATGTAGGCGAGAATTTTGGAATGACTAAGGAAGGCTATTTCAGAATCGGGCGGGATAATCCCAGCTTGTGGTGCCATCATTACTTTTTGAAAGACGAATCAAAAAAACTTGAAATAATGAAAGTTCTGGAAGATACCTATGGCTCTGATATTCATGTTCACGAAAACAGCTGGCCTGGTTTATATGGAATTTTACGGGCTATGAAAATGCTGATTTGTTTTATGTATGTGGTCAGCGGTCTTTTTATTCTGATTTCAATTGTATTATCAAGCAGAAAGATTCTGAATGAAGAAAAAGCTGATTTGAACAATTACAGACTTTTGGGCTTCAGTTATTCGGCTTTGCGTATTTCATTTGCAATAAGATTTTTGATTGTGGCAATTATTGGTTCTGCAGCGGCTCTTATTTTGGGAGCGTTGTTTTCAGATCCATTGATAAATATTTTAATGAGGAGCGCTGGAATTGCAGGATTTGTTTCTCATCCGGGATTTTGGTGGGTAGTATTGCCTGCTTTAATCATCACCCTAATGTTTGTATTTTTTGCCTGGTTTTTTGGAAGAAAAATCAGGCAAAGGTAAAGCTAAAGAACACCGGCGCCTCTTACAGGGCGCCTTACACAGGAGTTTGTAAAATGAAAATGAAAAAAATCGTTGCTGTAGGTTTGGGCCTTGCTGTTATGACAGGAAGTCTGTTTGCAAAAGGTAATCTTAAAGTAAAGTTTGGACAGAATGGAAAAACTTTCACAATGGTAACTTTGGATAATCCGACTGCAAATCAGATTGTACACGATGTTGGAAATCAGAGCTGGAATCTTCCAATTTATGATTTTGATAATTATACCGGATGGGAATATTTTCAGTATTACGATATCAGCCGCCGTTACAAGTATGAATCAAGTCCTGTAAAGGTTACAGAAGCAAAAGCTGGGGAAGTTTACTATTCTCATCCAAACAGAATCATTCTGTTTTATCATGATGCAAAGGTAAACATGCAGCTTACAAAAATTGGTGACATTCAGGCCACTCCAGAATTCATTAAAGCTGTAGAAGATAACCCAGCATTGGAATACTGGGGAAATAAGCTTGTTACAATTTCTAAATAAAAATAATTCTGAATTATTTCCATGGAGGAAAACATGATATATGAAAATCAAACTTACGATGAAGAACGGGCTCTTTACGGTATTTACGATGCAGAAATCAAAAACTGCCGTTTTACAGGCCCTGCCGATGGAGAATCTTTTTTGAAAGAGACTCAAAGGATTAATGTAAGCGGATGTTTTATGGATCTTCGGTATCCTTTATGGCATGTTACAGACGGCAAAATTTCAAACTCTGAAATGACTGTAAACTGTCGTGCAGCCCTCTGGTATGATAAAAATATCGAAATTAAAGACACAAAAATGATGGGAATAAAAGCCCTTCGTGAATGTGAAAATGTAACGCTGCGGAATGTAACAGTTGATTCTCCTGAGTTTATCTGGAAAGTGTGCAGCATTAATGTTGAAGATTCAGAAATTCTTGGAAGTGAATATCCTTTTTTTGAAGTTCAGAAGGGGAAAATCAGGAATCTTAAAATGAAAGGAAAATATTCTTTTCAGTACTGTTCAGATTTTGAGCTTTCTGACTGCAACTTTGATACAAAAGATGCTTTCTGGCATTCAAAGAATTTTGAAATTCGTGACAGTGTAATCAAAGGGGAATATCTTGCCTGGTATTCTGAAAATCTTACTTTTATAAACTGTAAGATTATCGGAACACAGCCATTCTGTTACTGCAAAAATCTGAAGCTTATAAACTGCACAATGGAAGGGTGTGATCTTGCTTTTGAAAAATCAGAAGTCTGTGCCGAAATAAAAGGAAAAATTGACAGTGTGAAGAATCCGATTAGTGGAGAAATTTCTGCTGAAGAAATTGGCGAGATTATTCTAGATGAATCTGTTGGTGGAAAAACAGATTGTAAAATTATTGAAAATGGAGTTTTGCGTTAGTGATTGGTGCCACGCCGCAGGCGGCCACTGGACTGAGTGAGCGAGTTTTACGAGGGAAGCGGCTGGAGCGAAAGCGGAATGGCGAGCACGACGGTTGCTTGCAACCGTAACGCCCAAGGAATAAAAGAAATGAAGAAGATATTAATAACTATATTTACAATGTTCTTTCTGACTTTTACAGCCTGCGCACAGGGAAGTTCAGATAAGACAGTAAATCAAAAAGGAACTGACGAAAACATGAATCAGAAACTTTACATTACAATTGGTGAAAAAAAGGCAGCTGCAACTTTGGAAGAAAACGTGGCAACAAAAGCGCTGGTAGAAAAACTGAAAGCGGGAAGAGTAACTTACAGTGCTCACGATTACGGTGGATTTGAAAAGGTAGGGGACTTAGGGTTCAGTCTTCCTACCAGCGACAGACAGATAACTTCTCAAAGTGGCGATATTTTTCTTTATGTTGGTTCCAGCCTGGTGTTCTTTTACGGAAGTAATTCCTGGAGTTATACAAAAATCGGGACTCTGAATGGAATGTCTAAAAGTGAGGTACGGGAATTTCTTCAGGGCGGAAAAGGGGAAGTGAATATTACTTTGAGTCTGGAATAGATACGGAGACACGTTATCTAATTTAATAGGAATATTGCACGGAAAGAAAATGGAGACCTACGACTTTTCAGGATGTAAGCCACTTTGGCAAAATGTCGAAAAATTGCCAAAGTGGCTCTTGTTTTTTTTAGATAGAAGTTCTATATTTGTATTAAAGCCATTTCGGCAAAATAAAATTAAATTGCCAAAATGGCTTCAGGAGGTATTCATGAACACAAATGTGCTTTACTCGAATATTCCACAAAAGACATTTTCACGTGTGCAGCTTTTTGAGACTGCCAGAAAAATGGATAGTTCTTTCAAGGATTCTCAGCTTAAGTTTTACATATCTGCAATGCTGAAGGAAAATCTGATTGTCAGAACCGGACATGGCATCTATTCGAAAACGGAAAACTCAAAGCCTGTTTTTACATACACTCCATCTGATGATGCTTGCAAAATCAAAGACATAATAAAATCTGAATATCCATTGATTAACTTTTGTGTATGGGACCTGACTATTTTGAACGAGTTTGTAAATCATCTAATCGGTCATGATCATATATTTGTTGAAGTTGAAAAAGACGGAACAGGTTTTGTTCATGAGCTTCTTAATGAGAAAATTGAAAACAGAATTCTTATTAATCCTGATTCAAAAGAACTTGAACGATATTCTATCGATAATGATGTTTATCTTATAAATGCAATAACGGAAGCACCAGTCAGCGAAG
>JAKSHZ010000033.1 GCA_024399115.1 Bacilli bacterium
TTTTTGTTGCAAAGAAAAAAGCTGTTAAGACTTTTCATTTCTTAACAGCCCCTTTATTTTGTAAAATTAAAAAGCACCCATAGGGTGTTAGTAACGTTTTGTCCTTAAATGTCAAAACACACTAGGTACTTTTCGACCAAATGTCAAAACACACTAGGGTATGAGAATATGCAAAAAAGATGGCATTGGCCATCATGTACTCATTATGAGTCTTTTTAATTTATGTAGATACCGTAGTGTAGAACGAATTTCTTCTTTCTAATGTAGTATGTTTCTTCCTCAAGAAGTATATCGTCATCCATATTTTGAATAAGAGAAACATCACCAGCATTGGTATAGTTCTGTTTGAATTAGGATGTCATCATCATTTTAACATAGAAGTATTTAAATAAATTTAGGGCATTTAAAAATCAATTTGATTTTTAACCTTCTAAGGTTGAAAAAATTTGCAAAAATAGGTTGAATTCCAGTTTTTAAAGTGAAAAAATATTATTGTGGAAAACACCACATTAATGTCCGTTTAGGAGGAATACCATGAAGTTTACAGAATTTGGCGAATACTTCAGAATCTTACGAATCAAACATAAAGAGGTTTTAAGAGATGCTTCTAATTTTTTGGGTGTGTCTTGTGCCTTTATCTCTTCAGTCGAATGTGGCAAAAAAGCTATTCCAGAAGAATGGTTTGATAAGCTTGTTGACCATTATGGTTTAAGTGAGAAACAGCAGAAAGAACTAGGGGGAGCAATCGATAGGTCTGCTAAAACAGTTAAATTAAACATTGAATATGTGACGCCAACACAAAAAGATTTAGCTGTCCAATTTCAAAGATCTTTTGATGATCTGGACGAAGAAACAGCTAATGAAATCCTCGAAATATTAAAGAGGAACGCGTGATGGATTATAAGACAAAGCCTATTAGCAGAAAGGATTTAAG
Organism: Bacilli bacterium; assembly: GCA_024399115.1. Taxonomy (GTDB): domain Bacteria; phylum Bacillota_I; class Bacilli_A; order RFN20; family CAG-826; genus RGIG9670. Next base: position 935 of record JAKSHZ010000033.1, read on the forward strand.
GGCAATAGCTCGATGGTTTAGACATCAATTCAAATGCAAAAACAAATTTCGATTTGATGTAATAAACGCATTTGAAAGAATTCATCAACTTTTTCCACAAATTACTACGGAAGTGGTTGAAAGCGAGTCGACCGATGTTATTACCAATTTAAATGTTCCGGCAGCATGTAATCCCGACATGAATGGTGGTTACCATATTGCAGTCAGAGAACATGTTTATGAAGGTGCATGTAGAGGAATTGGTGGATATCGCGCCCATATTCTACACGAGATGTGTCACGCTATACTTTGTCTTCTTGGTTTCACGCCTATTCTTGATAGGACATTCAATAATAATGAAATTGAACCATTCTACCTGTCTATGGAATGGCAAGCTAAAGCTCTTGCAGGGGAAATACTTGTTCCGTACGAAGAAACAATCGGAATGTCGAAAAAGAAGATTAGATTTTTGTGTAAAGTATCTGATCCTTTAGCAAAATATAGAATATTTCTTGATGAACACGATGGTTTTGATCCAAATGATTATAATTGCTAAATGCATTTATAAATAAAAGGCCTTCATCATAGCAGTGGTGAAGACCGAGATATGCTATAAAGCACACCAAGCAAGTACATTGTAGCATATCCACCGAAAATTTGTACGGCCAATTTATGGCCAGAAAGGAGAAAAACTACAATGTACAAAGATAAAAACGGTGTCATTGAAGATTCGTTCCAAGCATTTTTGGTGGATGGAGCGAATTTCACCAAAGAGGAAGAATATCCAATCATTAGAGAAGATATGATTCCAAATAATCCACCAACAAAAGTCATGCCTTTCTTTAAGGCTATCAACTTCCAAGGAGACTTAAGTGAATATGTTATTTATTTCTATTCTCCTGATGGAGTGTTTGAGAGGGTCAGAAGAAACCCTAAAAAATATTTAAATTTCTTCAAACGTTGCAAAGGTATTATGGGTTTGGACTTCTCGGTTCATTCCGACATGCCGCTTGCAAAACAAAAAGCACAGTTGAATGATAATTTATCGCTATCATTCTTCTATGCGAATAATGGTGTTCCACTTTATCCTAACTGTAGAGGTGGTTCAGATTGCATTAATGATGAATATCTTAATGCCTTTCCAAAACATACATATATAGCGTTAGGCGTTCACGGTTTTGTTCAACTAAAAGAGCAAAAATATGAATGGAGAATATGGATTGACACCATTATTAATAAACTTGAACCCAAAGGATTTATAATTATTGGTCATCTTCCACAAGACATCATCAATGATTATAAGGATGTGGCGGAATTTCATCTCTTTGATTCGTTCATTGAAGAAAGAAATAAGGAGGTGAAACAGCATGGCAACTAAGGGAGCAAGTTATCGTTATGGTAACACAAGAGGTTCGAAACATCAGGGCCAAAGTACGAAGCATATTAATTATGCCTGGGCAAAAGGTTTCAATAGAGGCGGTCTAGATCAGCACTTTAAAGATCATGGAAAAGAATTTGGTGCAATCTCCAAACAAGACTATGCCGCTAAGGCAGTGCACTTTGCTAATGAAGTTGATAGACAGCATTATAAAAGTGTTGTTGACTGTAAAAAAACCACGTATAAATATGATTCAAGAGATGGTAGGTTAGCCATCATCACAAAGGATGGTTATGTGGCTTCGTATCACCATATAAGAAAAGGATTTTGGTACTATCCAGAGAAAGGAAAAAGAGTATGGCAAACACTTTAAAACAATTAAAACCTATGAGTTGTCCAGTTTGTGACAAATTTTATTTTACTAAGTTAACAGAAGAAGAATTAAATAATGGAGAAACACCAAATCAGCAACAATGTAGTGTGTGCGGCTGGTTCTATGATTTGGAGCAAGTTGCTAATCCAGATTTAGAACATGAATCAAACGAAATGTCTTTAAATCAATACAAGAAGTGGTATCAAGACAAGATTAAAGAAAACCCTAAGTGGGAATATTATCAAGATTTTATTGGAGACCCAGAACCACATAAGTGTCCTGTTTGTGGTGAATATGAATTTGAAGATGTATTATGTCACGATATATGCCCAGTTTGTGGCTGGGAAGATGATGGCATGGAAGTTGACCCATATGATAAAGATGGTGGCCCTTCTAATGAATTCTTGGAATACAAACACTCTTTCTTAGAAAAAAGAAAAATTAATCCTAAATACAAGTGGTCAAAAGACAAATAGCAAAACAAAAGAAAACGGGTAATCGGTGATGACTATCCGTTTTTTAATCTTCGTGGCGGAGGAAGAGGAATTCGAATCCTCGCACACTGTTACATGTCTACGAGCTTTCCAAGCCCGCCCCTTCAGCCTCTTGGGTATTCCTCCGTTTGCATCCAATTGGATGGCGAAAGTATTATATGTAAAAAATAATAAAGTTGCACTCTTTATTTATAAATAATAATTCTCTAAAATAAAGATATGCAGAAATTTGTTATAAACAAATTCGATTCCAATCAGTCATTGTTTAAATATATTAAAAAGGTTCTTAAGAACGCTCCTTTATCTTTTGTTTATAGAATATTCAGAAAGAAAGATTGTAAGGTCAATGGTAAAAGAGAATCTGATAAATACATTTTACATGAGAATGATGAAGTTCTTTTGTACATCACTGACGAACAATACAAAGAGTTCACAGAAGAAAAAGCATTAAGTGCAAACGATCAAATTTCTCAATACATAATCTACGAAGATGAAAATATCTTAGTTGTAAATAAACCTAGAGGAATGCTTGTTCAAGGAGATGGAAGTAGGGATGTATCCCTCGATGTATTAGTAAATGAATACCTTTTATATAAAGGAAAGATAGGAAATTTCTTATCAGCACCATGCCATAGAATTGATAGAAATACTTCAGGAATAGTAGTGTTCGCTAAATCAATAGAAGTAACTCAAGAAATGACAAAATTAATCAAAGAACACAAAGATTTAAATAAAACATATTTAACGTTAGTTAAAGGTGAAACTAAGGAAAAAGGCGAAATATCAGCGCCACTTATTAAAAACGAAAAACTCAATAAAGTTTTCGTAGGAAAAGTTGAAGAAGGTGCTAAGGAATCAAAAACCCTATATGAAAGAATGTATACTAATGGTGAAGTTTCATTATTAAAAGTTAGATTATTAACTGGAAGAAGTCATCAAATTAGAGTGCATATGGCTTACATCAATAATCCAGTAGTAGGCGATCAAAAATATGGCGATTTCTCATTTAATAAAGAGTTTGAAAGTCGTTATGGATTTAAAAATCAATTCTTACACGCAAGCGAGTTAACATTTAAGAATCTTCAAGGAAGTTTAAAATATTTAAGTGGCAAATCAATTGTTGCACCTTTACCAGAAGATGAAGAAAAGATACTTAGAAGTATCGAAGGAGAATAGTTATGTCAGTAGTCAGTGAAAATTATAATCGTTGGTTATCGTCAAAAGTTGTTGATGAAGCAACTAAAGAAATTCTTAGAAATATGTCTAATGAAGAAAAGGATGATGCATTCTTTAAAGACATTGAATTTGGTACAGCAGGAATGAGAGGAATTCTTGGTCCTGGCACAAATAGACTCAATACATACACAGTTAAGAAGGCTTGTGTAGCTTTTGCTAAGTACTGTTTAGACATTTATCCAAATGCGAAAACTGATGGTATTGTTATTTCCCATGATAATAGACATATGTCTAGAGAGTTCACTCTTTTAAGTGCAGAAGTATTCAATGATTTTGGTATAAAGGCATACATTTTTGATTCATTAAGACCTACACCTGAATTATCATTCGCTGTTAGATATTTAAAGGCATGTGGTGGTGTAATGATTACTGCAAGCCATAACCCAAAAGAACATAACGGTTACAAAGTATATGACGAAACTGGTTGCCAATTAGTCCCAGATAAAATTCAACATATGTTTGATATTATCGCAACTCTTCCAAACGAATTAGACGTTACATATGAAGTAGCAAAGGAAAGAGGCGAAACAGTTCTCTTAGACTCTAAAATCGATGATGAATATGTATCTTTAGTTGAAAAATTGGCTATTGATAGAACATTAGATAAAAAAGGATTCAAGATCGTCTTCACTCCAAATCACGGTACAGCTTATGTAAACGCAATGAGAGTATTCAAAGATTTAGGATTTGAAGTCTACCCATTATTAAAACAATGTACTCCTGATCCAGATTTCTCAGGCACTTTATCTCCAAACCCTGAAGACGCAAGAAGCTTTATCGAACCAATTAAATACGCGCAAGAAATAGGTGCTAATTTAGTTGTTATGACTGACCCAGATGGTGATAGATGTGGGTTAGGTTTCTTAGCAAGTGATGGAACATATAAAACATTAACTGGAAACCAAAGCGCTGCTATGCTTATGGACTACATTTTCTCTAAGAAGAAAGCTGCTGGAACATTAAGCAAAAACGGCGTCATGTATAACACAATTGTTACTTCTTCTTTAGGAGCTAAAGTAGCAGCTGCATATGGAGTCAAAACAGAACAATTCCTTACTGGCTTCAAATATATTGGAAACCGTATCGATTACTATGAAAAGCAAGGATATGGCCCTACATTCGAGTTTGGATATGAGGAAAGCTATGGTTGTTTAGTCGGACCATTCGCTAGAGATAAAGATGGTATCCAAGCTATTGTTTTATACTCTGAAATGGCATTAGCTCACTATAGAGAAGGTAAGACTTTAGATATGGTTTGGGATGAACTTGGAGAAAGATTTGGATATCATCAAGACATCGCTTATAACATCGAGTTCAAAGGATCTGAAGGTGCTAGTAAAATGGATGAATTAATGAATAAATTACATACAAATCCATTCATTACTGTAGGTCAAATTTTTGTTGAAGAAGTTGATGATATTTATCTCTCAAAAAATATTAAGAAAAATGGTGAAGTTAAACCAATCGATCTTGAAAAGAGCAATGTTGTAAAGCTTAAATTCAACAATGGAACAACTATCACAGTTAGACCTAGTGGAACTGAACCAAAGGTAAAATTCTATTTCGGTGTTCTTGCAAAAGAAAAGCCTGTGGATGATTCATTACCAAAGGCTTTATTCGCTGAGATTAAAAAAGTTTTAGGAATTTAAAAAGAGCAATCTTTTGATTACTCTGATACAGTAAGCAAGCCGACGGCTTGTTTTACTTTTTTAAGGAGCTTTTGAGATTCTTCATTAGCCCTCTTTGCGCCTTTCTTAAGGACTTCTTCATAGAGTTTATTGTCTAAGAAGTAGTGATATTTTTCTTGGAATTTTCCTAAGTCTTCACAAACAACATCTGCGACCTCTTTTTTGAAATCGCCATATCTATATCCGACGAAGTGAGCTTCAGCTTCTTCAATTGAAATATCTTTTAATGCTGCATAGATTGTTAATAAGTTAGAAATGCCTGGTTTATTTTCAACGTCATATTTTACTTCGCAACCTGTGTCAGTAACTGCTGACATGATTTTCTTTCTAACTACTGCTAAGTCATCTTTTAAGAAGATGTCACCTTTAGGATCTGATTTACTCATCTTAATAGTTGGGTTAGATAATGACATTATACGAGCACCAACTTTTCTCATTTCTGCCTTTGGCATTTGTAAGATATCACCGTATCTATTATTAAATCTATTAACTAAGTCTCTAGTTAATTCGACGTGTTGGACTTGGTCTTCGCCAACAGGAACTACAGTTGCATTATATAAGACGATATCGCAAGCCATTAATACAGGATATGCAAATAAGCCTAAACCGATAGCGTTTTCTTTCATCTTTGCTGATTTATCTTTGAATTGAGTCATTCTTGATAATTCGCCCATGTAAAGATAGTTTTGCATAATTGAGTTCAACTCGCTATGTGCTGACACTTCGCTTTGTAAGAATAAGACTGCTTTTTCTGGATCTAGTCCTGCAGCTAAATAGAAGCAAGCTAAATCGATTGAGTTTTGTCTTAATTCATTTGGATCGATTGGAAGAGTGAGGGCGTGTAAGTCTGCAATAAAAATAAATGCTTCGCCTCTGTCAGTCATTTCGTTAAGGTGTTTTAATACACCAATGTAGTTACCTAAAGTTAATTTTCCAGTAGGTTTAATTCCTGTTAAAATACGGTCTGCCATAATAGTTACCTCGACTTATAGTTTATATTTAATTAAGATTAACTTTCAATCTTTTGATTGATTTGTTATCATTTTACCAAATTTAGATTATTATTAAATTGATATGATTAGAATTTACACAACACCATCTTGTAGCTCATGTAGAAAAGTAAAAGCTTGGTTCAAAGAACAAGGTATTCCTTTCATCGAGAAAAATATTTTTGTTTCTACATTAAATGAGAATGAGTTAAAAGAAATTTTAATGAAGAGCGAGAATGGTACAGAAGACATCATCGCTACTAAGAGCAAGATTGTTAAAGAGAGTGGAATTGATATCAATTCAATGACAGTCAAAGAATTAATCGCGTTTATCAAAGAGAATCCTTCAATCTTAAAAAGACCAATCATGGTTGATGATAGAAGAATTCAAGTTGGATATAATCCAGAAGAAATTAGAGTATTTATACCTCACGCTAAAAGACTTGCTGAATGGGCATGCAAACATCAAGAATGTCCTAAGTTCGATAAGTGTGATGTAGCAAAAGAAGAAAAATGTTAAAAATTAGAGCTATTCGAGAGCTCCAATTTTATTTAAATCTTTTAAAATTTTTTCACTAGGGAAACCAATTACGTTTTTTATACTACCTCTAACGCTTTTTACTATTTCAAAATCGTTATTATCTTGTAGTCCATAAGCACCGGCTTTATCTAGTGGTGATCCGCTCGCAACATACTTATCAATTAGTTCATCTGATAACTCATTAAACTTAACGTATGATTCATCATAATGTAGAATTTCTTTTCCCTTATGGTTGATATAGTAGGCTGTGTAAACTGTGTGAACTTTTCCTGATAATTTATGAAGCATTCTTTTTGCATCTTCAGGGTCTTTTGGTTTACCAATTATTTCGTTTTTTAATACAACAATTGTATCTGCAGTTAATATTGTGTCTTCTTTAACTTTTGAACAGATATCTTGCCCTTTTCTATAAGCAATATCTTTAACTGCTTTGAGTGGCCTATATTTATAAGAAGCTGATTCATCAATGTCAGAGACAACAACTTTAAAATTAGGAGTGATATCTTTCTCCATCAATAATTTTCTACGAGGTGATTGGCTTCCTAAAACTATCATATTAATTTTTTGACATGATAACTGGGATAATCATAGGTTGACCACCAGTTCTCTTTTGGAAGAATTCTCCAGCAATTTTCTTAATAAGATTTTTAATTTCAGCAAAGCTTGGTTTATTTTGAAGGAGTTCATTAATACCTGCTTCAATAGCGTGTCTACATTCTTCATCGATTCTAGAACTACCTTTATTGATAAGACCTTTTTGGTAGAAAAGTGGTGGTACTAAAATCTCATTTGTCTTGCTATCTAATGATACACAGATAGTTAAGACACCGTTTTCAGTTAATGTTTTACGATCTTCGATAACTGCATCTGCTAAGCCATCGATACCTTTACCATCAATATAAATGCATCCAGTTTCGACATCGTATCCACGAGTTACTTTATGGTTAGAAAGAACGAGAGTGTCGCCATTTCCTAATACGAAAGTTTTATCTTTATCAACACCTAATGATTGAGCAATTTCAGCATGAATCTTTAACATTCTATGTTCGCCATGCATTGGCATAAAATGCTTTGGTTGGAGTAACTTAAACATTAATCTAAGTTCTTGTTTTGCAGGGTGACCTGAAGAGTGAATATCGTTTAACATTGAGTTAGTAATAACGTCAGCGCCACCTCTAGTTAATTGGTTAACAACAGTAGCGATCATAATGCCATTTCCTGGAATTGCACTCGAAGAGAAAACAACAGTGTCACCTGGGTAAATATGGATGTCTTTATGTTCGCCGTTTGCGATTCTTGATAAAGCTGCCATAGGTTCACCTTGAGAACCAGTACAAAGAATTAAAATTTCGCTGCTCTTAAGCATTTTAATATCTTCAGCTTGAACAATTGAATTATCTGGAATATGGATGTAACCGTATTGACGAGAAATGTCTACAGCTTTCTCCATACTACGTCCAATAATGACGATTTTTCTATTATGAGCAACAGCAACTTCACATATTTGTTGGATACGAGAAATGTTACTTGAGAATGTTGAAACAATTAACCTACCAGGTGAAGTATCGAAGATTTCTTCAATGCTGTTTAAGACAGCTTTTTCTGAAGGAGTATAGCCTTCGTTTTCAGAGTTAGTAGAATCACTTAAAAGAAGATCAACACCTTCAATACCCATTTGTGCAATTCTAGATAATTCCATATCTGGTCCGACAGGAGTTAAGTCGACTTTGAAGTCACCAGTAGAAACGATTCTACCTTCTGGAGTATCTACACAAATACCAAATGAATCTGGGATTGAGTGAGTAACTCTAAAGAATGAGACTTTCCAGTCTTCAATGTTTACAACAGTGTCACTATCATATTCGACAATGCGAGTTTGAGTTTGGATTCTGAATTCTTCTAATCTATTTCTAATTAATGCAGCAGCTAACTTTGGAGCGTAAATTACTGGAACGTTAACTGTTTGGATTAAGAAAGGAATACCGCCGATATGGTCTTCATGACCATGAGTGATAAATAATGCTCTAATTTTATTTCTATTATTTTTTAAGTGAGTGAAATCTGGAATGATATAGTCGATACCTGGATATTCGACACCAGGAAAACGAACGCCACAATCAATGATAATAAGCTTGCGTTCTGACTCTAAACAATACATGTTTTTACCAACTTCGCCTAAGCCACCTAAGGCATAAACCGAAATTGGAAGAGATACCTTCTTTTCCATTAATTTTCCTCCTTTAACATTATGCTATGTAAAATTGGTTATAAACATTATATCACTAGTGATAAATATGTAAATTATAATAATTCTTCGTTTTCTAATTTGCCTTTAGGATTCTTTGGATCGATTCTGTCATAGTAAAAGATTCCGTCAAGGTGATCGTATTCGTGTTGGAGCACGATTGCATCGTATCCACGTGCAGTAATGTAAACATCTTTATTTGTAAGCGCATCAAAAGCTTTCATTTTGATTTTGTAGTATCTATGTGAGATTCCATCATGGTCGTTATCAACTGAAAGACAACCTTCGCCACCTGAAAGAGCGACTCTTCTGACTGAAGTTTCCATAATTTTTGGATTTACGAGTTGATATTGAACATATTCACCTTCGCCTGCTTGATAGTAGACGACAAACATTCTTTTTAAAAGTCCGATTTGAATAGCGGCTAATCCAACACCTGAACGGATATTGTGTTTAGAAGCGTATTCTTCATCTTGAGATAATTTTAAGTACTCAAGCATATCATCAAGAGTTTTTCTATCCTCATCAGAGAGAGGCATAGGAACTTCTTGAGATTTTTTTCTCATAATTGGGTTAGTATCTTTAACAATTTTTAATTTCATGCTGAAAGTATAACACATATATTTATTTTGTAATAAATATTTAATATGTTTTATAATAATTGCATGACTCAGGACTTATTAGATTTAGTTTATCAACTTAAAGAATCTCTTTCTAAAGACCCAAGAATTGTAGAATTGGATAAATTAGAAGATGAAATGAATAACAACTTAGAAGTAATTAGATTAGCTAGCAAAAAAGAAGCTGCCACTGATGACTATAATTTTGCTTTGTCTCATTTTTCAGAAGATTCTAAAGAAGTTAAAGATGCACAAGCTAAGTTGTCTCTTGCTCAAAAAGAATTAAACACACACCCAGTAGTAGTTAAATATATGAACCAATATAAAGTTGTTCGTGATTACTACAATGAAATCAATAGTATATTATTCTCTATTATTAATAAGGATAAATGTGGGGGATGCCATAAATGAGAATAGTTGGTGGTAAATATCGTCATAGAATCATTACTTGGCCTGACGATCAAACTCACACACGTCCAACTAAAGATAGAGTTAGAGAAGCTGTCTTTTCTGCTTTAGGCGATATTAGTGGATGTACAACTTTAGATTTATATGCAGGTAGTGGAGCTATGGGCATTGAAGCCCTTTCTAGAGAAGCTGGTTTCTGTTATTTTGTAGACATTGCTCCTATTGCATTAAAAACAATTAAATCAAATATCACGTCCTTAAATATCTCCAATGAAGAGTATATGGTTATAGCGAGAAAAGATTTCGACGCTATAAAGTTTATCGATAAGAAGGTTGATTTATTGATTTTAGACCCTCCATATAAGGAAGGAAAATATAACGAAATCATTGATGCCTGCCAAGATATTCTTAACGAACATCACGTTATAGTTTGTGAATCAGACCACAAGCTTTCATTTAATGAAGAAGACTATAAAAAAATAAAAGAATATAAATATGGAGAGATATTGGTTACAATATTGTGGAAATAAATATGAAAATTGCAATTTATCCAGGAAGTTTTGATCCAATTACTAATGGACATTTAGATGTAGTTTCAAGAGCTGCTCAAATGTTTGATAAGGTTATCATTCTTGTCGCGATTAATGCTGATAAGAAAGGTAGATTCTCTATTAAAGACAGAGTGAGCATGATTAAAGAAAGCATCCAAGAGTTCGAAAATGTTGAAGTTGATTCATATGATGGCCTTACAGTCGATTACGCTAAGGCACATGGCTCTAAATTCTTAATAAGAGGATTAAGAGCTGTTACAGACTTTGAATATGAATTCCAATTAGCTGCAGCAAATGAATACGTAGATCCTTCAATAGATACTGTATTCTTAATGTCTAAGGCAGAGATGTCGTTCATATCTTCATCAATGATTATTGAACTTGCTAATAATGGAATTGATGTTTCTAAGTTAGTTCCTCCTGCAGTTCTAAAAAGATTAAAATAAGTAAAACAAAAAACCGTTGGCAATAAACCAACGGTTTTTAAATTTAACGGGTACTCTTCTTTTCGTTGGGGTCACTATTTTTAGCCGCCCCATTGAAAAAAAGA
>JAKSHZ010000034.1 GCA_024399115.1 Bacilli bacterium
GATGGGGAATTGTTCCATAGCGTGGCTTAAACGGGCTGAAATAGGCTGTTTTAGGATAAAAAAAAGAAGGACGTTAATCCTTCTTATGAAATATACGTGTATATCTCTTCGGTGTAATATCCTGCGTCGATGCACCCATATGTAACATCGCGGTTCGCGATTGAGTTCTTTAAACGCCAGCATATTGCCTTCATGTCTGTTGTTACGAGTTGTGTACCTTCTACAAGGTTATTAAAGTCTACAGCGTAAACCTTCCTGTTAAGGCTTGTGTAGTCCACAACGTTGATCCAGTACTTACCACAATCATAACCGATGGTTTCTCGTGGTCTACTGTCTTTATAAATAGCTAAATATCTATTATCTATTCTAAACACATATTGTAATTGATAGTATGGTGGTTGCTTTTCCACAATCACGAAGTTGCTATCGTTGATACTTTGACCATCGAACCCATAATGTGTATAAGCATCGTCAAATACGTATAATGGATTGCTCTTTAAAATAAATTCTTTTAGTTCTGGTTTTAACTTATATGCTTCACAATAGACATCTGTTCTTGGATCATAGATGAAGTCACCTTCTTTCATATGAGTTGTGTTAACACCCATGTTACTTAACAATGGATGGAACTTACTGTATGGGTTACCATAACAGAACAACTTGAACTTCTTGCCTGTGTGGCAGCATCTCTTGTATGTGTTGTATAATTCTTTAAATCGTGTGACAAGACCTTCTGGATATTTTTCCCCGCATCTTGTATTCAATATGAATTCATCTAGAACGATATAAGCAGCGTTCTTCAATTTCATCGATTTAATACGCGAAATCGGGTTACTGAGGCCGATAAATCTGAATAATGGTACATCCTCTTCACCTTCGAGAAAAACGTCTGTAATGCCTTCTTTCATGTTCTTTTTATATTTGAATTTAGCATCGTATTCGAAGTCAGTAAGGACTGTTTCCAAGTCAGAGATATAAGTATCGGTTATGTCCGAGATCATGTACCTAAGGACGATAATGGTAGCATGATACTTTTTATGGAATTTAAAAGCCTTCGTGCACCACGTGGTTGTTTTACCTGATTCACGGGCAGACCAAATGTAATTCCATGTAGCATTATAGCTATCACAATGTTGTCCTGTGAAATGTATTTTGTCTTTTTTCATACCGTTCTCCTTTGTAAAAAAAGAAGGCACCAGTTTCCCGATGCCTATATGTTAAGGAACCTATAGCATCCGTTACGTTGCTAAGTTCAGTTAGCCCACAAGGAGGCACAATCTAATGTGTGAAATCCTCTCTATATCATGTGTTTATAAGTTCAACTATAGGTTCTCAAGTAACCTAATTAATCTTCAAGCTTAAATGCTTTGAATACTTTTCCAGTACTTCCTGGTTGATAAGTAATACCTTCTGCTGTTTCACCTGCTTGAATATTACCTTCTACTGTAACATAAGATGGAACTGGAACTAAACCTAAGTAAGTATAAAGGTTTGCAATTCCGCCATCCACAAATCTAACACCTGTAAGATAAGTACCATTAAACTCAACTGTTTGGAAGTTTCCTGGTGTAAATAAATCTTCATAAGGTGCACCTGTATCATTTTGGAAACCTGTGCCCATAGTTGCTTTAGTAATACCTGTAAACCAAACACCTGCTCTGTTAATTTCAAAGTTTTCAACTAAATTAATCTTTCCTGGTTCAGATACTGTAACCATTGTACCTACTCTGCCATCTTTAACACAAATAACATTATTTGAAATCATTTTTCTCATGTAAATATTCTCCTTTTTAAACCAATCAAAAGTTTAAAGTTTGCTTCTTTTGACCAGAGAAGCATAGAACTGGTATATATTAAGTATATAAATCTAATTATTCAACAAACTTAATGATTGTTGCGTATTTAGAAACGAATGGTGTATCGATAACGTGACGAGATGTTGTAACGAAATCGTGGTAAGCATTAACGTCTGTACCAACTTCATTTCTATTTGGGAATAACTTGATAGCTCTGTTATCGACTAACATAGCATAAGCAGATGATGTACCGAGATCATCAACAACCTTGACTGTGCAAGGAAGAACTAATCTTGCTTCATTAATAGCACCTGCTAATGTGTCAACGTCAAGAACAGACTTGATTCCTTTTGTTAAGTATAATGTGAATGATTCAGCACCACCTAATGTGACATTGCCGACATCACGTGCGAATGAAGCTTCTTCAACTGCATTCTTAATTTGCTTAATGAATGCTTCACCTGTTAAATCATCAACTGGTTTTGCGATAGTTGTAGTTGTACCTACGTTATCAGCTGCCCAACCGAGTAATGATTTCTTTTCTTCGAATCTCATTTGATTGTAAGAATCGACCATTTGTTTTACAATGTTACCAACATATGCTGAGTATGCTTCTGCTGACTTCATTGAAGATTTGTACTTAGAATATGATGTTGAACCTGCAACGATGTATTCTGGTAATCTCCATGAGCAGAAAGCATCTTGAAGAGCTGGTGCAATGTATGGAGTAGCATATTCTTGACCGTCTACTAAGTTAGTAGCAGCACGTGGAACAAGTAATCCCATTGCGTATTCTTCGATGTAAGCACCGAATTCTTTTTCATCACCGTCGAGTTCTGGAAGCTTATCTTCGTAAAGTTGGTTTAAGCAGATTTGGTCCATACATTTTTCGACTAAACCTGTTGTGCTGTTGATAGCAAGATCTTCATCAAATGCTTCTGCGATGTGAGCATTAGCAAGAACTGTACCAACAAAAGTTTTAATGTTTGAAATTTTTGCCATGTTAAAATTCTCCTTTGAATTATTTCAATTCTTTAATAGCTTGTGCAATAGCATCGTCGAAGGATACTACATTACCATCTATTGTGTTTGATGGTTTATTGTGTTGGTCCTTAAATGACGTATGAGTTACTAATTCCTTGTAATCTTTTAATAACTCTTTATTTTCAGCTTGTAATTTATTGTGCTCTGCTTCAACATCATCGCAAGCCTTTTTAATAGCTGATAATGATTCGATCTCAGCTTTGTTTTCTGATTTCGCAAACATATCTGCTACTAAATTTTTTAATTGTTCTAAACTGCCCATTTTACTTCTCCTTATTATCTTTAATATCTTCAGCAAGATCAACTGTCTTTTCAATTACTTCAACAACTGCATCTTTATTTTCATCGATCAATTGTTTAACTTCTTCGCCAGTAATCTTACCGTCTTCTTTTGCTTTTTTGTACCAGACCCAGACTCTGTATGCAATACCAATAACTGTCATTAAGATACCGAGTCCTAATTGAATCCATTTGAATAATACATCTGGTTGGATTGCAGCACCGAGATATACTAGGCCATTGCCTGCACCGTAGATTAAATCGTCTGTCATAATTATAACTCTCCAATCTTTACTTGTGTTTTTTGTGTATCTGTTAAACCCAAACTGTTTACAAAAGTTTGTGCTTCTTCATAAGTTTTAAATGCACAGAATTTAACTCTAAATTTTCCTAATTTACCATCTTTTGAATATGATGTTGAACCTTTACCTGGAACTCTTTTTCCAATTGGTGCTGTATCAAATACATGTGTTGTAAAGAATGCTCTTGATTTAGCATCAAATTCTGGAAATACTTTACCAATAATAGCGCTTGCTTTAGCTGCAGTTGCGCATTGATCTGTAAAATATAAAGTATACTTATAACCGCAATATTTTTCAACTAACCATTGCTTTAATGATGTATGTGGAGATGCTATTCTCCATTCTATTTTATTCATTCTCATACTGCTACCTCCTAGTCGTTATAGATAACAAATGTACTACCAAATTCATTAGACCATTCTTCATACATTGATCTCCATGCACGACGAATTTCATCTAATCTACTCATTACAGTTGATAAATCTGAAGCAGATTTATTCTTTGTGTAAGTAGTAGCATAGTTATCGCCATCTAAACCATCAACGGTTGTTTGTGGAGTATCATTGAATTGTGTTGAAGAAATAGTTTCAACCTTGTCCATTAACTTATTTGCATTATCTTCGTATAAGTTAATTAACTTTTCATATCTGTATTTAGATTCATCGAGCCAATGTTTAATTTTATTAATTTGCTTGACAAATTCTTTTTTGTATTGAGGATAGTCGGATAAGATTTGTTGAACTGTTGGTTTTTCAACAGGTTCCCACATAGGGTGATAAACGTCGATGTACATAATGAAATCATCACCGTAAGATAATTGAACATCGCTAAATAATGAATTAGTATATTGATCATCGGTATATTGTGATCCCCACATAACGAACAATTTGTTGAATCCACCTGTTGCATAAATATCAGATAATTCGTTCATTGTATAATAATATCTAGTAATCATTATTCGTCCTCCCCGTCATCTTTAGGACCTGTCTTTTCATCATTTTCATGAACTTGTCCATCTGCTTGAGCATCTTGTCCTGATACTTCAATTGAAATATCTTTTCCAAGTACTTCTTTAACTCTTCTACAGAATTGTTTAAGATTATCATTAAAGTTATCATCTGATAAGTTAATTTCTTCATTATTAGAATTGACTTCTGATAATTGTACTTGTTCGACTTTGTTAGATCCTGAGTTGTTAACACCTAAATATGTTAATAAATCATTTTCTAAGTTTTTCATATGGTTTTCTAATTTGTCAATAATATAAGGAACTTGTGTTGAAATTGCCTTGAAGATATTAGGTTCAACGCCTTCAACTGCAATAACAATTTCATTGTTAAGAATCTTATCGACAACATCCATAATTTTCTTTTTTTCGCTATCATCGCCTACTGGAATAATGAATGGCATCTTGTGTAATTCAAGGTTAGTATTAATAACCATTTGAATTTGTGCAATTCTTTCTACATACCAATTGACGATCATATTTAATGGTTTTCTATTTGATTGAATATAACCAATAACGACATCTTTATCAACTACTTGAATTCCGCTTGGAACCAATGGTGATCCGTACTTATTGATTAAATTTACTTGTTCTGGTTCTCCATACATATCCCATGTATTCATAGCCCATTGTGCATATCCTAAAGCATCTGTGTGCTTAATATTAAATGCTGCAACAGTACCAGCTTCCCAGAAGCGATTCATGACATATTGTTCTTCTCTGTATGTTAAACCTTTTGTTTTAAAGTTACTTCTATAGATATTATAATATTTATTATTTAGCATGTGTACAGTATTTCTATATACATCTGCTGCTGATCTAGATCCATAGAATTGTTTTTTATCTTTACTCATATGTTATTCTCCTTTAAGAGAGACTAGGCAATAAGCCAA
Organism: Bacilli bacterium; assembly: GCA_024399115.1. Lineage (GTDB taxonomy): Bacteria > Bacillota_I > Bacilli_A > RFN20 > CAG-826 > RGIG9670. The sequence goes on from JAKSHZ010000034.1 coordinate 5,321, forward strand.
GTCTCCCAGTTTTCTTTTGTTTGTGCGAAATCATAACTATTATTACGTTTGTGAAGGACTGTAATGCCTTGTTGATATTTGTTTGTCAACTCTGCTTTACATTCTTTGCCCATCTTTGCTGTTAAGTTAGTTTCTTCATATACTGGATCGCATTGGATATAGTTGAACCAATATCTTGAAGTAGTATTAGGAACAGCTTGATAATCACATCTGTATCCACAATAGTAGAATAAATCAGCAATACGTTCTTTAGTTGCATCTGATAATTCAAACTTCATAAGTTTACAAAGGTTATTATCAGCATACCATTTTAATAATCCAATATCATCTGAACCTTGAACTGAAGCAGCTTGATTTTGTGATTGTTCTAGTTTTTGTTGCATTGCTCTATCTGCTTGTGCAGAATTTGAGATAGCAGATGTTAATGATCCTGCTGTAGTAGCAATACCAGAAACGATCATACCAGCGCCAAGTCCAGAACCATATCCTGTAGCTGCTAATGCAATACCTGCAACAGTTGTAGCGATACCTAAACCTGTACCGATACCTGACGCAATTTGTCTTGTTTGTTTGTTCTTAATATCATAGTTATAACCATTTCTTAAATAGTTAAGATAGTTATTATTATAAATTGTCATTTCATTATTACGATTAACAATCATGACATTGTAGTTTTGGAATTGTTTCTTCAATGGGAAATAAGTTTCAAAGTTAAATCCAAATGCTGAAGCAACTGAATTACTAACAGAATATTCTGCATTCATGTTTTCTAAATTACTATAGTCAGAAACATTATCTGTATCAAGTAATTCAAGTCTGAATATATAATCAAAGCTATCATAAACAAGCTTGCATTGATAGAAATCTGAATGATATAACTTAGATTCATATCTATCATTTCTTGCAGCTTGAACATTAGGAACGAAATTTAATTCCATTGGTGATAAAGGAGTATATGCATTTGTTGATCCTTCTTCCATATTAATATTTAATGTAATATTGTTATTAAATGCTGGATCGAATTTACCTTTATATATAGGTCCGCTTTCTGGTCCAACGTTTTGGATAGATAATGTTAATTGCTTATCTGTATTATTGAAATACAAATCATTATTCTTAATATCTACAGGACAATAAGGAACGTTAATGATCTTGATTAATTTTTGATCAGATCTATCAATATCTCCAAATGGTACAAATGTATCAAAGACTCTTGATATAGATGTTGAGAATGCTCTTTCTCCTTTGTATTTATTAACCTGTGCATCATAAATATTCAAAGTAGCAGAACTACCTTCTCCAGCAAAAACTATTACTTGATCTACATCATGAAATTCAATTCTTGTAAAATTTGGCATCATTCTGTTAAATTTAAAAGACATGTTTGCTCTATCAAGTTGTAAATCGTATAGCCAAGCAGCAGAATCTTCATCCGTATACATAAGAATTTTGCCTCTAGCTCTTCTATCATTAAGAGGTTCAATATCTACAGATCCTTCATAAATTACATCATCATTGTTATATACAGTATAAGGAATAGATATGCTACTCCTATTATTTACATCTGAATAATTTAATGTGAAACTGTTTTTCATAATTCTACCATTTGCATTTACTGGTAATGATATTGTAAGAAATGTTGAATTAAATTGGCTTCTTACAGAATTGAGTTCTTGTTTTGTAATAGAAACGCCTGAATGTGTAATATATCCATAATCACGCTTATCAGTTGTTAAATAAGCTCTGACTGGGTTATTTAATGTAAACTTATCAGGATCGCTAGAATTGTATCCTGTTTCTGTTTTATAAGATAAATACCATGTGTCTGTACCAAAATCTCCATCTACATAAGATAAATTTGGTTGAGCAAAAGGTAATTTTTGAGTTAATACTTCTTTTTCTTTACCCCAGAGAACTGTTTCAAATCCTTCTGATACTTCATCAACGATTCTTCTTTTCTTAGGAACAGATGTACCATAGATTTCCAATCTTTCTTGAGGAATTACAGATCCAGGAGCGATAACATATACTTTTAAACGTCCTGTTCTAGGAGACCAATCATAAGTAAAAGTTGGTCTTGTTGGCATATCGAAGTCAAATGTCCAGTTAACAGTTTCTGCTCCAACTAATTCATTAAATTCGAATGTAGCTATTCCTTCTAAGCCGTATTCTCTATAAGACCATTCCCATACACCTTGTTCATCTAAATAACTTCTAGAAGAAACTGTTACAGGCGATACTTGTTGGAATCTATCCTTATGCATTCTTTGAATAGTTGTTTTGTCTGTCAATTGAACTGCATCTTTATAAGTATTAATAACATCTTGGTGTAAGACTAATTTAATAGCATCTTTTGAGATCCATTGCATCTCTCTAATAAAATAATAATATGTATTGTCTTGTCCACCATTATCCATTTCAATTGAACAATAGTTATACATATTTGTCCATTGCTTGTCAAGGTAAGTTTGATCTAATGTTACCTTAACTTCAATGTCTAATCCTTGCTTAATATATTGAGTAGGATTAAATTCCTTAACAGGTGTTAAAGTACTTAAATATGTCTCAATATCATCTACTTGGAAGTTCTTTTCTTCAAGGATCTTACAGTTTCTATATAATCTAATTTTACTCATGTTTTACCTCCTTAGCTTCCAAAGAAGTATTGACTAATAGTAGCACCTTTACTAGATGCAACTGTTTTCATTTGATCCCATACTTCTTGTGGTAATTGTCTTGCTCTAATTTCATCAATTGTATATTGAATCTTCTTTTCTGGATCTTTAAAAATCCCCGCAGAACTCAACTCATTTTGTACTCTGATTGCTAACTCTTCAGAAATCAAGTTAAATTGTCCAGCAGCAATCATTTGAGGTGTTCTTTCAGTACCGTATTTTCTCATAACACGATTGAATTCACCTTTGCTATAGACCTTTGATGAAATATCAATTTGTTGAACACCTGTCTTGTGTCCAAAACCTTTTTTATATCTTTTTTCGATATAAGTAAAACCTTTGACATTCTTGTCAACGATTCTATTTAATCTATTGTATTCTCTGAGATAATCACCATATCCAGGTGCTTCCCAATATGCAGTATTTCTTTTAGTATATTTTCTAGCCATTTTTTTAGCCTCCTATTGGTACCAAACGATACCTTCTTCTTCATCGAATTTCCAGGTGATAATATCTGTTTGGAAGATATCACCCCAGTCCCAATCTTCTCTAGCAAGGATCTTATCTAATCTTGTACGTCCTCTAACGATTGGATAGTATTCACCATCTTCTATATATTCATAGCTTCCGGCTGATTTAAATCTAATAATACAATCTGTGTGATCATTCTCCCATTGTGTAAGTTCAGTACCTTCGAACTCACCATGATAGATTTCACCTGAATACCAAATACCATCAGTATTTGTTGCAAGTAATCTTCTACCTGCTTTTTGTAAATTTTCCTTGACAATATCAAATCTAGCATAAGCATCATTGATTGCGATCATAGATAACTTAGCATATTTGTATCCACAGCAAGCGCTTTGGAAATAGCCAATCATAGCCGCTAAACCTGTTTTATGATACTTTATAGTAGTCTTATCACCTTTGGCCTTAGCATCGGCTATTTTGGCCATAATTTCATCAACTACAGGTTTGAACTCTGGTAGAGCATGAACTAAACCAGACATATAGAACTTGTGGAAGTCAAGGTGGTGAGCATCTTCATAAGCTTCACCATAACTTGCAGCTGGATCATAAATATTAATATCAGAAGTATGAATTTGCTTTTTATATTCAAGTCCTTCTGCTTTTGTACATGCGTAATTCTTCATATCTACACCATGTTTATTGCAATAAGGAATCCAATATTTTCTAAAGTATTCACCTGCTGTAATTAACTTTTCATCTGTATCTGCTTTATAATTTGGAATTCTAAATTGAACTCTAGCGCATTTTTCAAATGTACATACTGTGATCTCAACACAAGCACCCATTTGTCTAACATCGTACTTATCGAAGATCCTTCTTTCTTGTAATGTATTTGAAATGCCACCAGATTCTGTTCTTGTAATTTGTTTAAAGTTTGATTCTTTTAATGCTTTATATAATTCGTTAAATTTTACTTCTTCGCCTTGTGTGGCTGGAATTAATGTTACAGGAATCTTTTTGTAATTCAACTCATCCCATTGAGTAGAATAATTCTTTCCTACAATTTTCCCAATGATCTTCTCTATTTTATTCATAATTATTTCCAACCTTTACCAAAGGCATCGCTATGCATCGCTGTTACGCTACATAATGCATTATAAGCTGCTCTGTCTATTCTATATTCTTTATTACTGTCATTTAAAATAACATAGCAGTAATCATCAGATTTACCAAATTCTCTAATACAACCTACTGGAACACATACCTTATATGTGAAACCAAGTTCTTCACGATAAATTTCTACAAATTGAATCATATATATATCTCCTTAAAATCCTTCTTTTTCATTAAATAATTCCACCATTCGGAATGTTTTTGGTTTAACATCAATTGGAATAACTTTTCTTTTTCCATTTAATCTATTTTTATAGACAATTAAATACATTTGTCTTCTTTTTTCAACATAGACTAAGCTTAATGCTAATGTTGCTTTTCTTGCAGGACCAATAGAATCAGCCATGAATGTTTCATCAATTGTTGACAAATCAAGATCATCTCTTTGTAATTCAGCTTTCAATGTTCTATTTGTTTGCATAGCTGTCATGATACATATATGATGTGTATCTGCAAATGCTTTAAGATCAGATGCTGTCTTTGTGAGGAATGAATATTGTTCATTTGTCTTTTCAGCAAGGAAACATCCTAAATAGTCAATAAAAATATATTTAATTCCTGACTCTGAAATCTTTTCTTGATCAGTTAATACGAAACCCATTGGATTAGCATAGAATTCAACCCATAAATTATCAAAGATTGACTCATCCAAAGCTTCAATTTTATCAATTTCTTCTTGTGTATATAAATTTTTACTAGCTCTATGATAATCAACACCAGCAATCATACATTTAAAATGCATTATAATATCTTGCTCTGTTTCTTCTCCAGCTGAAATAAATAATACTTTCTTTTTTGCAAATAAAGCTTTTATAGCAGAACGGATTAAAAAGGTTGTTTTACCGCAACCTGTTCCTGCTTGTACTACTATAAAGTTAGAGGTTCTAAATCCTCCATCTGTAATTTCATTTAATGATGGGAGATCTGATGGAACACATTCGCTTTCAACCATATCCCATGTTGGTACTTCTCTTGCGTTAATCATTATTAGTCCTCCCAAGACGCAATTTCATCTCTCTCGATGTAACTGATTAGCATAAAATCATTATATAAGATTTTTGCAATTGTCTTGTAAGACTTTCCTAATGCACGGTAGAATTTAACATATTCCATAACCATGCAACATTCTTTTAAATTTGTTTTTTCTTTTTCTTTCATAATAATATCTCCTTCCCCAATTTTGCTTCTCTTATTCTTTTTAAATGGGGAGCACGCATAGCTATTGCATACCCCCCGAAAAAGAGGAGACCGGGATTATGGGACCCGTAAAATTTATTATAATGGATGACACCTGTTATGTCAACCGATTATAAACTTTCTTTAGTATCTTCATAGAAGATAAGATTTTGTACTTCTTGTACAATGTTTTCTATCAATTGCTTTTCAATTGGATCTGCTTCCCAATATCTAAGCTTTTGGACGATTTCGCCTAATGCCATAATTCTAGTATATTCTTTCTTTTCCATAATTTACCTCCAAAATAGCCTATTAGAGGCTAGAAACGATTAATTCAGAAGAATTATTCATTAAATATTATAAAGCGCCTTAAATCGCCTAAAATCGATGTTTTTTCGATATTCTCTTCTTGCCGCGGTTTCTTTCTTTTCTTTTTGGTGGTTACGAACCACCGTCTGCCTGCCGCAGGCATTTTTGTGTTTTGGCATCATCTGCCCCATTATCTGGATCCGGCGGGAGCCGGCAAAAACTTGGATGAATACGTAGTTCATCTAAGCCAAAGGACAGAGGCGTAGCCGGCGGACTGCTGAGGAACCTGTGAGTATTAAAATAACGAACAGGCGAAAGCGAATAGCGACAGCAAGCAGGTCATGACGCTTTTACGATGGAGCAAGATTATCTTGGTTGCTCTATCGGCGAGAGGCTAACGAACGTAGCCGTTGGCCTGAGGAGACAAAATGAGTAGTTCCGGGGAACGTTAGGAAAGCGCAATGCGTTTGCCAAGCATAAGCGGTGACTCGACGATGGACACGAGAGCGCCTGCGACTTCCGAAGATTTTTGGTGATGACAGAAACAAAAAATCCGAGCAAGGCAGCGGTGAGGAACCACCTTTCTTTGATATTATATATAGTTATATATATAATAGTTTCTTTGGTGGAGAAGTCGCGTGCGCGTGCAGGCGTTATATATTTTTATTTGTGTTACTTTCTTTTAATAAATGTTTCACAATATATGCACCCCATGTACCCCCATATTATATATATCTATTTCATCGCATTACCTAAAACAGCCTATTTCAGCCCGTTTAAGCCACGCTATGGAACAATTCCCCATC
>JAKSHZ010000035.1 GCA_024399115.1 Bacilli bacterium
ATGATGCTTGAGAGAGTCGAACTCCCGACCTATTGCTTAGAAGGTATTTAAACTACTTGAATATATATGAATACACAGACATATGTCTGAAAACCCCGTTATTTTTACCCATTAATTTGAATATTTATTGATATTCTTATTTACATTTTTATTTACCCTGTAGAGTTTTTAACAGTTCCATTACCTGTCTTTGAGAATTTAAAGACAAATTTTCAAATAATTTTATTACCTCCTTATTTTTAAGATACATTTCTTCAACGCTGTTATCATCAAAAAAATGTTCACAAGTTACACCAAGAATTTTTGACAATCTGAAAAAGTCATCAGCTCTTGGGTAAATTTTTCTTCTTTTCCATCCCCAGAAAATAGCATTACCATCTTCTGTTCCTGTTGCAGCTTTTACAGCTGCATCAACTGTAATGTTGTTTAATTTGCATAATCTTTTAATTTCTTCATAAAAATCTGTCATATAAATAAAATATCGTAAAAAAGTCGCTTTTTGTCTATATTTTTTATTGACAAAACGGACAAACAACCGTATAAATAAAAATATGAACGGACAAAAAACTGTTAGAAGGTGCATAAATATAGACTTATGTCTGAATGAAGCAGAAGCTCTTGATATGTACCTGGAAGCCAATGCTTTGAAATTAAAAGCATTAACTAAGCTTTTACTTCTGAGAGAAATAAAAGATAAAGGGGTTATTAATTCTGCAGGTTATGTACCCCCAAAAGTAGAAGACTGTCTTATTAAATCAAAGAGGTAACTGATGTACGTAAAGAAAACTGATTCTCCTGCAAACGGAAAACAACTTTATATTGATGGACGAAGATATAGATCTTTATTTGAGGCATCAATAGACACAGGTTTAACTTATTGGTATTTGTCTGCAAAATTGACTGAATCTAGAGGAGCTCCCTGTTTCATTAAAAAACATGAAATAGTTTTAGAAAGTTGGATTTTGCAAAATATCGACTGGCTTATTAATAAGCTGGAAAGTGAACAGGAAATCAGTAAGGGGTAAGTAATGAATGAAGCACTATTAAAACTTGAATTAGAAAGTATTGAATTACAACTTCAAAAACAAGATCTAAAAATGGATGAAATTAAAAAATTGATTTCGGATTCCTTTTTATACAGTGATATTCCTGCTTTTTGCAATTTACAAACAGCTGCAGAAAAAAAAGGAATAAAAGCTTCAAATCTTTATAAGAGACACTGGCAGCAACCTTGTTGCGGTAAAAATTACAAAAGATTAAATGGAATTAGAGTCTGGGCCAGAAATGAAATTATTGAATGGTTATCAATTTCAGATGACGACCTGGAAAATTATGCAAAAAAATATGGCGTTGATATTTCCAAGTTTTTTAAAGATGGAAAAACAGTATCAAGATGTTAGGAGGAATTTATGAGTGATACAAATGTAAACGTTATTGAAGGTCGGCTTGTAAAAGCTGCTGAATTAAAATTTGCAAATAATGGACGTGCTATTTGTACTTTCACAATTGCAAATAATAAAAGTTGGAAAAATACAAATGATGAATGGGTAGAAAAGGTTTCTTTCTTTGATTGCGTTATTTATGGCAAATATGGAGAAAGTATGTCTAAACATCTCTCTAAGGGACGAGCTGTAACAGTTGTATCTAGACTTACCCAGGATAGATGGGATAAAGACGGCCACCAAATGAGTAGAGTATATCTTGAAGTTACGGATCTTAAATTAGGCTTAAAACCAAATGGTTCAAGTTCAAAACAGGATGAACATGATACATCAATGGATTTTCCACCACCAGAAGAAGGAAATCCTTTCGAAGAAAACACATCAAACGTTGTCTTTTAAGCAATAAAAAAATAAGGGAAAAAACGCTCATGAAAATCATAACACATTCAAGCTTTAAAGGTGGAACAGGAAAAACCACCTTAAATGCATTAACTGCAATTACACTTGCAAAAAAAGGTTTCAAAATTTTAATGATAGATTTAGACCCAAACTGTTGTTTAAGTCAAATTTATCATAAAGAACTATCTGACGAAACAAGCAAAGAATTGATTTCTGGTTCAAAAGTAAAACCATACAATGTTGGAGAAAATTTAGATATTATTCCAAGTTCTTTAGATATGGCTTTATTACAGAATATCATGGATTCAACTCTTAAAAATATGCTTAAAAAATTTGGTTATTCAGAAAGCTATGATTATGTAGTAATAGATCCACCAGGAAGCTGGAACTCTCACACACGTAACGCAATTTTTGCAGCAGATATTTTGATTGTTGCAGGTACAATTTCAAGCTTAGACTATTTTGCAACAATCAAATATTTTGAACAGCTTCAAAATTGTTATTTAGATGCAGATGTAAAAATTGTTTGCAATAAGTTCAATAAAACAAAAAACGAACCTGGAATCTATGAAAAATATCAGGCTGAATTTAGTGACTATCTAATACCTGAACCAATTGGTGACATAAAAAGTCTTAAACACCTTACTGCAGATCCAAATTATAAATTACATCCAATAGTAAAACAAAATCTTGAAAATTATGTAAATGCAGTTATCCAGGAGGAAACAACAAATGCTTAAAACTTTACCTGTAAATTTAATTTATTCATCATCAAATGTTCGTCAGGAAAATGATGACACTATTTTTGAACTTATGACTGACATTAATACAAATGGTCTTTTACAGCCAATTGTTGTAAGAGAAGTAAATGATAAATATGAAGTAGTTGCCGGACACAGAAGATTATTAGCTGTTAAGAACCTTGGAGAATCACATATTGAATGCAATGTTCTTGAAGATATCTCTGATAAGGAACGAATAAGATTACAGTTAAGTGAAAATTTGCAAAGAAAACAAATGTCCGCCTGGGAACTTGTTGATGCGTTTGATTCATTAAAAGAAAAATATAATTTTTCAGATGCACAGATTGCAAAATTTTTACACAAATCAGTAGGTTTCATCGCTGATCAGCGGTATGCAGTTCGTTTATTAAATGAAAAATATGGTGGAGAAGTTCCTGATCAAGCAAAAAAACTTGCAGCAGGTGTAATAAAAACTGCTATGAGCAAAAAAAAGTCTGGTAATTCACAAACATTTCACTGTAACGGTTTTACTTATACAACAAAAGGACACTCAATTATTATCTCTTGCGGAAATTATGATTTCGAAAATGCTCTATATGCTTTCCTTAAAAACTGGGATGAAAAAAACGGAGAATAATTTATGCCTAAGAATAGGATTATTGCAATCGTCAGGACATCAAAGAAGGAGAAAAATAATGGGTAAACTGAATATTGTTGATATGTTTTGTGGTGGCGGTGGAGAATCAACTGGCCTTATTGAGGCAGCTCATGAATATAACTTTGATATTAATATGAGTGCTATAAATCACTGGGAAAGAGCAATTGAAACTCATTCCCAGAACTATCCTTTTGCAGAGCATAGATGTGAAAATGTGCAACATATTGAACCCAATACACTGGCAGCTTCTAAAGCCTGTGACCTGATGTGGGCTAGTCCTGGATGCCAACATTTTTCAACAGCTCGTGGCGGTAAACCTCGTTCTGAAGATATGCGCAGTCCTGCATGGGAAGTATTGCGTTTTGCAGAAGAATTGAGACCAAAAAGAATTATCATTGAAAACGTTCCTGAATTTCAGACCTGGGGGCCGCTGGATCCGGAAGGACGTGTTATTAAAGAATGTAAGGGTAAAACCTTCAATGTATTTATTGCAGGATTGCGTTCTCTCAATTACATCGTGGACTGGCAGGTGTTATGTGCAGCTGATTATGGAGCGCCAACATCAAGAAGAAGACTTTTTATTCAGTGTGTAAGAAAGGATTGTGGAAAGAAAGTTATCTGGCCACAGCCAACGAATGTAAAAGGCGGAGGCCTTATACTGCCTGACTGGCATTCAGCCGCTGAAATCATAGACTGGTCAATTCCGAGTAAGCTGATAAGTGAAAGAAAAAAGCCTCTTGCTCCTGCGACTTTACGCCGTATCGAATACGGAATCCGTGAGTTCTGGGGAGAGGCAGCTGTTCCTTTTATTGCTCGTTTGTACGGCCAGTCTAATGCAGAAAGCCTTGAAAAGCCTCTTTCAACAATCTCTTGTTCTGGTGCGCATCACATGCTGATAACTCCGTTCCTTTGCAGATATAACAAGGGTAATAATCGTGTTCACCCTCTATCCGAACCAATTCCAACACTGGACTGTTCAAACAGATACGGTTTGGTTGAGCCTTTTATTTGTGGAATAGGTCAGAGTTCTGCTAAGCAGAGAAATAGAAAGCTTTCAGAACCACTGTCTACAATCTGTACGAAACAGGAACACTGTCTGGTCCAGCCACTTCTTATTCAGTATTACGGCAACGGCCATGCAGTGCCGCTTAGCGAACCTATCCCGACATTAACTACAAAAGACCGCTATGGACTTATCGGGACTGATGAATACGGCATAGAGCTTGGCTTTCGGATGCTTCAGCCGAATGAGCTTGCAGCAGCAACAGGTTTCCCGAAGGATTACAAGTTTACTGGAACTAAAGTTGAGGTAGTAAAGCAGATTGGAAATGCAGTTCCTCCTAATTTTGCAAAAGCAATGTTCAGCCAGATATTGAGCGAGATGACGGCATAAGGAGCGGTGAAAATGAAAATACCAGTACAAATTAAAAAACTTATCAAACAGAGGGAAGTTTATGCAATGAATTACATTGCATGTGAATCAAAACTGAATGACTGGCTAGATAGTAAAGGAATATTCAATGAATGTGTCTGCGGAGATTGTTCATGTTTATTTAATACGGGAGTTGAAGTTTTTACTCCAGGAAGTGCTGCTATAACAATTGAATATCTTGAAAGATTAAAAGATTAGATAAGAAGGAGGAATAATTTATGCCTAAATTAACACCAAGTAATAATAATTATATCAACATTCCTTTGTCACAAATTAAAGAAACTGGAAATGTCCGTAAAGAATACAATCAGGAAAAGATAATACAGCTTGCGAATAGCATTCTTAAAAACGGATTACTTAATCCTCTTACGGTGAAACGTTTATCTGAACCAGATGAATATGGAAATGTTCAATTTGAATTGATATGCGGACACAGAAGAAAAAGAGCTTTGGAATATTTATGCTCAACAGGAAATGATTTCAATAATGTAACAGTTTTTATTAAACAAGGTGCCAAAAGTAGAATGCAGTTGATTGAAAATATTCAGCGTGAAGATTTATCACCTGAAGAAGTAGAATCAGCACTTCGCCAAATGATTGAAGAAGGTATGTCTCAATCTGAAATTGCACAGGAAACAAGCAAAGCTTTAAGTTGGGTAAGTGATTCTTTAGCTGGTGCAAAAGTCAGAGACACAGCAGAAGCTGCCGGAATAAATACTGATGGACTTGGAACAAAAGCTTTAAGTCAGTTACGGTCGATTCCACAAGAAGAAATTCCATCTGCAGTAAATGATTTGAAAGAACATGGTGGTACTGTAAAAAAAGCCACAGAAATTCAAAATCAAAGAAAACTAAATAAAGCTGCAGATTCAATTTTGAGAGAACCAAAACCTGTAACAATTACTGTTGAAAAAGCAATTGAAATAATTTTGGATTATCGTTCAAGAATGACTAAAACTTATAGTTCTGGTTCACCAAGCTCTCTACTGTATAGATTTACAAATGACATTATAGCATTATTCAGGAGTATTTGATGTATACAGTAACTTCATATTTTGACAAAAACACAAATCAAATGATTCATCCTGAAAACTTAAAAATATATACAACTAAAGAGCTTGCGGAACAGATAGGAAAATCAGAATCAACTGTAAGAAGATATTTAGTAAAACTTAATTGCCAAAAATGCAATGTAAACGAAGTAACAACTTATAAATTATTCATGATTACTGAAGAAATTAAAACAAAAGTTTTGGAATTAATATGAACTGTAGAACCTGTAAATATAAATCACAAACTGCATTAATGGGAAATCACATTGATGTATTTTGTGATTATAAAGCAATAGAAATTCATCCATCTTTTGCAAGTAAATTTATTGCTTCTGTTAAACGAAAAGATATTCAATATTTTTTCTATGAAGCAAGAACTCCAATCTGGTGTCCATTAAAAAGGAGGAAGTAATAATGCCAAAAGTATATAAGCCAGGATTTACTTATATTTTTTCAAAGAGCTTGAATCAGGAAATAGCTGTGAATCAAAAAACTGGAAAAGTTTACTGTGAAGATGGAACAATCTACACACCAGAAGAAATTGCAATAATTCGTGAACATTATGGAGAAATACCATTACAGGTTCACATTATAAAAATGAAATTCGGAGGAATAATAGTAAATGAACAAGGAACAAATAGAAATCAACAAGCAGAAAGCAGACCTGCAGAAAGTGGAATTGCAAATAACACTCCCAGCATTCCTGTACAGAAAACTGTTGAAAAAATGCCTGAACCAAAACAAGGACAGTTTGACTTATATTAATGAACTTATAGAAAAAGCAGTAAAGGACTAATACAATGGATTTTTCAAAATACAAACCTTACCTTCTAGACTATCTCAACAAATGTGGATGTAATGTTCAACTCGGTGTAAACCGTTGTTTTAATCCTGCTCATGATGATCACAATCCAAGCTGTGAAATATTTAAAGATCATTTCATCTGTTATTCCGGTTCATGTGGAATTCATGGTGATATTTATGATGCAGTTCAAATTGTTGAAGGAATAGAAGGGCAGCAGGAACAGTATAAACATCTGGAATCAATTTACGGTGGTAATGATTACAGTCTTACACCCTTAAAAAAAATTGAAAAGGTAAAAGAGAGAGAAACTTTTACTCCTGATGAAAATGCAATTACAGTTTTAGACAAGTATTTTGAATCTCATGAAGCTAAAAATAAGCAGGTAAAAACTTTTTTGAATATGAGAGCTTATATTTCTTCTCACAAAGAAATAAGTTCTTATCCACAAGAAATCATTGAAAAACTCGTTACACATTTTTTTTACTGGCCAGGCTTGGCCACAGCAAGAGCAGACGGCGTGTCTTTGGACATTCTGCGTTCAGCAGGAATTCCGCAAGAGAAGAAAGAAACAGGAATTTCCAGCTGGGGACATAGTGGAATTGTTCTTAAATTAGGTACAGGGTATAAATTATATTTTTACAATGAAGGCATAAGTGAAAAAAGAGGATCCAAAGGTTGTGTTACATTTCCAATGCCAGGAACAATCAATGAAAATACAGAATCTATTATTCTCGTAGAAGGAGAAATTGATGCAATTGTATGTAATGCTGCCGGAATTGAAAATGTATATTCTACAGGTGGAACTAACGGACTCACAAAACCAAAAATTCAAAAGCATCTTTTAAATAAAAAGTTAAAAGAAATAATTATTCTTTATGATAATGACATACCTGGAAGAAAAGCTTCTGGTATTGTTCCATTTGAAGCTGCTGATAAAAATAAATCATCATTACCAAAACGATTAAGAGAATCCGGCTATAAAGGAAGTATAAAAATAGCTTTATTAAGTGATTACAAAGATCCTGATGAAGCAATTTTACACGGAAGATTGGATTTAGTTCGAAAAGCAATTTCTGAAGCGAAAGAATGGAATTCAGAAGATGTAGAATCGGCTCCTGTTGAACATCAGGGTAAAATGACTCTTAAAGATATGGATGCATTACTGGGAAAACTTCCTGTTTCAGAATTAGAAGAATCTGAACGCCAGAGATTTGTTTCTGCAGCAATGAATGCTACCAGTCATCCGGAACAAGTTAAAAATATGCTTCTCGGGTGGGGTGCTAATAAAGAACAGGTAAATAAAAAACATACAGAAGATCCCTATTATCTGTATGAAATGGCAAAAGCTCATGAATTATCATATTATTTTCAAAATAAAATAAAAGAAGCAACTATTTCAAAAAAAGTTGTTGAAGAGTTTTTTTCAGGTTCAAAAAGAAAACCTTTATTTCCTGTAAAATACAAAACTCTTGATGATCTTACTGAATTAAAGTCATTTATCTTCAAACGCTCAGATGATGCTGCTGCAGTTTTGCTTGAAACAGTTTTAGCAGGTCGTTTTATTTATCTGCAGACAGAAAAAGAATTTTATTTTTTCAACGGTTTGACATGGGAATTTACTTCTGCAGTAGCAGATGTTGCACATAATATTCTTGAGGATGTTATCAAACATTATTTAAAATCAACAGATAAAGAAGATACAACAAGAATTAAAGCTCTAAATACAGCATTAACAAAAATAGGTGAATATAAATACTGTATTTCCGTCATGAACGCCTTAAAAGAAAAAGATTCAATCTTCAAAAAGCAAATTACATTTGATGGACCTCAAATTCAGGAAACTCTTACACTACAGGACGGTGTAATGGATTTTTCAGGTAAAACAATTCGGTACAGAAATGCTAAACCCGAAGAGTATAGAATGGCAAAATTGCCTTATACAGTAGACCAGGTTAGAGAAAATAAAGAACCTGTAAATTTCTTAAAATTTATGGCTTCAAACTTCGAAAACAAAGACACTCTTGAAACCCTCATGTATTTCTTAAGCCTTATTCCATCTAGAAGAGCTTTATTTAAAGTCGGTGGTATTTTTACAGGAATTACAAATACTGGAAAAACCACAACAATGAAAGTAATTCAGGAATGTTATACAAACATGAGCCGTCCATTACCACGCTCAGTAATTATGCAGAAACGCTATGAAGATAATGGTGCTCCAAATCCATATTTAGCCCGACTAGAAGGTTCTGGCGTTGCTATTTCTGATGAAACAAAACGTAATGATATGCTGGATGGTGCCATGTGGAAACAGCTTACTGGTGGCGGTATGCTTACTGCTCGTGGAATGTATGCTCAACCTCGTGACTTTATGCCAACAGCACAAATAGTAATCCTCACAAACTTTTCACCTAAATTTGATGGTAAAGACCAAGCAACAATTGAACGAATGGTAATTGTTCCCTTTCGTATTCAGCACAAAAAAGGAGATAAAAATACCGTTTCAGAAGATGATTTATTTGCCGGAATTCGTCCTGAATATCCATCTGTAGTTCGATTATTTGCAGAATATTACATCAGATTACGACATGAATATAAAGATAAAATTCCTCTTTCAAAAGAATGCCAGGCATATAAAGATGACTACGTTCAGGACCAGGAAACAGATCTTGATAAATTCGTAACAGACAATATTGACTTCGTAAAAGATGTTAATTGTTTTGTTCCACTTAAGGATTTGTATTTAAGATATTGCCAATATAACGAAATTGATGTTGATGAATTTGGAAAACCAACAGATCGTGAAGCTTGGACTCAAAGTAAATTTACCCGTTATCTGAAAAATGATTACCAGGAATTTCATGTCAAAATGGTAAAAATTAACGGACAAGCAGTAAGAGTAGCAATCAATACTAAATTAAAGGATATACAGACCCCTCAAAAAACTCCTGTAAATGCTCCTGCAGAACAGAAAAAATTATTTATTCCACCAGAAAATCAATATATTGATGATCCTGATGAAGAAAATCCTTTTGACTAAGAGAGGTGATTATGCAAAAGAAAATAAGATTGATAATGACCCCAGAAGAAAAAGGGTATGAATGCTGCAATAATTGCGAAATTTGCACTGTAAAATACACAGATTGTATAGTTTTTTCTAAAAAAGGAAAGGCAAAATATAAAAAGTTTGTAGAAAATCAAAAGAAAGGAGTTTTAAAATGACAAACAAAAACTTATTTTTATACATCAAGCAATACAAAAAATCTGATTACAAAACTGCAGGAATTGATGTTCAGTATCAAATAGAGATTCGACCAGATGAAAGAAAAGTTATTTTAATCTTTAGCGAATCAAACTCTAATCAAGACTGGAAAACTAATTTTAATTTCCCTGCAAAACTCTATAAAAATCAAAAAGGAGATTTTCTGGTTCATGGTGGATATGTAAATGCTTGGAAAAGTTGTAATGATGAAATAATGAATTCATTCATAGAATCTTGTAAACAATTACCAGAATATACTCCATTAATAACAGGATGGAGTTTTGGTGGAGCAATGTCACAATTAGCCGCAGAAGACTTTTATTTTAGATCCGGAAAGAAAGCAGATGTAATTACTTTTGGAAGTCCTAAAATTTTGTATTTTAAAAAATCACAAAAACACTTCAGAGCAAGCTGCAATGATATCAAACAATACACAAGAATTAATGACTTTGTTACATGGAATATACCATTTCCTTTTGTACATTTCATTGAAAAAACAATGCTTAAGGAAAGGTTTTCATTAAAAATGATTTTTAATACTGCATATACGCATACCCATTACGATGAATTATTATAAAAAAAAGGAGAGTGAAAAAAAATGAAATCAAAAACAAACAAAACAAATTATGATGACAAATTATTTTATCAGGCAATCATTTCAAGCTTAGATCAATTAATAGCAAATCCTGCAAAAGAAGAATTAAAAGCTTTAGAACATTCTGTTCAAATTTCTCATTCAAAACCTTTTCATGTCTTCGCTACTGCACCAGGAACAATCAGTATTAAAGATAATGAAATCCGAATATTGCACGAAAATAATATAAGTAGTGTTTATACAAATGTAGTACCTTCTGCAGATTTAATTAATGGACAAAAAATTAACCAAAACGAAGAAATAGGGCAGTGTATCAAAGATTGCGAAATTAGAATTGAAATTAATCCCACTTTTTTAATAAAGGAAAAATAATGTTTTCAAGATTAGGTGCAATTAAACAGGAACCAATTAAAACCGAAGTAGAAGAACATGGCCAAATATTTATCCAGCTGGATTTTTACCAATTGGACTCCGGTTATGACTATTCCATTAAAGCAATAATTTCTCACCAGATATTTTCTCGTTATCCACATCCTGCAGAAAATCAATTTAACACGATTATTGATGCGAGAAAACACGCTTTTGATGAATTAAAGAAATTCTGTATTAATAACAAATTAAAAAAACAATTCAATTGCTGCAATGCAATCCAACCAGAATTGTTTGATTAACCTTCCAATCTTTTTTGAATTGCATACATTGCAATAAGTTCTTCTTTAGTCTTACAGCCATTTCGTTCCATAGCCAAAGTTATATATGCTGTAATTGTATTTTTGGAATATGATGTAATTTCTTTATACATTTTTCCTTCGGCTCTCTGTTTAATAATATTTTCTTCTTCTGGTCGTAAATCTAATTTCTTGAAGTTTTTAGAAATACTCATAATAGCTCTCTTCTGCAGAGTCTTTTTTACAGCTTCGCATCCAGCATATAAAGTTAAACACAAAGCTATATGAAACAATAAATGAACAGAAGTTTTTTCATGTCTCATACAAACTATAACAATCTGCAGTAAATAAATGATTGCCAGAGGAAATTTCCATTTTGGAAACTGCCAGGAAACCATCATAAGGATTAAAAAAATTGTAGTATTAATATACGTAATGTCCTGTACAGCACCCATAGAAAAAATCACGTATAAAACAGGAATGCTTTTTTCCCCGAAAAAGAAAACAATCAAAATGTATACCAGAAAGAAAACTCCATACAATAATGATTCAATATTAAAACCTTCTTCCCAAAAGAAATAAGCCATGCAGCCACAAAGAACCGAATTTAAAAAAGAAGTCTTCCAAACAAACTCATTTGAAATAAAACGATTATATCGCAAAGAAAAAAAATCAATCATAAACAAACTCCTACAAAAAATTATACAACCATTTATTTACGATGACAAAAAAAACTTTATTATAAAAAAACGAAC
>JAKSHZ010000036.1 GCA_024399115.1 Bacilli bacterium
GATTCCCTGCGCTTGTAGCGTTCGATAATGGCTGTTTCAAACGGGGCCAAACGAACATCCTTGAAACTAAGGAACTTGAGGGGGAAATTCTGTATGTGCAAAATTTGCACATACTGCCGTAGATGCGAAAACAGTATGTCGGAAATTCCGACTAACTGCTTTCAATGGCAAGAACGTCGTAAACGGTCTGGCCGCGCTCTATATTCTTTGCATGAACCTTTTCGCAAAGCTCGAAGACTCTCGAGTTGAACTTGAAAAGTCAAAGTTATTTGAGTGAATTATATTTATTGCATAACTGGTTCGTGAAACGCTGTAAAAAAGGTCACTTTGGCAACTTAAACCGAAAAATGTGGTTGGAGGGCGTCTTTGTGCTCAAATCGTTGTATTTGTTGTAATGTTTTTTTATTAGATTAATGTTGTATGATGAATAATATTTCAAAAATAATGAAAAAAGCCATTGATTGGTTGAGCGAAACTTCTTATCCCTACACAGGATTTTCTCATCCCTTAGATGCAAATCGTGTAAAGGAAGCTGCCAAGGCTCTGTGTTCTTGGGGGGAGACCCTCGATGAAGATGTTAAATCTTATTGTAGAACATTAAATTGGCCTGAAAGTGCGATAGAAACTCTGCAAAAGGTTTTTGAATTAGCGAATAACGGGAAACTTGCATACAAGGAATACTCTGAACAGTATTTTAAAAAGTATTGGAATATTAAAGATGACGAACTTAAAGAAAAAAGTTGGTTAGAGTCTATTTTTATCGATCATCTTTGGGGCCGTAAGAGGATTGATTGGAGCAAATTAAAGCAGGTCAATATTTTGGTTGGAATCAATGGGTCTGGAAAAACATCTTTCTTAAATATTATCAATGATTTGGTTAATATTCCTAAGAAAAAAAACAATCAAGTTGAAGTTGATGTAAATCCTTCAAAGAACTTATTGGCTCCAATTACTTTTGTCAGGACAATAGATAATTCGCTTGTTGATAAAAAGAAAAATGAAAGCGTTTTGTCCCAACAATTGAAAAAAGTGATTAACCAAAACCCTGAAGAAGCTTCTTTTTTCAACTATTTGTTGAGATCCCTTGTCGATTTTAAACAAACTGAAATTGTGAAAAAGAATGTATCGGTTTTTCTTGAGATTGTGAATTCATTTTTCGAGGAAACTGGTAAAAGAGCAATGTATGATTTTAATCCAGCGAGGCTTTTTTTTACCAATGATCGCCTTGATGAAATAGGTGTAGAACAACTGTCTTCTGGAGAAAAACAGTTGTTGCTAATACTTTTACAGGTGTTTCTACAAGAAAAGCAAAAAAGCATTTTATTGATGGATGAACCTGAAGTTTCCCTTCATATTAGTTGGCAACAAAAATTGATTGATACTATTATTAAATTGAATCCGAATTGTCAACTTATTGTCGCAACGCATTCTCCGTCAATGTTCGGGAATGGTTGGGGCGATAAAATTGTATTTATGGAAGACATAGCAAGGGATGAAGAACGTGACTGATTGGTATCAGAAGTTGGCCGTTGATTGCGCAAACCAGGCAAAGTTGTTACGCTGTGTTGCCGCCGTACACTTGGAAGATGAAAATGACGAATTCTTTTGGAAACCAATATTAGAAAGTGTGAAGGCTGGTCCATATCATTTCATTCCGCATTCGAAAAATGCAGGGGGTCATGAATCATCTGGTTGTACTCAGTGCGTGAAGTTTAAAGGATTCCTTAATAAAAATTTCTTTGTCTGCATGGATTCGGATTATAGACTGCTTGGACTAGATTCTCCGGTGTCTGCTACGGATTTCTTTGCTCAAACATACACATATTCTTTTGAAAACCATTTTTGTTATGCTCAAGAATTGCAGACAAGATTTTTGGCGGCTGTTTCCTCTTCTGGCAAAACGTTGTCCATAGCATTTGACTTTGAAGATTTTCTTAAAAAACTCTCGGTTCTAGTGTTTCCTATTCTTCTTCATTATTTATCAATGAAGCGTGATGGTAATGGTGCGTTTACGAAGGGGAAATTTAATGAGTTGTTCAAAAACACATTTGTTAAAGACGATTACCAAGGCAATGGAGCTGGTATTATTTGCAAGATTGGTGAGAGATACGCTTCATTAAAACCATCTTTGGATTCGTGTTATAATTTTGATTTGCCAAAAGAAACTGCATACTATAAATGCTTGGGTTTGACTTCTGACAATGCGTATCTTAGAATGCGTGGACATACCCTATACAATCTTTTGTATGTTATAGGGAATTTTATTTGCCGTTCTGTGGGCGTTGGATTTGAAGGATCTGTTTTGAAAAGTTCCTCTCTCACATATTCAGGCTATCAAGAAATGGACTATATGGTGAGAGACGTTAAACAAATTTTGTTGTAACATTTTTTCCGCTCAGTATCTTCTTCTACTTTATCGTATACTTCTGGTGTGATTTATAAACTAACCTTTGAACCAACTTTTTCTGAATAAGTGAAAAATCGGCAGCCAAGGTGAAGAACGTCGTAAACGCTCTGGCCGCACTCTATATTCTATGCCAAAACCTCTACAAGAAACTTGAAGATTCCCAAATAGAATTGAAGCGGTCAAGGTTGTTTGAATAATCAAATAGGTTAAAAGGTTGGAAAAGGCTCAAAAACGGATGTTTTTGGGTCATTTTTTATAAAATTCTGCAATATATTGCAGATTTTTGTTGACTTGACCCCCTTCCTCAGGTCAAAATGTCCGCTTTCATTTCCTAAAAACGGGGCGGAAAGGGGACTTTTATGTCCAGAAAAAATACCGACACAACCCTCAGAGATTCTTTTCTTGAACGCATAAAGAAGCCGGGATGCCCGTCTGTAAAGAGCATCGCCGAAGAAATGAACCTGCCAAAAGCTACATTGTACTCTTGGATCGCCGCGGAACGGCAACGCAATCGTAAAGGAGTCTCCATGAGTAAGAAATCGGCAAAGGTAGTGTCAAGGGTTTTTCGCAAAAATAGTTTGTTCTAACATCAGATTCTAGGCTAGGTTCGACCTGGCCTTTTTCATTTCGCTTTCGATTTCCCTTTGTTTTTCAAGTTCATAGAGGAAATCCGTGCCGTTTAATTGACAAAAAAGGTATTATATTATAAATACAGTATATTTTCCGATACATAAAAGATAGTAAAGGGTGTCAATATGGCCTATCGTGAAGATCGTGATGTTGAATTTTTGGGTAAAATGAAGTCAGAAGACTTGAATGACCTCGTTTATTGTTTGACGCATGACAAGGACGGAGAACTGCGTCATACCGAAGAGCTGACCAGTAACCATTTATATAAGCGCTATTATCCGGACCATCATGAGTATTGGCGTTATATTGCCGCTGAAATTCAGTGCTTTGGTGCGAATTCTATTATGACTATTTTCCGTGGAGGGAAGGGTGTCCCATACCGGGAAGTCTTGACTGATGTCTGTGATAAGATGAAAGTTAAATACAATTCAAGCTCCGATGTTGAAACTATTGAAAACGCCTTAATAATGAAAATACTCAAGGCGGCCATCGACGAAATGAGTCAGGACGAATTAAATAAATGTGCCGAAGAGGCTGGTTTAAAGAATACGAACGGAATCACGGCAGAAGTTCTGACAAGCGCTTTTCTAGCAGCCTTCACCGCGGGTGGTTTCATGTCTTACCAAATTACATTAATCGTTGTTAATGCTGTAGCGAAGGCTCTTGTTGGTCGAGGCTTGGCTCTTGCCGGTAATGCCGCCTTGACTCGTGTAATGTCTGTTTTGACCGGACCTATTGGTTGGGTTATAACTGGACTTTGGACCGCAATTGATATTGCTGGTCCCGCCTATAGAGTTACGATTCCTGCCGTAGTTTATGTTATAGCTTTGCGCAAGAAGTATATTTCTGATACTTCTAATGCTTCTACAGACGACCAGCCGTTTGCCTTTGTTTAAAGGAATTACTGGATAGCTGGAAATATTATGGACAATCGTCAAATAGTTGAATCTGAGTATCAAAATCTAATCGAATTGATTAAAGATGCGTCCAAAGAGGTGCGTTCTGTGGCTCTTGTGAATCAGCAAACGATTGGTTTTAAGGATGATCTAGTAAAATTCCTCGATCAAAAAGCAGTACCCGCCGTGGAACGTGCGATGACGCAGTCCTTGGATGAAATGCATTGGGATAAGTTGGTGATTGCCTTGTTTGGCGAAACCAATGCAGGCAAGAGTACTATCATCGAAACTTTCCGTATTCTTTTTGATGCCAATCGTCAGCATGATTCCGATGGTCGCATCGTTGGTGATGGACAATCAGATTTTACCAAGGAATACCATGAGTATGAATTGTCTATTGAAGGTCGTCCTTTTGTTCTGATTGATGTTCCCGGGATAGAGGGGAACGAATCTGAATTTACGGATGGCATTAAAAAGGCTTTGAGCAAGTCCCATTGTGTATTTTATGTCCAGGGGCATAACAAACCTTTGGAAGAACCCATCCTAGAAAAGATCAAGGATTATTTAGGGGGATGGGTTCAGGTTTATTCCATTTACAACGTTCGCGGTTCTATTCGCAATTATGACGAAGAAGAAGAACGTGAAACTTTATTGACTAATAACGTCTCTAGAATCGAAAGCTCTATTAAAGAAAGCTTTACGAGGATCCTCGGTGATGTGTATAAAGGGAACATCACGTTGCAGGCTTTGTTGGCCATGTGTGCAAAGGCATCTTTTTCACCAGAACGTCCTGACTTGATTAAGTCCCAAGAGAAATTGTTGAATTATTTTGGTTCTACCGAAGAAATCTTGAAATTTAGCCAGTTTCAGACTCTAATCAATCAGGTAAAGCTGAAAGCTGATAATTTCTTTGCTGAAATCGCATCCTCTGATATGCTAAAGATTCTATCCTTCAAAAGAGATACTGTATCAGAATTGAAGGGGCTTGTTGACGAATGGAATCCCATCGAATATAAATCACAGTTGGAATTATTGAAATCAAATTTGAATGCAATAACGGATGAAATAAATCAGAACGTTATTAAGTCTAGAGTCAACGCTCTGATTAATTCTGAGTTTGACTCTGCAGCAAAAGATGTAAATCAAATTCTTGAAAAAAGCGAAAATAAGAAAAGTGATTTAAAGGTCCGAATATCTGAATTGTCCCATAAAATCATGTCTGGGATGAACGATATTTTTAAGAATGCGGCTGAAAACTGGAATGAGTTTGTTTCTCAAAAAAGTAGCGAATTTGCTGGCTTTAATTTTTCGACGCTCACATTACCGCAAATAAAAGAAACCGGTGGTATTAAAATCGACTTCTCGGATGCTCTTAAAAAATTGGGCATAGAAGCTAGTGATGTTGGTTGCTTTGTTGGTGCTTTGGGTGGCGGAGCCTTGACCGGTGCAGGTGTTGGAGGCCCTGTGGGTGCCGTTATAGGTGGAGTTGTTGGTGGTGCAAGCCATGTTGGGAGAAAATGTATTTTTGGTGATGGCGGCTTAAGTGATGCCAAGAGTCTTGCGAAAAATGACTTATTTGTTGGAAGAGAAAGGCTGAAGCCGAGACTCAATCGATTGGTAAGTCAAGCTCAGAATATTGTTGTTGAATGCAAAAAAAAGGATTGTGATCAAATTGCAAACGAAATAGAATCAGTTGAAACAATCTTAAGGAAAATCGACAATATAAATTCAAAATTTAAACAGACAAAAATTTTCTAGGGAGACCAGTAATATGGAAGAATTCAGCTTTAAACAAAAGGTTTTAAATAAACTTGGCTCACTTTGTGAAATTGTGAAAGAAGGGCGAAAACTTGGCTTTGATTTTCAAACGGTTCTTGAAAAACTAGAACGAATCCGGGATGTCGTTGATGATGGAATCGTTAAGGTTGTCCTGTTAGGTGGTTTTTCCGATGGTAAAACCTCTGCTATTGCAGGCTTACTTGGTCGTCTCGAAAGTTCCATGAAGATTGACCCTGAGGAATCATCCGATGAAATTAGGGTGTATCGACCCCTCGGCCTTAAGCAGGGTTTTGAAATTGTTGATACTCCGGGTTTGTTTGGCTCTAAAGAAAAAGAGGTGAATGGTCAGACAGTCCGTTTTTCGGATATTACAAAGAACTACATATCTGAAGCTCATATCGTGGTTTATTTGTGTGATGCCGTGGTTCCTCTTAAGGAGAGCCATGTGGAAATCGCAAGAAAGGTTCTTCGTGATTTGAATAAGTTGGATTCTACCATTTTTGTCATAAACAAGATGGATGAGACCGATATTGATATGATGGATGACGAGGAATACGCTCGTGGTTCGGAAATCAAGAAGAAAAACCTGATTGGTAGGTTGCGTACAAGTATTAACTTGACCCCCGATGAAGAACGCAAGCTTAAGATTGTGTGCATATCTGCAGATCCTAAGGGCAAGGGAATCGAGTATTGGCTAGAAAAGTGGCAAGACTATAGAAAGCGTTCCCGCATTGATTCTTTTAGAAAGGCTGTAAACGAGGTGATTGATGATACGGATCCTTTCGAAGTAAAAAAAATGACTTCGGAGAATGCGATCAATGACATGTTGAACTGTGTATGCGAAGAAATTGATTCGGAATGTACTCCGGTGGAAACGGCTATTGTCAAATCCGAAAAGATTCTTAAGTCTTTGCAAGATGATTCGAAACATCTGAATAAAACGATGAGTGGTTACCGGAATGATGCAAGGCATCGTCTGAAAGAACTTCATGACAGGATTATTTCCGAAATTGACGGATTGAACTTGAAGACTGTAGGCTCTTATATTGAAAAGGAGATTGGCATTCAGACTAATGAACAAACCAAAAAAACTGAAGTTACTTTCTGGATATTGGGACAGAATATTAATCAAATTTTTGAAGAATGTGGTACTAACAATCAGTCCGCTTTTTCACTGATGGATAAAAAGGTGGATTTTGAAGGAAAATTCACTGAGTCTGTAAAGATTGTGGATGATGCCATTAAGGGAAGCTTGGAACAAGGTTGTGCGAAAGGCGCCAAGAAATTAGGTTCCGTAAAGCTTAACAACAAGATGATTCTGAATGCAAGAAATACGTGGTTTAAAAACTACAAGTTTAAACCTCATGGTGCAGTAAATATGGCGAAAAATCTGAATGTCTGGGCAGAACGATTGTCAAAGGCTTTAGAAAATGCTCCTGCAGTAATTGCTGCTCTTATTGAAGTTTATAGCTGGTGGCGTGATTATAGTAACCAGATGGAATTAGGAAATATTAAGTCTAAAATGAAGAACGTCATTAATGATGTCTTTGCTAGTTACGAAGGATTGATGAGTGATGAAAATTATTTCAAGAATTTTGCACCGGAGGAATATGTTGACTTGTTGAATAAAATCAAGGAACAGCAAGAACACTTGTATGAATTGCAAGGAAAGATCCAGGAATTGAGAAAATACAAGGATCGCTATGAGAAGTGGGTCCAAGATAATGTCCAAGATGCTGAAATGGCAACTTAATGCATGTATTTGGAATTGTATATGGAATCTTGTGAATCTTTACAGAGTAAAGTGAATGAACTTTATACAGAAACTTTCAAAAATGAAAGTGACTTGACTCTTTGTTTCCCTCTCTTGCCGAGAATTAACGATGCCTATCTAAAAGATCGAATTATGATTATCGGACAAGAAACCAAAGGATGGTATTGTAAACTCGGCAACTACAACAGTCTTGTCCATGATCCAAAACGAATGGTAGATGTTGCCCTTGAGGCTTATGACGATTTTGCCAAGTATTCCGTTTTGAACAACAATACTAATATCTTTTGGACATTTTTGAACGAACTATATAGAGAGGTCTTCAAAAGGGATGTTGTTGATGCTGACGGAAATTTAGGTCATGTTTGGCTAAATGTTTTTCTGATGGAAGCGATTGATGAATTGGGTGATGAGGGAATACCCACAACAAATAAGAATATTGCAGCCGGAGTTTTTAAACAACAAGATAGGTTGCTTTATCACTTGCTTAAATTGCTGAAGCCAAGAATTATACTTTTTCTTACCGGTCCGACTTTAGATTGGGCTCTGGAAGAATACATTTTCTCTGAAGATTATTCTGATGGTTGCTTGTCATATTCCAAGGTTCGTGAAAACGTCTCTTTTGGTTCTAACGCATTCGCAAAAATTCAAATGAAAAAGGTGATTCCTGAATTGGCGGAAACCAAGATTTACCGTATGTATCATCCTAATTATCTCCATTTTTTAGGTAAGGATGCTATGGATAGATACAAGGAATATGTTTTCGAAGAACTTCGAAAAATTATATAACCTGTCAGTCATGGGGACAGAATCGTGATTTGCGTTTGAATGCAATATCCATTTTGTCACTAAAGTGTCAAAAATAAATGGTACTTTTCTCTACAAGCAAGGAGAATACCATGAAAAAGGTTCTGTTTCTAATGGTTCTGTCGGCAGTCTTTGCCTTTGCCGGCTGTAAAAAGACAACTGTCATGAGTCTAGATCGTGCTGGAATTAAGCCTGGTAGTGGAATGGCAGTTATGCTCGGTAGTGGTAATGTTGAGTACGAAACCTATGGCGACTCCGTGTACTTCAGGTCCGGAAACGAGTACCAGGTATTTGTTCCTAAAAAGAACGGAACTCTTTTCTATTACAAGCACCAGAAGAAAAATGGCGAATCCTACGAGTGCTTTATGGAAAGTTCCGAATGTGTCACCAAGGATGAACTTGGCGTGATTTACGATAGAGAGCATTTCGGATACGATCTTCGGAAAAATCAGGATAAGCTCGAGGTCAAGCTCCAAGGCCTATACAAGAAGGCCAAGGCCGGGTGCAAGGAATAGTTCTTTTATTCCCTGTTCCGAATGTCGTCGAGGATATTAAATTTCGAAAATTCAAACGCTTGAAATTCCATTAATAATTGCACATATTTCATTCCGTAATTCATCACTCCCTGCGACAGTCGACATAGACTTGCAAAAGTCCGTACGTGCATTCGCGGCAAGCATCTACTCCCGCGCCAAATGAATTTCCAATTTTGTCACTAAAGTGTCAAAAATAATGTTTATCTTTGTCTAAAAAGAAAATCCTTCCGGCAGCGTTGCTGGCCTTGGTGTGGGAACCGATGGCTAGCCAGGTGAAGAATCTGGTGTCGCAGAACGGGGAGGTGATCCATT
Organism: Bacilli bacterium; assembly: GCA_024399115.1. Classification (GTDB taxonomy): domain Bacteria; phylum Bacillota_I; class Bacilli_A; order RFN20; family CAG-826; genus RGIG9670. Next base: position 9,139 of record JAKSHZ010000036.1, read on the forward strand.
CTTGCAGAAAGCGAAAGACCGAGGGGATATAACCACCTAGTAGCGCTGCAGGCTTTTCCCTTCAAATCATCGTGAATAAGAAATATAAGTCCATTGACGAACTGACCATCAGGGACAATTTCATGTTCGTCAAGGTTTTCAGTAACGAGGAAATCGCAAAGCCATTTCTGAAGGCTTTGTTAAAAGTTGATATTGAACGCATTTCGGTTGTGGGTGAGGCGCATCTCCAAAGCGACCCTAGCAAAAAGTACATCCGCTTCGATATCATGGCAAAGGAAGATAATGCCGACGGCATGGGTCGTGTATTCGACCTGGAAATGCAAATGGTGGATACTGGCGAATTGCCCAAGCGTGCTCGCTACTACCAGGGGGTCTGCGACACGGAAACCCTTGGAACGTCTCATCGGTACAAGGAACTCAAAGAACAGTACATCATTTTCCTTTGTCCGGCGGATGTTTTCGGCAGGGGGTGTCCTATTTACGAGTTCGAAAATCGTGAGAAGAATGATCATTCTCTTGTATTAGGGGACCTCACCTACAAAATTCTTGGGAACTTCGTTCCTAATTTGTGCGGCTCAGAAATGGACAAATAAATTTGTCCACTTCATTCGCCTTAGCAAATTTTGTAACTTTAGCGAGTACGAGTCGGTGACCGACGAATCCGTTCGCGATTACCTGAAGTACTTTGCCACAGACGTTGCAACATCCGATGCAACTCGCAAAATTCAGAATCAGGTGGATTTCTACCACAAGGACCCTAAGACAAGGAGCGACTACATGACATTCAAGGATATGCTTGAAGATGAACGTGACGAAGGTCGCGCTGAGGGTGCAAAAGCCAAGGCCTGTGAAATGGCGAAGGCTATGCTTGCCGAGGGAGATCCGATAGATAAAGTTGTAAGGTGTTCCGGTCTTTCCGAAGAAGAGATCAAGAATCTGTAATAGTCTTCGCTGGTTTAGGCGCACTTGAAATCCCATTAATTATGCTATCGATCATCTTCCCGGCGTGGGCAGCGCTGAATTTTATGTACGATTCCCAAAATTCCAGACAGTGTCTGGAAAATTGAGCTGGAGCCACTATACCGAAATCTTGAAGCGCTCTATTTCTTTTAATGGCGGTGTAAATTTGTTGCGATTGGCGGTGTAAAATCCTATATTATGTCGGAATAAATGTCGTAATAATGTCGGTATAAATGTTATCTCAGAATCTTAAAAAAGCTGCAGCGAATAACCAGGAACTCCTGGCCATGCGTCCGCTCCCGAAGGAAACGTTAAAATCTTTGCGGGAGTTTTATCGTGTTGGGCTTACATATACAAGTAACGCACTTGAAGGCAACAGTCTTACCGAAACCGAAACAAAGGTCGTTATTGAAGATGGCCTCACGATCAACGGAAAGCCCCTTCGTGATGTTTATGAAGCTGTCGGCCATGCCAAGGCTTATGACCATATTCATGAACTTGCAAAGAGCAAGACTCTTGAAGAATCCGACATTCTGAAACTGCATCAGCTATTCTACCAGCAGATTGATATGGACAACGCCGGCAAGTATCGTACTGTTCCGGTATTCATCAGCGGAAGCCACTATGCGGTAACGCCTCACCAGAAGGTTGCTGCCGAAATGAAAAAGTTTGTGGCTTGGTTCAACAAGAACGAAGCCAAGATGAACCCTGTAGAATTTGCGGCCCTCGCACACAAGAAATTCGTGTTTATCCACCCCTTTGTGGATGGCAACGGACGAATGGCTCGTTTGCTTATGAATTTGGCTCTGTTGCGTGGAGAATACACCATTGC
>JAKSHZ010000037.1 GCA_024399115.1 Bacilli bacterium
GAAAAGAGTTCTGCTATTAAAAATTCGTTATCGAAATTCATCGAAAAGAGTTCTGCTATCAAAAATTCGTTATCGAAATTGGTCGAAAAGAGTTCTGTTTATTCGAGTTTTAACGAAAAAATATGTTTTTGTTGGGTGGGTTGGGAAAATGTTGTACTTTTGCATCGGTGTCTTTTGATGCCGTAAATATTTTATACAAGCGTTTACTCGCTTTGCTTATGTTTTTTTACAAATCGGCAAAATTTGAATTACTTCATAAAGCATAGTAATGAGTAGATGTCTGGGCATAGAATATATCTATACCTCCGTGTACCTATATATTTAGGTGCATGGTTGGTTTAGTTAATTATATTCAAGCGCAGGAATCTGTCATTGTGTGTATGAAGTAGGGCTTTGCCGAGCCTGTAAAAAACACATGCATGGGTACGATTCCTGCGCTTGTTTGTGTTTTATAATTTGACCTTTGGGAATTGGGTTGAAGGAATTTAATTTAGGACTATGAGGAAAAGTCTTTTATGTCTTTTGTCTCTCCTGCCATTCTATGCCTTTGCAAGCACGATTACGGGAATAAAGGCAGACGGAGACACGAAAGTGTTCAACCTTGACGAGGTAACGAATATCAAGGTCGAGAATGGTTCAGCTTTGGCAGTTCACACACGAAGTGGAGATGTTAAAGGCGGTTACTCGAAAATCGAGTTTTCAGGCGATGACAACAAGTTGTTCGACAGCAAGTCAAACTACGAAATAAAGGTTTACCCTAACCCTGTAAAGAGCATCCTTTACCTAGTTGGAGCAGATGCCGAGACAAAGTTTGAAATCGTTTCAACAATTGGTAAAGTCGTGATGAATGGCACGGGCGAGAGCGTGAATGTATCGAACCTAGCAAAGGGTCAGTATGTAATCAAAGTAGATAACAAAAGTGTGAAATTTATAAAGGAATAAGGACTATGAGAAAGTTTTTACTTTCGTTGTGTGTGGCTCTGCTTTCGTGTGCCACATTTGCACAGTACAACGTAATTGTTGAGTTAATTGACGGCACAGAGGTGAGATACTCAGCAAAGAATGTCAAGAACATCAGAATTGAGAAAGGTGATTCAACACAAACTGACGAAGAAGTTGTCGATGCAGCAACATCTGATTTCACGTTTTTTATCTTGAATGACAAAGAAGCCGAGGTTATTAGTCTAGATTTTGTCGCTGCAACTGTTGTTAATGTACCTGCATACGTGCGTATCAGTGGCAAAGTTTATACTGTAACAAGTATAGGTAGCGGAAGTTTTGATTATTCTTATAATCCAGATTTAACGAAGATAAAAAAGGTTGTTTTGCCAAACACAATAAAAAGCATCGGAGAGTATGCATTCAAAGGTTGTACAAGCCTAACAAGCATCGAAATCCCTAACTCGGTAACTGAAATCGGAGAGCATGCATTCGATGAGTGCCACAAACTGACAAGCATCGTAATCCCCAACTCTGTAACGGAAATAGGAAGTGGTGCATTCTATGAGTGCAACCTGACAAGCATCGTTGTAGATAAAGACAATAAAGTTTATGATTCACGTGAGAACTGCAACGCACTTATTGAAACAGCAAGCAATACACTTATATATGGTTGTCAAAACACAGTAATCCCTAACTCGGTAACTGAAATCGGAGAGTATGCATTCTATGAGTGCTACAACCTGACAAGCATCAATATCCCTAACTCGGTAACGGAAATAGGAAGTGGTGCATTCGGTTATTGCCACGACCTGACAAGCATCAATATCCCTAACTCTGTAACGGAAATAGGAAGTGGTGCATTCGCTTGGTGCGAAAGCCTAACAAGCATCGTAATCCCTAGCTCGGTAACGGAAATCGGAAAGAGGGCATTCGGTAGTTGTACACACCTAACAAGCATCGTTGTTGATAAAGACAATAAAGTTTATGATTCACGTGAGAACTGCAACGCACTTATTGAAACAGCAAGCAATACACTTATATATGGTTGTCAAAACACAGTAATCCCTAACTCGGTAACTGAAATCGGGAATGAAGCATTCAGTAATTGCAACCTGACAAGCATCAATATCCCTAACTCGGTAACTGAAATCGGAGAGTATGCATTCTTTGCTTGCAACCTGACAAGCATCAATATCACTAACTCGGTAACTGTAATCGGAGATGGTGCATTCTATTATTGCAACCTGACAAGCATCGAAATTCCTAAGTCGGTAACTGAAATCGGAGATGGTGCATTCTATGGGTGCTACAACCTAAAGACAGCACGTGTGCCAGAAAGTTTGAGGGGTAAGGTTGGTAATGTATTCCCTTCAACTTGCGAAATTGAATACTACTAATCGACTTGCAACTATTAACTATTAATCATTAATTATTAACTAAAAGGGCGGCTTCGGTCGTCCTTTTTTTTTGTACTCGTACATTCAAAAGTCTGCTGAAAATGTTATTTTGATATTTTATTTACTATATTTGCATGATACTTGTACTTATTTGTTGAGAAATGGAACAAAGAGAGAAAAAGATATATAAGGTTACCATATTCGGTAGTGTTGTGAACTTGGTACTTGTCGTGCTGAAGTTTGTGGCGGGAATTGTTGGGCAAAGTGCTGCCATGGTTGCTGACGCCATTCACTCTCTGTCCGATTTGATTACAGACTTTATCGTTCTCTGCTTTTCCAGAATTTCAAGCCAGCCACAAGATCATGACCATGACTACGGGCATGGCAAGTACGAGACTTTGGCTACCGCTGTCGTGGGTGTCGCTCTCTGCTTTGTAGGAATAAATCTGGGTTGGAGCGCCTGCGTCAAGATATGGGACTCAATAAACGGAGAGGAATTGGCCGAGCCAGGCTATATTGCCCTGTTCTCTGCAATAGCTTCAATCTTGTTGAAGGAGATTGTGTATCACATCACAGCAAAAGTGGCGAGAGATGTCAACAGCCAGGCTGTCATGGCTAATGCCTGGCATCATAGAAGCGACGCCCTTTCAAGTATAGGTGCTGTTGTCGGAATTGGAGGAGCCATCATGCTAGGTCCAAACTGGTATGTGCTTGACTCGATAGCCGCTTTGATAGTAAGCCTGTTCATCATTCGTGTGGCGTTCAAACTGCTTCGCCCTTGTATGGAAGAATTAACAGAGGCATCTCTGCCTGACGAGATTGAGAAAGAAATAGTAGAGCTTGTTTTGAGGGAGGATGGTATAGGCGAGATACATAATCTTCGTACCAGAAAAATAGGTCCGAACTGCGCCATAGAGATGCATGTAAGACTTGACGGAGATATGACTTTGCGTGAAGCCCATGACAAGGCTACGAACATAGAGAATAGATTGAGAGAAAGATTCGGATGCTGCACGCACATAGGTCTGCATCTCGAACCGTTCAAGGAATAGAAGTAGAAATACCAAATAACACCAGAGTTTATGAGAATAGAGAAGAAACTGGAGCAGGTGAGAAGCCTAATGAAAGACAGGTGTCTCGGCTGTGTGATTATTCCAAGCAGCGACGCCCACCTTAGCGAATATCCTGCTGAGTGCTATAAACTCAGAGAGTACCTTTCGGGTTTTACCGGTTCGGAGGGTGTGCTGATTGTGGGTGAGAAGCGTGCGGTTCTTCTTGTCGATTCCCGTTATTATATTCAGGCTGAACAGCAGACAATAGCAACTGACATACACACTGCGCCGATAGACAAGGACGGCACAAGAAACCAGATTATATCGAGCTGGGCAATGAAGTTATGCTGTATGATGCCAATAGGTCTGTTCGCAAATGTTACAAGCTATGCCGATGCCGAGGAAATAATGCTGACTTGCGAGGAGAAAGGCTATTCTGTAAGGCAGCTGAGGTCAGAGGTGTATGAACAGTTTTGGTTAGGGGAGCGCCCAGCCTTTTCTCCGAGCAAAATCTTTATTCATGATGTGAAATATGCCGGTGAATCGGCAAAGAGTAAGATTAGCAGACTAAGAATGCTGATGCAGGAAAGGAGCGTGAAAGGTTTGCTTATCTCTAAACTAGAGGATGTTGCATGGTTGCTTAACCTTAGAGGCTCGGACTTGCCGGACACTCCGGTCTTCTATTCGTATCTGCTCGTTTGCCCTAGAAAGGTTATACTTTATGTCCGCAAAGAGGCAATGACTCCGGAGGTTGAGGAATATCTTGAATCTTTTGGTGTAGTTGTTGACAGCTACGAGAACCATTTGAAGTTCAAGAGAAGCGATGTCATAAGTTTCGAGCCACATTCTTCGGCGGCTGAGGTCGAGGACAAGGGAAACAACTTCCCTTATGCCGGCCCGGATATAGTTGCGAATATGCGATTGATAAAAAACGAGACTCAGGTTTCCGGTATTCGCAATGCTATGCTCAAGGATTGTGTCGCCCTTGTAAGAATGTTGAAATGGTTAGAGGAGAACAAGGGTAAAGGTATTTTCGAGACAGATATTGCCGACAAAATGATAGAATATCGTAGCCAGATGCCGGACTACAAGTGCGAGAGCTTCGACACAATAGCCGGATATGCTGACCACGGAGCGATTGTCCATTATCATGCGGTCAAAGGTATGGACTATGACTTGAAGTCAGAGAATATTGTACTTATAGATACAGGAGGAAACTATTTTGACGGAACAACCGACATAACAAGAACAGTTTCTCTTGGCGCGGTAACTCCACAGCAGAAGCACGACTATACTCTTGTGCTCAAGGGACATATAGATTTGGCAATAGCCAGATTCCCGAACCGTATGACGTCAAAGATGGTTGACGTTATAGCCCGCAAGCCTCTTGCAATGGAATGCTTGGGTTATGGACATGGAACAGGACATGGCGTCGGACATTTCCTTTGCGTTCACGAAGGCCCTCTTTCGTTCAGCTCTGATGTGAAATTGGAGGAGAATATGATAATTACCGATGAACCAGGTCTTTACAGAGAAGGACATCATGGAATAAGAATAGAGAACATGGTCAGGGTAAAGAAGATTAAGGAGAACGAGTTTGGCACGTTTCTTGGCTTCGAGGTTTTGACTCTTTGCCCTTACGATTATGATTTGATAGACTATTCTTTGCTTGACAAGGATGAACTTCTTTACCTTGAGGAATACACATTGAGGGTGGTGTCAGAAATGGAAAGATTCGCTCAGCTGACTCCGGAAGAGATGAACTGGCTTCGTACAAAGTGCGAGAACGGAATGGAGAAGATATTGACCGCAAGTCAGGGAATGAGGTAAGAGATAGAAAGAAATAATTAAAAAAGTAGGTGGCAATGCGAATTGCTACCTTTTTTGTTGTCTATCAAGAGAATATTGTTTAAAAAGATATTTGTTTTTAACTTTTGATGAGAAAAAAGTGATCGAAAAGTTTTGTTTGTGACTTTTGTTTTTTTATACTTGCAGTGGTTTACTGAAAGCAAACAAGGATTTTATATATTTTATCGTCAGGATATGGTGGAAAACGATGTTATGAATTTAGATGAGTTAGAGTCTCAGTTAGAATCTCAATTAGATTTACAAATGTCTGATTTAGGTGAATTGCAAAAAGATTTTGAAAAAATCGGCAATCCAGATTCTTTAGGTGAAGTTATAAAGGATGTAGTGTGGGAACAATTTATTAACCAAGTAGGAGTTGTTGCTGGAGAAGAATTTATTAAGGAGAATAGAGACTTAAAGTTAGATCTAAGTGATGATGCTCATATTCAAACTATTGAGAATTTTGAGCAAGGGAAGATTGCTACACATAATCAAAAAATAGAATATAAAAAAAGATACGATGATTGGCATTCAAATTTCCAACACGATGATAATGGTAATATAATTACCCATCAAACAAGAACAGGAAAAGATGAATATACTTTGATAAAAGGCGCCCGTGCTCCATACGATAAAGGACGACCAGAAGGATCTATTGAACGAGGAACTGATATGGATCATGTAGTTTCTGCGGGAGAGATTATCCGTGATTCTGCAGCAAATGCTCATCTTACAAAAGAAGAGAGGATATCATTTGCTAATAGTAATGTTAATCTAAATGAAATGGATGCTTCTCAAAATAGGTCAAAAGGAGATAACTCTATGACTGATTGGTTGGATAATCCTAATAGTAATGGTCAAAAGCCTAATGAAATATTTGATATTGGTGATGATCTTGATAAACAGTATCGTGAGAAAGATAAAGAGGCAAGAAAAGTATATAAAGAAGTAAAAAGGGAAGGAGAAAAGCGCTCAATAGAAGCTGGTAAGCAATCTCAAAAAGAAGAGGCTTTCCGCATGGGAGGAAAAGCTTTACAAGCAGCCCTAATGGTGCTTCTTGCAGATTTGATTAAGAAAGTAATTCAACAATTAGTTTCGTGGTTTAGGTCTGCAAAAAAGTCTGTTAGTACTCTTCTTGACAATTTAAAGCAAGCTATACATAATTTTGTGTCTGATTTGAAGAAGAATTTGATATCTGCTGGAGATAGTATGCTTACTTCGATTGCAACTGCGATTTTCGGTCCTATAGTTGGAGTAATAAAGAAGGTTTGGATATTGTTGAAGCAAGGTTGGCGTTCATTAAAAGAGGCCATAAATTATATAAAAGATCCAGCAAATAGAGGGAAATCTTTTGGTATTCTAATGCTTGAAGTAGGAAAGATTGTGATAGCTGGACTTACTGCAGCTGGAGCAATAGTTTTAGGTGAAGTTATAGAAAAAGGTTTGCTTTCTTTCCCTGTATTTGCTATTCAAATTCCTTTCTTGGGAAGTTTAGCAAGTATATGTGGTTTGTTTTTTGGCGCTTTAGTTTCTGGTATTATAGGAGCAATAGCTTTAAACCTAATAGATAAAGCTGTAGCTAAAAAAAGAAAAATAGAGAATGTAAAGCAACAGGTAGAAGCTGCTAATAAGGTTCTTGCAACTCAAGAAGTATTGATAGAGGTTTCCAAAGAGCAAGTTAATCGTACTAAAGAGAATGTAAGTTCTTTGATAAACGAGAGACATGCAAAGGCTGCTGACTTTTTTAGGGAAGTAGTTTCTAAATCTACAGAAAATAAGAATGAAATAGATGAATTGAGAAAAGATATACAGGAAAGTCAATTATTTACGAGTGATGATTTGTCTTTTGAGGTTAGTGCTGAAATGAAACAAACAAGTACTAAAATCAATAACGATTTAGATGATATTTTTAAAACATTAGATAATATTTAATATGAGGAAATTAGTTCTTTCTTCTCATACATTTGAGAACGCAAAGTATAACATTCAGCGATTTTCTCAATCTGTACCTAATTCTGTACATTTACCCTCTGTTAAAACAAGTGGAGGATTGTTCGGTTGGGGCGACCATAAGGTTACAGGTGAAGAACTGAATGATTATACTTCTAAATTAAGCCCTTTACTTGTAGAACAAAACAATCGAATTAGGGACATTTTTTCGGAGTTCCGTGATGTCTATAATGCTTTAGAAGCCTTAGATAAAGATTATATTCAAGCAATATGCGGCTCTATAAATATTGCGGAAACTGCAATAGAAGAGAATAAAATTACGTTGCAGCAGTTGAAGGTTACACAAGATGGATTGTCTAACACTCAAGGTCGTTTGTCTTGTACTATTGAGGATGTGAAACAAACACAGAAAGATCTAGAAAGAACACAAGAAGCAATGAAGAAAGTTGTCGAAAAGTTAGTTTCGACGAAAGATGAATTAGAGAAAAAAGTAAATACTCTTAATTTTTCTTTAGAAAAATGTTATTCAAAGTTAGAAGATGTTGAGGCTATTGCAATGGAAATATTTTCTTTTGACGAAAGGATAAAGGGTATTGATTCTAAACAAAGAGAAATTGATACTTTACTTTCAAAGACAGAAAATATTTTCTTGTCTGCTAAGAAAAAGAATAATATAGCTATTGCTTTTTTTATTGCATCAGCCTTATTATTTTTAGTTCAAGTAGTGTTGCATTATATAGGTCTTTTATGAATTCCTCTCCGTATCTTGATAATCTGTTAAATTTATCTTTAAAATTTGATAAAGTAACGAATTCAAATGAGCGTTTTGTTTCGTTAGTAACTAATTTTTCAAAAGATCCAAACACGGAGAATACAATAAAGCTTTGTGCAACTTTGACTTCAAAATCCAAAATGAGCACTCAGTCTTTAGAAATAGCTAAAGAAGTAAAATCTGCTTTGATTAGTTATCTTGGTTGTTTGAGTTTCAATGAAAAATGTGAAATTCAAGAAACTAATGAGGATCAGTGTAAAACTTTAGATGAATTGCTTATAGAATTAAATCATCTTGTTGGATTGAGGAACGTAAAAGAAAAAGTTCAAGATTTAATAGCATTTCAAAAAGTACAAAAATTAAGAGAAGAGGCAGGCTTGAAAGTTAGTAAAAATACGATGCATTTAGCTTTTACAGGTAACCCTGGTACCGGAAAAACAACAGTTGCAAGGATTATCGGTCAAATGTATAAGCAATTAGGCTTTTTGTCCCAAGGACATTTTATAGAAGCTTCTCGTACCGATTTAATTGCTGGATATCAAGGACAAACTGCACTTAAGGTTAAGAATTTGATTTCAAGGGCAAAAGGTGGTGTGTTGTTTATTGACGAAGCTTATAGTATTACAGAAAATCAGCATTCAGATTCTTATGGTAGAGAATGTCTTACTGAATTAACAAAGGCTTTAGAAGATTATAGAAAAGATTTAGTTGTGATTGTCGCAGGTTATACGGAACCTATGAATTTGTTCTTTGAATCAAATCCTGGTTTGATATCTAGGTTTAATGCTTTTATAGAGTTTGAAGATTATACTTCTGAAGAATTAGAACAAATCTTTAAGTCCTTTTGTCTTGATAATGATTATGTTTTATCTAACGGTGTAGATTCAATTTTGAAACAAAAAGTAGAAGAAATATTGCTTCAAAAAAAAACTTCCTTCGCAAATGCGAGAGTTATGAGGAATTTATTTGATGATGTAATAATGAATCAAGCTAGGAGAATTTCAAAAATGGAATTTCATTCCGAGGAAATTTTGAAAGAAATTTGTTCTATAGATTTTGATTGATTCTATTCAAAAGAGCAGTCTCTTACCCTGCTCTTTTTCTTTAGTTTGCATAAAAAATTAGTTTTTGATGCACAACAATCCTAAATGTTTTGTACCTTCGCAAAATAAAACCAAAATTAACTGTCAAAAATATTAGTCGAAAATTGAGATGAGAAAGATATTCTTTACATTATTTGCCATTTTAAGTTCGCTTGTGGCGATGGCTGAAGGATATAATATCCAGGTGAAAATGTCTGATATGAAGGATACAGACATCTATCTTGCTTTTTACTATAATGGAAAGACTTATTCTAAGGACACAACCCATTTGGACAAGTCAGGTGTAGGTACTTTCAAGGGTGATGAGAAGTTGAAGGAAGGTATGTACATCGTTTACTTCAAGCAGGACAAGTTTTTTGATGTACTAGTAGGTGCAGACCAGAATATTAAGATCAAGGCGGACACTACAAAGCTTGACCCCGTTGTGACTGCCGGTGACGAGAGCGTTAAGTTCTATAAATTGGTCGAGTATATGACTGCGAGCAACAAGAAGCGCAAGGAATTGAACGACCAGTACAAGAACAAGAAGATTGACTCTGCTTCATACGTGAAGAAGATTGATGCAATAGGCAAAGAGGTTGAGGCTTTCCAGCAGAGAGAGATTGCTGCTAACAAGGGTAATTTCTACTCGGAGTTTGTAAAGGGAACTGTAAACATTGAAGTTCCTGATTTTACTGAACTTCCTGACACTGCAAGACCATTGGCTCGCTACCTATATGTCAAGGACCATTTCTTTGATAATATAAATTTGAGTGATCCAAGATTCTTGCGTACACCATATTTTACTTCCAAGGTTGACAATTACATGCAGACTAAGATTGTCCCTAATCCTGACTCGTTGTTCCAGGCCGCAGATGCCTTGATACAAAAGAGTAAGGGTGACGAGGAGACTTTCCAGAATATGGTAACGCGCATGATGAACTATGGTTTGAAGAGCAATCAGATGGGTATGGACAAGATGTGGTACCAGATTGCTGAGAAATACTATATTTCCGGAGAGGCTACATGGGCTGACTCCTCGTGGATCAAGGACTTGAAGGACGAGATGAAGAAGGTCAAGTACAATATGATCGGTATGAAGGCTCAGAACCTTCGTATGCTTACTGCAGACTCTACGGAACTTGACCTGAAGACAGTTTTGCTTCAGCCTGAGACTGAGTTTGTAATGGTTTATTTCTTCGAGCCTTCGTGCGGTCACTGTAAGAAGATCACTCCAGTAATGCATGATACTGTTTATGCTAAATATCACGACAAGGGATTCGATGTGTTCTGCTGTTATACACAGACAGACAAGAAGGAGTGGATTGACTTCCTAGAGAAACACAAGCTGTACGGCGATCATTGGCATAATGTTTGGGATCCAAGACGTGATTCATATTTCTGGTATTTCTATGATGCTACAACAACTCCAGGAGTTTACTTGATAAACAAGAAGGGTGAGATCGTGGCTAAGAAGATCAGTTCTGAATCATTGGATTCTATTTTGGAATATGAATTAATAACTAAGAAGAAAGAAAAGGGAAAGACGAAGTAAAAGGTGAAATTTTATGTTTTTGAGCATATATCTTGAAACTTTTAGATTAAACTTGTCAACAAAGTTAAAAAAAGTTAAAGAAAATGCTTTGAGAAAGCTAAAGTTTGCCTATCTTTGCCAACCGCATGACCTCATTACTGTTGTTTTGAGGGCGGTTGATTATTTAAAGTTGAAATAAAATTAGTAAATTATCTTATACTCAAAAGGTACTATGAAACACTTAAAGCTTTTTAGACCGGTTGTAGGACTAATGATCATGGGGGCGTG
>JAKSHZ010000038.1 GCA_024399115.1 Bacilli bacterium
TAAAAAGTAGACGTGGTTTTTTCAACTTTGTCTACTTTTATGCTAGCACTTCATCGATTCTGTGAGTTTTCTTTATATCCTTATTATTTAAATAATAATGGAGCGAATATGTAACTCCACATTAAGAAGTAAGTAAGAAGTGAAACAACGTCAACAATAGTAGTTGTGAATGGACCACACATAACTGCTGGGTCAACGTGAATTTTCTTTGCAAGGAATGGTAAGCAACAGCCAATCATTCTTGAAACGATCATTGTTACTAACAATGTTGTACCAACAAGTAATGCGACAACGAAGTTAGCAGCTAGGCCAGATAAAGTAACATTATGAATCTCATTTCCGAGTTCGATTGTTTCTGGAATTGAGCCAATTCCAAGAACTGAGATTTCAAAGAATGTCCATAAAGTTGCGAATGTGCCAATAATTAACGCGATAATTAATGCAACTCTAAACTCTTTCCAAATTACTCTTTTGAAATCTCCTCGTTCAAACTCATCAAGAGCGATTGAACGAACAATAAGTGTAGTTGTTTGTCCGCCCGAGTTACCACCTGCGTCAAGGATTAATGGAGAGAAGACCGCTAAGATTGCACAGCTTTCGATTAAATAATCGAATGAAGAAGTGATAAATGCGGAACCAATTTGAAGAAGCATTAAGCAAACAATCCAAGGAACACATTTCCAAACAAGTTTGAAAATAGGTGTTTTCAAGTATGGATCTTCCATGTCAGACACAGCGTTCATGTGGGCCATATCTTCAGTAGCTTCTTCGACGATGATATCGACAACGTCATCGACTGTGATGATACCGGCGATCTTGCCACCTCTAACAGTAACTGCCATTGCTGTTAAGTCGTATCTCTTGAACATGTTAGCGACAGCTTCTTGGTCATCGTTAACGCTACAAGTAACGAAGTCGAGATTCATGATATCTTCTAAAGTTTCAGTTTCTTTTGCAAAGATTAAATCGTCTAAGTCAACAGTACCAACTAATGTTCTTGATGAATCACGAACGAAGATTGTATAGACAGTTTCAGCATCTCTACCTTTTTGTCTAATTTCTTTAATTGCGTCTTTAACTGTTGTTTTATCAAGTAAAGAAATGTACTCGGTAGTCATAACGCTACCAGCAGTATCATCCTTATAATTTAATAATCTATTTACGTCTGCACGCATGTCCTTAGGACAAACTTTTAAAATACGCGTGACAACGTTAGCAGGTAATTCTTCCAAAGAGTCGACGATATCGTCAGCGAATGAGTTATCTAATAATTCGATAAGTTGTTTATCTGAGAAAGCATTAATCAATAACTCTTGTTGATTAATTGTTAATTCTTGGAAAAATTCAGCTGTATAATCGTTATTTACATTTCTGAAGATGAACAAAAGAAGTGCTGGATCAGTCACTTCGTCGATTGCTTCAGCAATATCGATATTAGGGACAGTCTCAAAAATGTCTCTGAGTTCAGCGACATTCTTTTTTTCTAAAGCCGAAAGGACTCTCTCCTTTAAATCAATTTCCATCTCTTCCATATGGCTTATTATTGCCCAAAATGAAAATAAAGCAAAGAAAAAAATAAATTAAGTTCATTATTAATGAATTGTGGTATTATTATTAACGTAAGAAGAAGGAATTAATATGAAAGAAATTTTAGTTGAAACAAGTGCTAGACACGTTCACGTAACTCAAGAAACTTTAGAAACATTATTCGGAAAGGGCGCAGCTCTCGAAGTTAGAGCTATGTTATCTCAACCTGGCCAATATGTTTCAAATCAAAAAGTTGATTTAGTTGGTTATAAAGTTAATAAAGCAACTGGCGAAAAAGTAGAAACAAGAATCAAAGGTGTTTCAATCTTAGGTCCATGTAGAAAAGCTGACCAAGTTGAAGTATCTGCAACTGAAGCAAGAACATTAGGAGTTAAAGCTCCAATCAGAGAATCAGGAGATGTCGCTGGTAGTGCTGGTTGTAAATTAGTTGGCCCATGTGGTGAAGTCGAACTCTCTGAAGGTGTTATCATCGCAAAGAGACACATCCATATGACTAACGCAGACGCTGCAGAATTAGGTGTTTCAAATGGCGAAATCGTCAAATTAGAAGTAAACACTGCTGGCAGAAGCTTAATTTTCGGTGATGTCGTCGTTAGAGTTAGAGACGATTTCGCGCTTGCTTGCCACATTGATACTGATGAATCTAACGCATGCAATGGTGCAGGCGTTGTTTACGGAAAGATTGTTAAATAATGGCCGTCAAAGTTATTCAACCTCAAGGTGTTTGTTCAAGACAAATGAACATTGAGTATGATGATAATGGTGTCATCACTGCTTGCCAAATTATCGGCGGATGTGGTGGTAACACAACAGGTATTTCTCATCTTGTTGTTGGCATGAAAGTAGAGGATGTTGTTAAGAGATTATCAGGCATTCCTTGCCGTGGTAGTAGAACTGGACAAACATCATGCCCTGATCAACTTGCTCAAGGTTTAAAAGAAATCTTGTAAACATAATTTCATATAACTATAATAAATACGCTTATCAAGAACTACGAAATAGAGAATGCAATATCGTAGTAGCAACTCCTCATAAGAGGTAAGTGCTCTTCTCTAGCAAGGTCCCACAACCTTGAACGATGAGTATGGAAAAAGAATTGTCGCCTTTCCACAAACTGTGGGAAGGCTTTATTTTTGGAGAAAATTATGGAAAAAACAAAATTATTATTCACTAGTGAATCTGTTAGTGAAGGTCACCCAGATAAGGTTTGTGACCAGATCGCTGATGCAATTCTTGATGCATGTTTAAAAGAAGATGAAAACGCTCGTGTAGCATGCGAAGTTTTCGCTACTGACAACTACGTTTTAATCGGTGGAGAAATAACCTGCAAATCAGTAGTTGACTACGCTCAAATTGCACGTGATGTTTTAAAAGATATTGGGTACGATAGACCAGAATACGGAACTGATTATCATACAGTAAAAGTAGATGTAAAAGTTAAGACTCAATCCCCTGATATTTCCATGGGTGTTAGCCAAGAAAAACCAGAAGAAATTGGCGCTGGTGACCAAGGAATTATGTTTGGTTATGCAACTAATGAAACTAGTGGATATATGCCTTTGGCAATATCAATCGCACATAAATTAGTCAGAGAAGCTACAAATCAAAGAAAGTCTGGTGAGTTCAAAGGTGCTCGTCCAGATATGAAATCTCAAGTCACAATTGACTATACTGATAAGGACAATATCCGTATCGATACAGTCTTAATGTCAATCCAACATGATGAGGATGTAGACATGGATGAATTCAAAGCTTATGTCCGTAAAAACATCATGGAAAAAGTAGCTAAGAGTTTTAACCTAAATTTAGACTTCAAAGTTTACATCAATCCTACTGGTAGATTCGTTATTGGTGGACCTACTGGAGACACAGGTGTAACAGGTAGAAAAATCATTGTAGATACTTATGGCGGAAGTGCTGAACATGGTGGTGGCGCATTCTCTGGTAAAGACCCAACTAAGGTCGATAGAACTGCTACTTACTACGCAAGATATATGGCAAAGAACTTAGTCGCTGCAGGAGTTGCTGATAGATTAAGAATTCAACTCAGCTATGCAATTGGCGTTGCTGAACCATTATCTATTTCTATTAGAACTTATAAGACAGCAAAATATAGCGATGAAAAGATCTTAGAAGTCGCAAAAAAAGTCTTCGATCCAAGACCTGGAATGATTGTTAAACAATTCTCATTAAGAAAGCCTTCGTTCGATTATCACAAGGTTACAAATTATGGTCACTTTGGTCGACCAGACCTCGACTTACCTTGGGAAAAACTTGATAAAGTCGAAGAAATCAAAGTATTACTTAAATAACTAATTGAGAAAGGAGTGTTTACACTCTTTTCTTTTTACCTTTATAAGTGTATACTATTCTAGCAATGTCGAAATTATTAGCAGTAGATCTCGATGGAACCCTGTTCTATCCACGTAAGTTAACACGCAGAATTCCTAAAAAGAATGTTGCTTTTTTACGTAAATGGATTGACCAAGGCAATAAGGTAGTTCTTGTATCTTCTCGTAGCTATGAATTCACTTCACAATTAAAAGAAGAAATCCAAAGACCAGTCGACTTTATTAACTTTATTGGTGGTCAAGTTAGAATCAATGATGAACTCGTTAAAGATGTTTGGATTGATAGAGAACCACTTAAAAAGGTTCTTAAAGAAACCGCTGAAAACTATGACATTCTTTCCTATATGATTGCTACAAACGATCGCCTTATTATGAGCAATACTAAGGGAATCGGAAAGTTCTTCAAATTCATTTATGAATTGTGGTACTCTTTACAAGGCAAATATAGAGAAAAATATGTCATCGATAACGAAATCTTTAATAAGCAAATCGAAGAAGAACTAACTTATTTAGTCAGAATCGTATTTGGATTAAAGAAAAAGAATTCAATTATTGCTAAAGAACTTAACAAAACATTGAGAGAGCAGTATCCTGATATTGAGTTCTCATGGACAGACATTATTATAGAAATGTCTCCAAAAGGATGCACAAAATCAGAATCATTAAACTTCTACGTTGAAAAAACAGGTTTTTCTAAAGAAGACGTCTATGTTGTAGGCGATTCCGGAAATGATATTTCTATGTTTGAAGAATATTACGAACATAGCTATTGCATGGCACATTCCTATTCGAGTGTAAAGAAATATGCCAAACACATCATTTCGAGAGTACACAACTTAGATGGATTAGTATTGGAGGGAGAAAAATAATGAACCAAATATCTAAATACATTGTTGAGTTATACAACTACATGCTCAACATCAGAGACACTATGGAATTAGTAATGCCTAGAGAACACGCTATTGGTGGTTACGAAGCTAGAAAGAAAGTTTTAGTTGACGGCATTAAAGAAGGTTACGCTTTAGGTAACTTCTTAAGAAACAATGGTGAAAAAGGTGAAGAATTAAATAAAAAGTTCAGCGAATTCGTTGATGCTTACTATTCAGAAAATTCTTCAGTAGTTAAAGTTGCAGGAGATCAAATCAGAGTTGATTCTTCACAAAACTTCAAAATCTTATGCGATGTCGTTTCACCAGTCGAAACATTAAAAGACATTTTAGGACAATACTTAGTTGTCGCAACACAAAACAACGAATTAGATCCAAACGTTAGAACTTTATTAGTTCTCGACGATAGAATGTACAGAATCGTTTTCTTCATGTTAATGATCAGAGAATACGAAAAATCATTCGTTGAATTTAATAAAGTCATGGGCGAAAGCCAAGGCAAACCAACACCTCAATCAAACTTCATCGTTGCTAACGAATTAGCAGTTATGACAAGAATGATGAGAGATGTTCGTGTACATAACAAATTTACAGATAATGAAACTTTAGACATGTTAGATGAAACAATCAAAGTCATCGAAATGACTGAAGGTAGAAGAGATAGAGTCGGCAACAAATCATTCAAAGACATCTTCGAAGATATCAACAGAAGATTAGCTGAATCTACAGCAAAAATTGAAGCAGAATGGAAGAATTGCTTTGCAAACGTCACAGCATCATTTGCTAGTGACATGGCTCCAGCTGCTCCAGCAACAGAAGAAAAAGCAAACTAAGGGAGATAAATTATGACAAAGAAAGTTTCTATTTTTGAAATCGTTTGGTACAGCATTTGTGGTGCATCTGCAATCACAGGCTTAGTATTTTGTATTTTAGGACTTGTCGGTCAATTTGGCGGCTCAAGTGTCGTTTCATTAAGAGACTTTTCTACTCCTGGATACATCTGCTTAATTGCAGGCGCTGTCGCAGCAGTTATTGTCTTATTAATCTACGCTAAAGGTAACGACAGAGCAAATGAAGCAGCTGCTCGTAGAGCTGCAAGACTTGCTAAAGTCGAAGCTACTAGCGAAGCTCCTAAAGCAGAATAATTTTCTTAAATTTTTAAATCAAAAATGCTTTCTTAATGAAGGCATTTTTTAATTTGGTCTTGATAGACTTTCTTGCTTTTTGTTCTATATTTTCTTTAATAAACTTCATTTTTAATAACCATTTAATATATCGCGCGTATATAATGATTTTACACAAGGAGATTTTTATATGAAAAATTCTATTAGAAAGAATGTTTTTTCAGGTGTTTTTCTTGCGTTAATTGCTGCTGGAGGGGTCGGCTTAGGAATCGGAAACCATTTAGCTTTCGATACTTATAAGAACGCTATTTCCAATGCTCTTTGCCCTACAGGTGAAGACGATACTGCTGAAGCCGCAGCTGCTCGAAACATGGGCAACCAATTAGCTAAAGAAATTGAACGTGAAGGAATAGTTTTACTTCAAAACAAAGATAACTGTCTTCCTTTAGATAAGAATAGTGTTTCGAAAGTTAACGTTTTCGGACATGGTTCTATCGACTGGTACTACATGTCTTCTGGTTCTGAAAGAGTTGGTATGGATGGCCAAACAAGTTATGACTTAAATGGCGCATTAGCTCACTATGGTATTGAAGTAAACGAAGAGTTACCAACTTATTACAAAAAATGGCACAGAGCTGAAGGGGATTCAAATACCATTATGGCTCAATATGATAGTTTCTATCAAATTCGTGAACCTGGATGGAAAAACCCTAACGGAAGTGACAACACTGAGTATCAAGGAATTTTCGAAAGAGCAAAAGCTTATTCAAATACAGCTTTATTCGTAATTTCAAGACATGCTGGTGAAAACTCAGATCCACCTCATTATCAAACAAAAGTCGAAGGACAACCTACTGATAATGATAGAGGTTACTTAGAGATTTCAACTGAAGAAGAGGACATGCTCAAAAGAGTTGCTGAGAATTTTGATAACGTTATTGTTGTCATCAACTCAACTAATACAATGACTCTTGATTTTATTGAAAAAATCGATAACGTTAATGCTTGCATTAGCGTTGGAGCTACAGGTGTTCAAGGAGCATTAGCAATTCCAGAAATTCTTTATGGTGAAGACCATGATGGTGTTAAAGTTTCACCTTCTGGACACGTAACTGATACTGTTGCTTATAGACCTGAATATGCCTATAACTATTTTAACAGCTGCGCTTTACATACTCGTCATTACACAGGCGGAAAATCTGCTAGCTTAAAAACTATGGGTGCAGGCGGAAATAAATTCTACCAATACTCATGTTATGTAGAATATTCTGAAGGTATTTATGTCGGATATCGTTGGTATGAAACTGCTGATGCTGAAGGATACTGGGATAGCGATATTTTCAAAAACAACTGGGATAATGATTGGAAAGAAAAATACAACGTTTCTGAGATGGGTGGCTATAACACAGTTGTTCAATATCCATTTGGATTTGGACAATCATATACAACATTCGATTGGAAATTGGTTGAAACAAGCGTCCCAGTAGGAAGTGCTATTACAAATAAAGATAAAATCACACTTTCTGTTGAAGTAGAAAACACAGGTAATTACCCAGGAAAAGATGTTGTTCAAGTTTACCTCAATCAACCTTACACACCAGGTGGAATTGAAAAATCATACGTTAAACTTGTTGCTTATGCAAAATCACCTAACTTACAACCTGGTCAAAAAGCTAAACTTGATATTGAAGTAGAATGCTCAAACTTCAAATCATATGATGATTATGACAAAAACGAGAATGGTTTCTGCGGATATGAAATGGAAGCTGGTGATTATACTTTAAGACTTCAAACTGATGCTCATAACCTTAAGGAAATGAGCGATGGAAACAACGAAATCAAATACGTTGTAAATAAAGACTTACAAATCGATGAAGATGAATGGACAGAAGCTACTGTTGAAAACAGATTTACTGGTGATACAGCTTATATGGGAGTTCCAATCGATGGTTCTTCTGTTGATCAAAATGTCCAATACATCCACAGAGATGAATTCCTTACATTACCTTTACCTAAAGAATGTCCTGAAGATAAACCATGGACAGATAAACTTTTAAATAGAAAAGTAAAAGACGGCGATACAGTACATGATATCGTTGTTTCAAGCTCATGTTTCAGTAGAGAAATGGCTGATTTATGGGATAACGCTGATTACGATTATTTCGGAAATCCAGTTAATAAAGGTTTACCTACATGGGGAGCTAGTGGCGATCTTAAATTAATGGAAAATGGTCAATTAACTGAACTCGGACAAGAATTAGGAAATAATTATGATGATCCACGTTGGGATGAACTCCTTGATCAAGTACCATTAAACCATGCAGTTCACTACTTAACAATGGATACTCAATATAAAGCTCCTGGTATTGCTGCTATCGGTCTTAGAACTAATGATGATGGTGCTTTCCAACATGGTGAAGGTGCTTCTCAAGTTGGTAACGGCGCAATGGTTCAAGGTACAAGCAACGTTGGCTATCCAGCTTCTACAGTCTTAGCTCAAACATTCAACCAAACACTTGCATTCTTATTCGGTAAGAGTGAAGGTAACGATATGGGCCCTGCAGGTAAAGATGCTTTATATTCTCCAGCTATGAACATTCACCGTTCAACTTATGGTGGACGTAACTCTGGTTATCAATCTGAAGATCCATATTTATCAGGTAGACAATGTGCTAACGTTGTTAGAGGCTTAGGTGTTTATGGAAAAACAACTTTCTTAAAACACTTTGCATTAAATGATCAAGATTTCAACAGAATGGGTCTTTACACATGGACAACTGAACAAACATTAAGAGAAATCTATATTAGATCATTCGAAGAAGTTATTAAGTATGGCGATTCTACTGCAGTTATGACTTCATTCAACCGTGTCGGTAACATTTGGGCTGGCGGTAATGAAGCATTATTACAAGGTATCTTACGTTATGAATGGGGCTTTAAAGGCCAAGTCATTACTGATATGACTGAAAACGAAACTAACATGGATGGTTCATTCAACTTAAGATGTGGTGGCAATATTAACTTAGGCGGTCAAAGCACACACACTGGTGCAGATTTAGGATCTTCTTCTACTGCTAGAGTTCAAAACAGAATGAGAGAAGCAATTAAAGAAATCGCTTACTCTTACACACATGCTTTATATAAGAACTGGAGCTATAACGAAGCTGCTGATCCAGCTGATGCAGTTATTGTTTCAGAACCAAAATATTCATGGCAATGGTGGGAACCAGCATTAGTATCATTTGATGCATTTGCGATTGGTGGCTTGGGAATTGGATTCGTTGCAGTTCTTGATAAAGGATTCAATCTCTTTAGTTTCTTAAAGAAAAAGGAGGAATTATAATATGGGTTTTATAAATTGGGTTAAAAATCATATTGTTTCTTCGTTCGCAATTGTTGCTGGAGTAGCTGCTATTAGTGTTAGTGCTGCTAACTTTGCAAGCCATAGAGGAAAATATGATGATTATCTTAAGGATTACGAAAAGAATAAAGAAGAACTTAAATTAAAAGTTCCTCAATTGCCTAATTCCGTTGGAATTGTTGATAATTTCGTA
Organism: Bacilli bacterium; assembly: GCA_024399115.1. Classification (GTDB taxonomy): domain Bacteria; phylum Bacillota_I; class Bacilli_A; order RFN20; family CAG-826; genus RGIG9670. Next base: position 9,465 of record JAKSHZ010000038.1, read on the forward strand.
ACTTATGGCGAAGACGAAATTTCTTCTTCTAAATCAACATATAAAAACAATTATTTATATTTCGCTACTGATGCTACAGTTGCGCCATTAAGTAAAGATGTTGCAGAAGAAATTAAAAAACTTGATGAATCTGATAATAGCAAATTAAATAACTACATTACTTCTTTAGATAGATTCGGCGGTGCAATTACATTCAAAATCGACGCTGAAACTGCAGGTTATGCAGATATTGCTATCGAAATGAGAACTAACTGGAAAAATGATAAAGGCGAATATTTACCTTACGAAAATATCACCGATCAAATTAAGATTCAAATTAACAAGTTAGATGTTAAGACTGAAGAATTAGAATTACCAGCTGAAAGAGATTCGTTTACAACTCTCGTTTTAAAAGGAACATGGCTCTTAGAAGGAAATAATACTTTAACAATTACTTCTAGTGCTTATAACCCTTACAAGTCAGATAGTAATAAAGTTCTTTATGTAGTTCCTGATATTAGAAATGTTGCTGTTATTACTGATGCAACAGTTAATCTCGTACATAAATAATTAAATTCTTCACTGAATTAATCAATTCAGAATTTGAACTAAAGGGCGTGGCTTCTGCTACGTTCTTTTGTTTTCCTCTAATTTAGCATGTATTGATACTTATTTACAAAATATAGAATAAAATACTTAAATTTATTAAGAAAATTTTGTACAATTTTTTTGTATAAAAAGAGGAGAAAAATATGAAAAAATATTCTAATTTAATCGTTGTTGTTGGATTCCTTGCTTTCGTTGCTCTTATGGCTTCTGGTATCACATTTATCTTTGCCCTTTTTGGTTTAGGCGGTGGAATCTTCGGACTCATCGGTGGCCTTGCAAGCACAATTTTAACAATCATTGCTGTTGCAGCTGGTTGGTTATGGCTTAATGATGCAAAAATGAGCAAAAACGTTAAAACAGTTTTAAAAGTTTTATTCATTGTCTTTGCTATCATGGCTATCTTAGGCAACTTCGGTGTTGGTATCTAAGATCTAAAAACAATTGAAAAGTTCCTAGGGGCTGTTAAGAAATGAAAAATCTTAACGCCCTTTTTCTTTGTAAATTTTTAA
>JAKSHZ010000039.1 GCA_024399115.1 Bacilli bacterium
AATATCTAGTAAATTCAAGGCTTTCCGAGATTTCTCGGGAAGCCTTTTTACGTGCCGTGAAATTAAATTTTAGTGGGAAATTTTTGCGATTGGCAACATTTTGGCAACAATTTTTCGCTATTGAATAAAAAATAGCTTGATTTCATCTAAGATTTTACAGGATTTTATATAAAAATAGATCCAATAATGAGTCAAGTAATATGCCTGAATATGTTGGCAACACATTGGCAACCTTCATATTGGTAATGATAAAAATGATGTGATATATGAAACATAATATGTAATATAAACAAAGTGAAATACACGATAAAATGCATTAAATATCTTATCATTGTCAGAGAAGGTGGTAGAACTGTAGGATCAGGAAGAGTAGCAACAATTATTGAATAATTATAATTGCTATTGATAAGTATAGTAAATATAAGGGTTTCAGAGATTATGTCTCTGGAACCCTTTTTCTGTAGAGAATAGAAAATGCCACCAACACAGGGTTAGTGGCAACAATTTGACAACATTTTCTATAATTTCCATTCACGAGTCTCTCGACATATAGTCATTCCATTGAGAGGATCTGTAGTTAAATTATTAGGATACTGACCTTTCCATAGCTCATACATATCACTCTCAAGTTTCTTTTCTTCTTCTGATTCTGGATTAGTGTGATATTTTTCGTATGCTGTTAACCATGCGGAAAACGCTTTTCTCATTTCTTCAGCTTTATTTTCATCTGTAGGCTTGAATCTAAAAACATATTCCTCTTCACCGTCAGAATAATCTTCTTCAATAGTGAGATTGAAAGTTTCTTCTAAATCAAAGAGTGTATGCATCAATCCGTCAATCGTATCCGGTTCATTATTGGATAAAGCTGCTGGTTCTACATCAAGAGCTTGTGCAAATCTCTCAACCAAGTCATCCTTAGGATTTCTTTTTCCTGTTTCGTACTGTCCTACACGCAAATCACTTAGCTTCACATGATAGCCAAGATCGAGCTGGGTTGCTTGTCGTATTAATCGGAACTTTCTGATTTTTTCTCCTATTTTCATGGATAAACCACCTTTCTGTATGACATAAATTTAATATAACACAATAACAAATAAAGGTAAATAAAAAAGTGACATACATTTTGTTGACAACACAAAAATGATATGGTAAACTTAACAAAATTAAACATAACAAAAATGAGATAACATAAATGTTATGTTAAAGAAAGGAGGTGAGACATATGGCAAAGAATTACTATTTATCTGCAGAGCAGGTATCTCAGTTATTGAATGTATCCTTAAGTACCAGTTACAAGGTCATCAGAAAAGGCAATGAACTTTTAGCAAAGGAAAACTATCAGGTGATTCCTGGTAGAATACCAGCTCCAATGCTTGAAAAAATGTACTTTGGTTTGAACTTAACTGAAAGAGAGGATATCGCTAATGCCTGTGTATAAGGATGAGGATGGCAAAAGATGGCGAGCTGTTTATCGAGTAAGACTTAGGGATGGAAGCTCTAAGCAGAAATCAAAGCGTGGTTTTAGAACAAAAAAGGAAGCGGAAGAATTTATCATACAGCAACAGAAGGCAATGAAAACTGACCTTGGTATGACGGTAGAGACATTTATTAATGAAAAGTATATGCCAGATATCAAAGCGAAAGTAAAGGAGCGTACATATATGACAAAGGAACATATGATTCGTACACATATATTAAATGCTCCAATTGCAAAGATGGGTATGAATGCAGTAAAAGCTCAGGATATTATAGCCTGGCAGAATGACATATTAAATAAAGGTTATTCTGATTGTTACAACAGAACATTGAATAATCAGATTGTTGCAATTTTTCTCCATGCAGTAAATTTCTATGATCTTGAGAAAAGTCCATGTAAAGGAATCAAGAAGATTGGAAAGGCTGATGCAGAGAAGCAGATGATTAGATATTGGACCAAGGAAGAGTTTGATCAATTCATAGGTTCCATAGATAAGGAAACAGACAGAATGTACCATCTGCTATTTGGAATTCAGTATTATTGTGGATTTCGAATTGGAGAAACACTGGCACTTACAAAGGCTGATATTAATCATACTGAAAAATCAATTTTTATTTCTAAAACCTACGATAGAAGAGTGAGAAGAGATATTGTTACTTCTCCTAAGACAAAAAACTCAATGAGAAAGGTGTTTTTACCAGATGCATTATTTGAAGAACTTGAAGCATACTTGGATACATTGTATGAGCTTCCTGATGATGAAAGAATCTTTCCTATCATTATAAGAGCTGTGGAAACCAAGATGCATAGACAGATGAAAAAGGCTGGTATCACTAATATTATTAGGCTGCACGATATGCGCCACTCATGTGCGAGTTTCTATCTGTCTAATGGTGCTGATATGTATGCAATTCAGAGATTGCTTGGACATGCAAGTATTGAAGAAACAATACATACATATTCACATTTTAGTCCCGAGCAGGATAGACAGATTGCCAATTTAGCCAACAGATTAAACAAAAAAATTAGCGAGTAATTGCAGTTACTCGCTAGTTGAAGAATCATAGAGCCTCTCTATAAATTCCCTGACACGGATATTATAGCAGAGGCTCTCCTAAAATGAAACAAAAAAAGGAGGGCACAATTGAATATTTTTGAAGAAGTAAAAAGCTGTGTTACAGCAAAAGATGTAGCAGTCCATTATGGACTTAATGTGAAAAGAAATAATATGGCATGTTGTCCATTTCATAATGATCACAATCCCAGTATGAGCATTAAAGAATATTATCATTGCTTTGCCTGTGGGGCACATGGGGATGCAATTAATTATGTTTCGGAAATGTTTGGATTAAGACCATATGATGCTGCATGCAAGATTATTGAAGACTTCTCTTTGCCGATAGCGGTTAAGGTGCTAAGTCCTGAAGAACTTAAAATTGCTAAGATTCAATATGAGAAGGCACTTCGGGAAAAGAAACGTCAGGCTGAGCAGAGAGAACGTTTTCGTAAATGGTGTAATGAAAAAATTGAATCCTTAAAGGATGCAGAGGATGTTATTGAAGCGGTTGAAAATAGTATAGTTGCTCAGTGCGGCGTAAATGCTATGAATTCCAATGACTTTGCGACAGTAATATGTATGAAATCTACAATTGAATATTGGCTGGATATTCTCTGCTTCGGAACTATGGAAGATAAGCTTGAATTTTTTGTCCATGGAAGGAAGGAGGTGGAGAATCGTGTCAGAGAATTGTTCGAAATCGGAGCCAGATATATGGCAGGAGGCAGCGCAGATACTGGACGAGGAATATGCCAGTGTGGATAGCATTTTAGCGGATTTGGATGTTTCAGAAAACAATCAGGTTAAGGGTTCACTTGAAAACTGTATGAAGATACTAAAAAGAGATCCCTTGCTAAAAGGTGCAATATCTAAAAATGAACTTACATGCAGAGAAGATATTGTTAAACCGATGCCATGGAAGAGGACTGGTGCCACCATAACGGATTTTGATGTATATCATATTCACTGGTATTTTGAGCAGAATTATCACATTGTCAATGAAAGAAATATCAATAAAGCAATTCATATTATTGCCGGAGAAAATTCTTATCATCCAATTAAAAAGTTGCTTGAAGGTCTTGAGTGGGATGGTGTACCTCGTATTGATTCACTGCTTCCAAAATATTTAGGAACAGATGACAGTCAGTATACAAGGGAAGTAATGCATCTTCTGATGCAGGCGTTGATACATAGAATCTATGTACCAGGATGCAAGTTTGAAATCATGATATGCCTTGTTGGTGGTCAGGGAGCTGGAAAATCAACATTCTTTAGATTACTTGCAATTAATGATGACTGGTTCTCCGATGATCTTAAGAAGCTTGATGATGAAAAAGTGTATCGTAAGTTGCAGGGGCATTGGATTATGGAAATGTCGGAAATGCTTGCGACTGTAAATGCAAGAAGCATCGAAGATATTAAATCCTTTCTTAGTAGGCAGAGGGATAATTACAAGATTCCATATGAGACACATCCTGAAGATAGACCAAGACAGTGTGTGTTTGTAGGTACTACCAATAATGTGGATTTTCTTCCACAGGACAGAACTGGAAATCGTAGATTTGCTCCAGTAAGAATCAATGCTGCTAATGTGGAGAAGCATATCCTTGAGGATGAAGCGGAGAGCAGAGCCTATATCCTGCAGGCATGGGCGGAAGCATTTCATATTTATATGAATTCGGATAAGCATATTCTTAAATTTTCTAATGAAATCGAGGATTATGTACTGGAAGTTCAGCAGGAATTCATGCCAGAAGATACAAAGCTTGGATTAATAATGGCGTGGCTTGAAGCAAAAAATTATGAATATGTAAGCTCTAGAATGATCTTTGAGGAGGTCCTTCATAGAGATGATTTTGATACTGCGCTTAAGAGGGATATCAATGAAGTAAATGATGTAATGAATTCTATACCAGGGTGGGAAAAGAAAAATTCGCATAGATTTCCAGATGGAAGGATTGGTAGAGCCTGGCATAGACTTAAGTCAAATGACAATGAGGGTTTTATTCCAGTCTGTGATCAGATGGAAATCCCATTTGATTAAAAAAGTTTTTAAATCGTTTGTTTACAGTTTACGTTTACATGGTAGGCGTAGCTGTAAACGAACTTGTTTACAAGAAAAGCCTTATAAATAGGGCATTTGGAGACTTGTAAACGATGTAAACAAATTATATTCAAAAAAATTAAAACGGAGGAAATTTTAAATGAAAACGATAGAACAGTATAAAGAAGTTGTAATAGCAATTGATCATGGCAATGGAAATATTAAGACCACAGATGATGTGTTCCGTGCAGGTGTTGAGGAAGTTATGGGCGAGGCAATTGCCAGCAGGAATATCCTTAGCTATAAAGGAAAGCAGTATGTAATTGGTGAAAGCCATATTACATTTGCTGAAGGGAAGGTTCAGGATGAAAACTATTTTATATTAACACTTTATGGTATTGGAAGTGTTCTTGAGAAGAAGGGATATACGAGTGCTAATATCGTACTCTCTGTTGGAATCCCTCTTGCCTGGTTCTCTGCACAGAGAAAGGAATTCAGAAAATATTTAATGCAGGATACGGACCTGGAATTTGAATTCCATAGTAAATCCTATCACGTCCATATAAGTGATGTTTTGGTATTTCCTCAGACATTGGCAGCTACCTATAACATGGGCGATATGTCAGGTGAAAATATGATTCTTGATATTGGAAATGGAACATTAAGTATATTGAAAATTGTTGATGGAAATCCAGTAGAAAATTCTATTGTGACAGAAAATTATGGTGTTTCATTTCTTGTGAGAGAAATCCAGTCAGCAGTTTCAAAACTTGCCGGCAGGAATGTTACTGAGGATAGAATTGAAAAGATTCTGATATCAGGAATCGACAATTCCGAGAATCAGATTCAGGCAATTGTGAGTGAAACTGTAAGAAAATATATTGCTGAGATTAATAGAAAATTGGAAGTGCGTGGATATGATCCAAGCTTTGTGAAACTCTATGTATTAGGCGGAGGTGCCTGTATCTTTGAAAATTTTGGAGAGGTAGCTTCAAGGGAAAATATCTATATTAACAAGGATATTTGTGCCAATGCTAAGGGGTATGAATATTTTGCTTATAAAGCTATGGATGCCAGAAAGAAGGCATAAGATGAGAGCTAATTATAAAACCCTATGTATAAGATTTCGAACGGATAGTGAGAATCACATGGAGGCATATGAACTGTTGAATTCTATGAAAAATAGTAGCAACAGTTATGCGGATGTTATTACAGATATTATTACAAAACAGGAAGAAGTAATAACAAAGGAATGCTTAAAGGAATCTGAGAAAGTGAGTAGCATTCCTATGAAGGAGCTTGAACAGTGTCTTGTGAAAGCGACAGAGAACATTTGCGGTCATATTGATGAAGCGCTTGGCAAATGTTCGATTAGGGCATTACAGGATAACAGTGAAACGGTAGATACTGTAATGCCTGCCACCGAGCATAAGGAAGCACCAAGTGGAGTTATGAGTTTTATGCTAGGTGGCATCTGTGATGATGACGAGTAATTTTTGATATCGAGTAGATATCTGAAAATTACATATTGCAAAAAGTGGATATCGAAAAGTATTACCTCGATATCCGCTGATGCAATATAAGACATCATTACAGACCGGGGTTCAGGGGATGGGAATTCCCTGGCGGGTTATTAGGGCAGAGCCATAATGCTGTCAGCAGACGCCACTCACGGCGAGTGAGCACCTGTCTGAACAACGTGAAGATTGCCATTTATGGCAACCCAGCGGGCAACCTAAGCGTGCTTAGGTCTTGGGTGCAAGACTTAATTTTAAGTCTCGTAAAAGAGTGGCACTTATGGTGAATGCAAAAGGACAAATGAAAGGTGAGTAGAAAAATGAAAATGAATATAGCTATTACAAATATGATGAGCGTGAAAGGAGATGGTGGGTATGGCGAGTGCAGATTGGAAGAAAATGACTACACAGGCGGCAGGAGGCATAAAGGTCCATTTCCAGCAGAAGGATAGAATCGAGAAGAATCATAGTAATCCAGATATTGATAAATCGTTAAGTGGTATGAATTATTGCATCGGGTGTGATGAATATGATATGGCGGTAGCTGCTATGAAGGCACGTACAAAGGAAGTGGATCAGATTATTCCACCTAAACGTGTCAGGAAGGATAGAGTAACATGCGCAATGATTGAGATTCCGTGTCCGGATTCTATTAGGTCTGCTGGAAGGTCAGATGAATTTTTTGAGAAAGCATATGATGTACTAAAAGAATATTTCGGTGAAAAGAATGTGCATGGAGGTTTTGTACATAAGGATGAGGTACATGAATATCTGGATAAAGATGGCAAGGAAAAATTATCATTAGAGCACATACATGTACTGGTATCAGCCTATACAGATAAAAAGGGAATTAACGGAAAAGCCTTTGAAACGAAGCCAAGGTTAAGTGCTTTAAATAAAATGCTTGATGAAATGACGGTTAGGGAATTTGAGGTTGATTTTAATACACATAGTTCTCCTCAGAAGAAAACGGCTGAAGATTTGAAAAGAGAGTCTGAGATAAGAGAGCTTGAAGCTAAAATTGAGAATAAAAAGGAAGAGGTTGCTTCTCTCGAAGAACAGGCAAGTGCTATAACTGAAACGATGGAGCAGGTAATTGCTACAAGAGATGAAGTAGTTAATGAAGCAAGTGAAGCCTTAGCCAGATTAGAGAAATATAACTTTACAGAAAAAGAATTGAAGCTTGCAGAAAAAACTGCAAAAAAAGATAGCAAAGTACCAGTAGCAGTTCCAGTTAATAATCCATTTTCTTCTAAAGAGTATATGAAGGTTGAGAAGAGTGATTGGGATCAAGCTCAGAAAGTAATAAAAAAAGCTACAACAATGGAAACAGCCATGCAGAATATGGCACAGGAAAATGAAAACCTTAAAGGTAAAATATCGGGCTTAGAGGAACAATTAGGAAAATTAAAAAAGTTTATTGAGAAAAATGATCTTCTAGGAAAATTTAAGGAGTTTCTTAAAAGCCTGGAACCTGTGTCTATGGCGGAAAGAATTGGAGCTGCTAGGAAAGAATCGGCAGAATTAGAAAGAGCACGCAAGGCTGAGAAGGTGATAAGCAAGAAAAAGCAAAGAGGAGAGGTCTTATAATGTACTTGCTGTAAATAGATAAAAAATCAGTTGTGTTTTTCGATGAATTGAGTATAATATAAGTAATTGAAAGTTTGTCGCTGACCAATATGCGATTAATAAATGGTTGGGTTGAAAGTTTACCGCTGACCAATATGCGGTTAATAAATGGTTGGGTTGAAAGTTTATTACTCTCCATCGAAAGATGGAGAGTATTTTACTATAAGGGGTGCTAATGAAGAAAACAGGATTCTACATAATAAAGGATGCTTTTTTTGATAAGGTGAATGATCCATATCTAAAAGGCAATAAAGAAGGAAATCGTCCGCATTATTATTGCTTGGAAGACGCTGATGGCTTATATTGGATGATTCCGCTTTCAAGTAAAATCGAAAAGTATCAGAAACTTATGGATAAAAAGAAGAGTGAAGGGAAGCCATGTGACATAGTACATATAGTTAAACTTGATGATGACCGTGAGAGTGCTTTTCTAATCCAGGATATGTTTCCAATAACAGAGAAATATGTTGAGAGAGAATATACTATTGCAGGCAATCATTTGATGCTTACCAGCGAACATAGCGCTAAGGAAATTGAAACAAAAGCCAAGAAAGTAATGGC
>JAKSHZ010000004.1 GCA_024399115.1 Bacilli bacterium
AGACCCGGGAACGTATTCACCGCGACATGGCTGATTCGCGATTACTAGCAATTCCAGCTTCATGGAGTCGAGTTGCAGACTCCAATCCGAACTGAGATCGGCTTTATGGGATTAGCTTGCCCTCGCGGGTTCGCATCTCTTTGTACCGACCATTGTAGCACGTGTGTCGCCCAGGACATAAAGGGCATGATGATTTGACGTCATCCCCACCTTCCTCCGACTTACATCGGCAGTATCCCTAGAGTTCCCAACTGAATGATGGCAACTAAGGATAGGGGTTGCGCTCGTTGCAGGACTTAACCTAACATCTCACGACACGAGCTGACGACAACCATGCACCACCTGTGTGAGGCGTATATTCATCTATCTCTAGACTGTTAGCCTCCATGTCAAGCCCTGGTAAGGTTCTTCGCGTTGCGTCGAATTAAACCACATGCTCCACTGCTTGTGCGGGGTCCCGTCAATTCCTTTAAGTTTCAGTCTTGCGACCGTACTCCCCAGGCGGAGAACTTAATGCGTTAGCTTCAACACTGCCTCGCGGCAATATTTAGTTCTCATCGTTTACGGCGTGGACTACTAGGGTATCTAATCCTATTTGCTACCCACGCTTTCGTGACTGAGCGTCAGTTTCGGGCTAGTAAGTCGCCTTCGCCACTGGTGTTCTTCCATATATCTACGCATTTCACCGCTACACATGGAGTTCCGTTTACCTCTCCCGCACTCTAGCCTGGCAGTTTTCGAAGCTGTATGGGGTTAAGCCCCACGCTTTCACTTCAAACTTACCATGCCGCCTGCTCACTCTTTACGCCCAATAATTCCGGATAACGCTTGCCACCTACGTATTACCGCGGCTGCTGGCACGTAGTTAGCCGTGGCTTTCTGGTAAGCTACCGTCAAGCAAAGATCATTTCCTATCCTTGCCATTCTTGGCTTACAACAGAGCTTTACAACCCATAGGGCCGTCATCGCTCACGCGGCGTTGCTCGGTCAGGGTTTCCCCCATTGCCGAAAACTCCTTACTGCTGCCTCCCGTAGGAGTTTGGACCGTGTCTCAGTTCCAATGTGGCCGATCACCCTCTCAGGTCGGCTACGCATCCTCGCCTTGGTGGGCTGTTATCTCACCAACTAGCTAATGCGCCGCAGGTCCATCATTCAGTGGAGCAAAAGCTCCTTTTATACTTCGAAGATGCCTTCAAAGTACGTATCCGGTATTAGCCAAAGTTTCCTCTGGGTATCCCAAGCTGAAAGGCAGGTTACCTACGTGTTACTCACCCGTTCGCCACTCGGTATTGCTACCTCGTTCGACTTGCATGTATTAGGCACGCCGCCAGCGTTCATCCTGAGCCAGGATCAAACTCTCAAAGTTTTATTCTAGTTCAAAATAATTATCTGGTTTTGTATTGTTTTAAAAAATAAATTGACGTTTTTGTTTGTACATCTGTTTAGTTTTCAAAGATCAGTTGCACTCTATTACTTAAGTAATATCTATTGGCCTCTCGGCCGTGTGCTTGAATATATTATCACTATCGATTTAATAGTGTCAATAGGTTTTTTATATTTTTTAATATTTTTTTAATTAAGTATTTTTTAGGACATTTTCCTAACAAAAAAGGGCTTTTTTCGGCCCTTTATATATATTAATAAGGAATAATAATTAATTTCTTTGAGAATTTCTTCCTAATATAATCAACAATCTCAAGAAAATATTTATAAAATCCACATATAACATAAAGGAGCCATAAAGAACTAAGTTGTAATTGTTCTGTGCACCGCTTGCGATAATGTCTTTTATTCTTCTTACATCATACATTGTGATGAAGAGCATAATTGCAAATACTGCCATTGAAGTAACCCATGCAATTGAATCGCTTTGGAGGAATATGTTCATCAATGAGAGCATAATCACGCCCATGAACAATCCACCAATCAGCATTCCTGCAGGTCTCAATGATCCTTTGCTCAAGTATCCAAGTAAAGCCATGATTCCGAATACAACAGATGTAACACCGAATGTATAAACGAGTGTACCTAAGTCGTAAGCAAAGTATAAGCTAGAAAGTAAGATACTTAAGAAAGAAAGATAAACAATATAACTTGGTAAAAGTGAATGTTTACCTCTAGCCATTACCATAGGCATAACAAATGCCATCACTAGTAATCCAATACCGGATACCCCCATAAGACCAAGCATGATTTCTGCACCGACATCGATTCCTTGGTTTACAAAGTATGCGAATAAATGTGCGAGACCAAATGAAACTGCTGCAGTAACAAGTAATGAGATAAACATTACTCCAAATACTTTTGTTAACAAATTGTTTTGTTTTGCTGGAGCAGCATATTCGTATGAATAATTTTCTTGGTTGCTATTTCCGTTTAATGAATTAAATGATGGCATGTTATATCCTTATAATAATATTAGAGAATGTTGTTTAATAATCCTTCGTAAGAATCGATCTTTAATGAAGCGCCGCCAACTAAAGCACCATCAACATCTGGGCATGATAAGTATGCTTTGACGTTTTCTGGTTTGACAGAGCCACCGTAAAGAATTCTGATTTTTGAAGCTGCCTTACCGACAACTCCTTTTAAAACCTTACGAATGTATTTACAAACATCTTGAGCGATTTCAGTTGAAGCATTTTTGCCTGTGCCGATAGACCAAATTGGTTCATAAGCAACAACACAATTTTTTGCTTCTTCAGGTGAAATACCTTCGAAACCTTTAGTAATTTGTTCAGCGACAACAGCTTTTGTTTCGCCAGCTTCAAATTGAGCTAATGTTTCACCACAGCAGTAGACTGGAGTCATACCATTAGCGATCAATGCTTTCATTTTAGCATTGCACTTTTCGCTAGTTTCATTGTCGTAAGTTCTTCTTTCTGAGTGTCCTAAGATAACCCAGTCAATATTAAATTCTTTTAACATTGGGATAGAAACTTCGCCAGTGAAAGCGCCATGGTCTTCGAAATGAACGTTTTGAGCAGCAACGATCATTTTTTTAGCTGCATATTTCTTAACTGTAGCTAATGACATGAATGTTGGAGCAACGCCAATATCGATTTTGTTTGCTTTTGCTTTAGCAACTAATGGCTTAGAAGCGATAGCAAATTCTTTTGCTTCGCTAGCAAGCTTATTCATTTTCCAGTTGCCTAATAATAATTTTCTTCTCATATTCTATTAACGAATGACGTCAATGCCTGGTAAGTGACCGTCGTTTTCGATCATTTCTAAGCTTGCGCCGCCTCCTGTTGAAACGTGTGAGAATTTATCTTTATAGCCGAATTGCTTGACAGCTGCAGCACTATCGCCACCACCACAAACAGTGAATGCTTCAGTATTTGCTGCGATTGCTTCACAAACAGCTAATGTACCTTTTTGGAATTCTTCTTGTTCGAAGACACCGCTAGGGCCATTCCAGAAGATCATCTTTGCTTTTGCGATTTCTTCAGCGAATGCTTTTCTTGTTTCAGGACCGATGTCTAAACCTTCGAATGCATCACCGATATCGCTGATCTTAACAGTTTGAATTGTTGTTCTTTCTGCTGGATCAAATGCATCAGAGATAACTGTATCGCATGGTAATACGATTTTGCCGTTACTCTTAATGTAGCAATTCTTTGCGTAATCTAATTGGTCATCTTCGACAGGTGAAGTACCTGTGTTGTAACCTAATGCTTTTAAGAAAGTGAATGCCATAGCACCACCGATTAAGATCTTGTCGCATTTATTTAATAATGATTCAATAACTTTGATTTTATCAGAAACTTTTAAACCACCTAAGATTGCGACATATGGTCTATCGCTTGCATCAACAGTGACGCAGCGAGTTAAGTTAGCGACTTCTTTTTCAACTAAGTAACCAACAGCGACTGGCTTGCCAGCTTCTTTTAAGTTTGCTGGGATACCATATGTTGAAGCGTGAGCTCTATGAGCACTACCGAAAGCGTCCATGACGAATGCATCGCCTAATGAAGCCCAGTATTTGCTTAATTCAGCATCATTCTTTTCTTCGCCCTTTTCATAACGTGTGTTTTGCATTAAGCAAACTTCACCATCGTTTAAAGAAGCGACTGTGTTTTCTAATTCTTCACCTCTAGTGACGCTGACGAATTTGACTGGTTGTCCTAAGACTTCTGCTAATCTAGCAGCGACTGGAGCCATATTGCCATCTTTGACTTGTTTTTCAAATTTAGCAGGGTCTTCGTCTTTTAATTTGTGTTTGATTTTGCCTAAGTGGCTCATTAATACGACACGAGCTTTCTTAGCAAGTAATTCTTTAATTGTTGGAAGAGCAGCAACGATACGGTTATCATCGCGGATAACGCCTTCTTTGATAGGTACGTTGAAGTCAACTCTAACGATAACTTTTTTACCACTTAAATTTGGTAAATCTTTAACTGTTAACATTATTTTTATTCTCCTTTCAATGAGATAAATGGCACCCCATAGGAGTGCCATTAATGTTTTTAACTTAAGTTAAATTAGCATTTTTCAGCGAAGTATTTGATTGTACGAACCATTTGGCTTGTGTATGAGTTTTCGTTGTCGTACCAAGAAACAACTTGAACTTGGTATAAACCTTCACCGATAACAGAAACCATAGTTTGTGTAGCATCAAATAAAGAACCGAATCTCATACCGACGACGTCGCTAGAGACGATTTGGTCTTCGTTGTAGCCGAATGAAGCGTTTGATTGAGCTTTCATAGCAGCGTTGACGACTTCTGGTGTTAATTCACCATCATATTTAACAACTGCAGTTAAGATTGTTGTAGAACCTGTAGCAACAGGAACACGTTGAGCACTACCGATTAATTTACCGTTTAATGCTGGGATAACTAAGCCGATTGCTTTAGCAGCACCAGTTGAGTTAGGAACGATGTTTGCAGCACCAGCACGAGCTCTTCTTAAGTCACCTTTTCTGTGTGGACCATCTAAGATCATTTGGTCACCAGTGTAAGCGTGAATTGTGCTCATGATACCTGATTGGATTGGAGCTAAATCGTTTAAAGCTTTAGCCATTGGAGCTAAGCAGTTTGTTGTACAGCTAGCAGCTGAGATAACTTGATCTTCAGCAGTTAATGTTTCTTCGTTAACACCGAAGACGATTGTTGGTAAGTCTTTACCAGCAGGTGCTGAGATAACAACTTTCTTTGCACCAGCAGCAACGTGTGCCATTGATTTTTCTTTTGAACAGTAGAAACCTGTACATTCTAAGACAACATCAACACCAATTTGACCCCATGGGAGTTCATTTGCTTTTGGCATAGCGTAGATAGTAATTTCTTTACCATCAACTGTGATGCTACCTGGTGTGACAACTGTTTTACCATCTTCAGCTAAAACTGGTTCTTTAGAAGAGACAGTGTGTAAGTTTTCACCAATACGACCTGTGTAACCACCTTGTGCAGTATCATATTTTAATAAGTTAGCCAACATCTTTGGAGAAGTTAAGTCGTTAATAGCAACAACTTCATAACCTTCTGCACCAAACATTTGTCTAAATGCTAAACGGCCGATACGTCCGAAACCGTTAATTGCAACTCTGACGTTTTTTGACATAAAATAATTGCCTCCTATTTGTCATTGCGCTTGTATTTTATACTATCGTACACTATAAAACAAGTTTTATGATTTAAAAAACCGGAAATTTTTAGCTATGTCCCATTGCATAGTAAGTTTCCGGTTTTATCTAATTACATCAATTCCCCTAAACAGGTACTCCATCGAGATTCTTAAGCCAATAGAAATTCGAACAAGAATGTCCAACGAAGGGTTCCTTTGTCCTCTCTCTAAATCGCTTAAGTAATTCCTGTTTATATTACTTTCAAGAGCGAGGTCTTCGATTGACATGTTTCTTAATTTTCTAAGGTATCTAATTCTCATTCCGAGTTGCTTTTTAACTGTCATTTTTTGAACCTCAAATATAACTCGTGTAAATACCTAAATAAGTGATTTATATTACTTTTAGTAATAGGTTTATTTAATTTCTCTCCCAAAATAGACGCAAGTTCTTGTAAAGATGCTGAGTCATTTTCGAGTCTAATTTTAGCTAATTCTCTTGCTTTAATGTTATGAATATTGTCAATGCCTAAAGCTTTATCAATCACGTTAATTTCTTCAATTTGACGTTGGCCTGTTTCTAAAGTTCTCTTTAAATTTGCAGTGTCCATATTCATGAGACGATTTGCAGTATTTAATGAATCTCTGGTAACTCTAACATCTTCGAATTCTAAGCAGCTAGAAACCGCACCAATCATAATTAAGAAAGTTGAAATTTGATCACATTTCTTGAAATAAATTACGTAATTTTCTCTACGTTTAATAATCTTTGGTTCGATATTAGAGTTTTTATATTTTGCGAATAATTTAGATAACCATTTTGCGAAGTTATCGTTATTTAAAGAAATCTCTAAATGATAGTTACTTGTAACAGGAGAGTTAATACTACCACTTGCTAAGAATGCTCCAGCTAAGTATCCAGAAATAGTATCATCGTTTTTAACGATGTTTTTAGATATTTTCCCTTCGACAAAGGAAATATCTAAATCGTCAATAATCTCTTCTGAAGCCTCTTCGATTTCAATAATATAGTTATTTGATTTAGAAAGATTTGCTTTCTTATTAGTAATTAAATTAACTTTAGTTTTGTAAATTTCAGAGATTGTTTCGTATAAAAATTTAGAGATTTTTGCGTTCTCAGTTTTCAAACTTAACAAAGTTGATTTATTACGGATGATTAAAGAACCATTTATACGAATATAAGCGGCTAAAAGGGCTCTCAATCTATCGAAAGAATCGTAAGAGTTTGAGACTAATTCTTCTTTAACTTTTTTTGTAAATGAATCTTTTTTCATAATTATTTGTTTAATTCTTCGCAATCTCTATGGAATAAAGTGACGTTGTAACTATCTTTGAAATAGTTTGCTAAGTAATTCGCTACATAAGTAGATCTATGATGTCCACCGGTGCAAATCACGCCTATTTTATAAGCTGGTCTTCCGCTTTTTTGCATAGCTTCTAAGTGATAAGTAAGGTAATCGACAGTTTTATCTAAGAAAACTTTTGTTTCTGGATGTTCGTTAAAGAACTTTACATTGTCTTCGTGAAGACCAGTTTTCTCTCTTAGATCATCTATATAATAAGGATTAGGAAGGCTCCTACAATCCACCATCATATCGATATCTTTTTCAATACCGTGCTTAAGACCAAACGAAATAAATGTTACGTCCATTTTATTCGCCTCTTAAAAATTTATGGATGCTTCTAGCAGCAACCACACCATCGTGTTCAGCTAAGTAAATTTGTCTGATATCACGAGGTAAAATATCTCCACCTGCAAATAGACCAGGAACATTTGTTTCCATAGTTCTTAAATTTACAGGGACAGTTCCGATTTCATCTAAAACTCCATCAATCTTAACGAAATCTGATTGAGGAAGTTGTCCAACAACAGGGAAGCAAGCTTTTACAGGAACCACCACTTCCTCGTTAGTTGAAATATTTTTAAGTTTAACGCCTTCCAATGATTCTTCTCCAAGTAATTCAGTAGCAACGTAAGGAGAAAGAATTTCGACGTTATCATGATTTTTAAATTCAGTGATTAGTTTTCCTAATCCCTTGAACTCATCATCTGTATTAACAAGATAAACTTTGCTACATAAACGAGTTAAATAGATAGCTTCTTTGAGTGCTGAGCTATCTCCACCAATGACCATTGCGTCTTGGCCTCTAAAGAAATGTCCATCGCAGATTGCACAATACGAAATGCCGTGTCCAAAAAGCTCTTCTTCTTTATCTAAACCAAGTGTTTTTTCTTTTGTGCCACATGAAATAAGGACAGTTTTTGCATTGTAAGTTTCTCTTTTACAAGTTAAAACAAACTCTCCGTTTTTCTCTAATGATAAGACTTCGTCTCCGACGATTTTAATTCCATTTGCTTTCGCTTTTTTATAAAATTCGAAAGCCAAATCTGGACCTGGAATTTCAGTATATCCTGGATAGTTATCAACTCTTGGAGCAATGTTAACTTTTCCGCCAATTGGACCTTTTTCAATGATGATACTTTCAATACCAAGTTTCTTTAATTCGATAGCAGCACCGATTCCACATGGACCAGCGCCAATAATAATGCATTCTTTATTTTCCATGTTTACTCCATAACTACTTTCTTTAATTCTTTAAAGTCTTTTACCCAATATTTTGGATTAGTGCCTGGTTGAAATTTTCTAGGACCCCAAGTTAATAAGGCACAGTCTATACCGGCATTAGTTGCAAAATCATAGTCAATTGTGTTGTCGCCAACATAAAGGACTCTAGACTTATCTTTAATATTAAAATGTTCGAAAGCCATCTCTGCTCCACTAGGATCAGGTTTATTAGCTTTTACATCATCACTGCCTAAGCAATAGTCAATCACGTCATCTAAACGAATCAACTCTAAAGTTAAAGCGGCGTTTTGAGAATTCTTATTTGTAATAACGCCTACTTTTAACCCATTTTTAATGAAGGATTTTATTGTTTCAAAAACCCCTTCAAATTCTGTGATAAATCCGCGATAACAATCGCGAGAAATAGTCTTATAAGCTGGGAACATTTCCTCGATTGGATAATCAGGAAACTCTTTTAATAATGTGTCTCTGATTGGTGGACCAGAAAAATAAATCAATTCATCATCTGTTCTATAGACTCTTGGCTTATAGACTTTATAAAGACGATGAAAAGTTTCGATTATCATCGGATCTGTATTGGCAATTGTGCCATCCATATCAAAAAGAACTAAGTCGTAATTAGGCATTCTTTACCTTTCTTGCTTCAACAAGTCTTAAAACTGCAGGGACAATCAATAATAATACTGAGAATCCTAATGCAAACAACATAAGGCCAATGTTAAATGGCGCAAAGCCAATCTTTTCGTTAAATGAATTTGATGCCATTAAAACTATAGCTGGAATTACAGCACCAACACCAATTACGCCGAAACAAATTGTTTCAACAAGGCCTAATTTCTTATCGCCTTTTTGAACAATATAGTTATTTTTACGTTTCTTAATAATGTATCTAACAACATGGTTAGCAATGATTAATAAAGTACCGACTAAAACGAATAATAAGCTCCAGATCCATGACCAGTAACCATTTTCACCCATGTTATAAGCTGAATGTCTAAATGGTTCCATAATAACTCTAGTTGCGCCATACCAAATGATATATGCGAAAGCTAAGTCACCTGGTTCAGTAATTTTTCTAAGTTTCTTGCCTAATAAGTGAGCAATTACAAAGTAACCGAAGAAATTAACTAATGCTTCAATAAAGAATAATGGAACATACATCATACCTTCAGGAGCATAACCAGCTCTTTCAGAATACATCATGTTATTTCTAATGATTTCAGGTAACCATTTAAAATTATCTACACTAGTGGTTAAACCATGAACTTCGCAGTTAAAGAAGTTTCCAAATCTACCAACAGCTTGTGCGATTAAAATTGTTGGAACGATTAAATCGACAGCTACCCAAATTGAGTATTTCTTGTTTTTCCAAAGGAACCAAGCAACACCAACGATGATACCCATGAGAGCACCACCAAGGATAGTTAAACCACCTTGCCAAATCTTGATCCAATCTTGAATTGGAACTCCATCACCAATGCAGTACCAAAGTCTAGCGCCAATAATACCAGCTGGGAAAGCAACAAAGAATGTAGATTCGAGGATTCCGTGAACCTTATATTCTTTATACATAAAGTGGTCACACATAAAATAAACAAGGATTGCACCAGAAAGAATACAAATAGCATAGAATGCGATATTTGGTCTTGCACCTGTAGGATTTACAAATCCTTTATCAAAACTAATGCCATTGACTAAAGGATAAGTTAAATATGGAGCAAATCCATCAAGCCATAAGAACAATGCTAAAAACGCAGCAACGAATAAACCGATAAATGAATAGAAAATTTTCTTCTTCCAAGTTTCGTCAATGTTCTTGCCATAGTAATAATAGATAAAGAAATGAATTGCGGTTGTTAAAGCAAAAGCGAATGATAATGCGCCAGCAATTAATTTAAACCAGTGTAATCCGTCAACAGGAAAACTCTTCCAAACAACTATTCCGACCGACATAACAGTTAAGCAAACTGCAACAATTGCGTCGTAAATTAATGTCTTTTTGATAATTTTTCCAAAATCGACATCAATCATCTCGGTTGAAATTAATTTTTTTGTTTGGTAGAAACCATAAAATCCAGCTACCAAAGTAGCTAATGCAAAAATGATAAATAGTACCATTAGTTATGTTTTCCTTTCTCTAATACTTCTTTTAAATACATACCTGTATATGACTTCTCGTTTTTAGCGACTTCTTCAGGAGTACCTTTTGCGATAATAGTCCCACCATTATCTCCTCCTTCAGGTCCTAAGTCGATAATATAATCTGCGACTTTAATGACGTCTAAGTTATGTTCAATAACTAAGACTGTGTCCCCGTTATCAACGATTCTTTGGAGAACCTTAATTAATCTAGAAACGTCATCACTATGTAAACCGGTAGTTGGTTCATCTAAGATATATAAAGTTTTACCAGTAGGTTTCTTTTGTAAGTAGCTAGCAAGCTTAACACGTTGAGCTTCACCACCACTTAATGTAGTAGCTTGTTGACCTAATTTGATATAACCTAAACCAACATCGTTAAGAACCTGGATTTTCTTTTTAATTGAAGGTCTATTTTCAAAGAAATGGAGTGCTTCTTCGATTGTCATTTCAAGGACATCATAGATGTTCTTTCCTTTATATGTGACTTGGAGAGTTTCTTCGTTATAACGTTTTCCATCGCAAGCATCACACTTAACATAAACATCTGGTAAGAAATTCATTGGAATTCTAACAACACCATCACCCCAACATTTTTCACATCTACCACCAGGAACGTTGAATGAGAATCTACCTTTGTCATATCCTCTTGCACGAGCTTCTACAGTTTCTGCAAAGAGATCTCTGATTTCGTCAAAAATCTTACAATATGTTGCAGGGTTACTACGTGGAGTTCTTCCAATAGGCTCTTGAGAAACGTCAATAACCTTATCGATGTTCTCTAATCCTTCGATTTCTTGAACCTTAATTTCATCTAATAAAGTCTCTCCATTAATATGAGCTTTAATGAATGGGAATAATGTTTGGTTGATTAAAGATGATTTGCCACTACCACTTACACCAGTGACAGCAACAAAACATCCTAAAGGAATCTTGCAATCAACACCCTTCAAGTTATTCATTTTTGCACCTTTAATAGTGACAAATTTTCCGTTTCCTTGTTTTCTTACTGCAGGAACTGGAATGTATTTTCTACCAGTGAGGTAATCACCAGTTAAACTTGTTTTTGAATTTTCGATTTGTTTAACAGTACCTTGAGCGACAACTTGTCCGCCATGGACACCAGCACCAGGACCAATATCAACAATATAATCAGCGCTCTTAATTGTTTCTTCGTCGTGTTCGACAACAATTAAAGTATTTCCCAAATCTCTCATAGACTTCATTGTGTTAATAAGTCTTGCAGAGTCACGAGCGTGTAAACCAATACTTGGTTCATCCATAACATAAAGAACACCAGTTAACTTACTACCAACTTGAGTTGCTAATCTAATTCTTTGAGATTCGCCACCAGAAAGAGTTAACGCCATACGAGCCAATGTTAAATAATCTAAGCCGACATCAACTAAGAAGCTTAAGCGGTTTTTAATTTCCTTTAAGACTAAGTCTGCAATTTTGTTTTCTTGCTCTGTTAATTTTGAAGGTAAATCGTCGATAAAATCCTTCAATTCTTTAATTTGTAAACATGTAGCTTCATAAATGCTTAAGCCACCGACCTTAACAGAAAGAGCTTCTTTAGAAAGTCTTGCACCATTACATGTTTTACATGTGGTGTCTCTCATCATACTTCCGTACCATTCACGGCTGAATTCAGAAGTTGTTTCGTTATATAGTCTTTCGATGTGTGTTTTAACGCCTTCAATATAACCATGACGTTTCATTGTGTTACCTGAAGAAGATTTGATTTCATAATCGTGTTCTTCTGGTGAACCTACTAAACAAATTTGTTGTTGTTCTTCAGTTAATTCGTTCCATGGTACATTGAGTGGAATTTTATATAATTTGCAAAGTATTTCAAAACTTTGCCATTCGAGGTTTTTAGTACCGACTGTGTTTTGGTAATACTTAATAGCGCCTTGTACTAATGTTTTAGTTGGATCTGGAACTAATAAACGGACATCGACTTCACGTTTAATTCCTAAACCTTTACAGTCAGGGCAATATCCCATAGGTGCGTTAAATGAGAATAATCTTGGTTCGACTTTTGGAACAGAGAATCCACATTTAGGGCAAGTGTGCTTGTCTGAAAGTAATCTTTCTCCACTATCAGTTAAAATAACTAAAAGTCCATGAGACCAATCTAAACATGTGTCGATTGATTCAATAACTCTAGTTCTAATATCTTTTTTAATAATAATTCTATCTACAACGATATCGATATCGTGCTTTTTATTCTTATCTAAATCTTTTAAATCTTCAAAAGTGATAACTTCACCATCGACTCTTAAACGTGTAAAACCAGATAATCTAATCTTGTCTAAAACGTCTTTATGAGTGCCTTTTTCGTGATGAACTACTGGAGAAATTAATTGAACTTTTGTTCCTTCAGGATATCCCATGACGATATCAGCCATCATAGATGAAGTAAAAGAAATGATTGGCTCATTATGAGTTGGACAATATGGAATACCGATTCTTCCCCATAAAAGTCTTAAATAATCATAAATTTCTGTTACTGTGCCGACTGTTGAACGAGGGTTATGAGAAACGCTCTTTTGATCAATCGCGATTGAAGGAGATAATCCATCGATAGAATCTACATCTGGTTTATCGTAATTTCCTAAGAATTGTCTAGCATAGCTAGAAAGAGACTCCATATATCTACGTTGGCCTTCAGCAAAGATTGTGTCGAAAGCTAATGTTGATTTTCCTGAACCAGATAATCCAGTAAAGACAATAAGAGAATCTTTTGGTAAATCTATATCTACATTTTTAAGGTTGTTCTCTCTAGCACCTTTAACAATAATTCTTTTTTCCATAGTATTTGTATATTAACAAATAATTCTTATAAATAAAACAACAACACTTTATGGCGTGTCATTTTCTTATAAATTAAAAGCAGGTGACCCTGCTTATTTAACTATATCATCAATAATTGGTTTTAAATTTTGATTATTAACTTCGTAGATATTATCGAAGAATGCTCTGTCTTCATCGTTAACCTTTTCGAAACTATCGTATAATCTTTCCAAAACTTCTGTAGGAACTGGGAATTGTCTATCGATATTTTGTCTCATGACTGTAACTTTATCTAAGTTAAAGATGACAAGATCTACTTCATTGAATAAAGGTTTTAATGGTTTAATTTGGTTAATTCTAAACATTCTTTTTGCTGCGGTACTATCTAAAATAACGATTCCGTCTTCATCGGCGGAATAAACTCTAGCTAAATCATAGTACATATTCCAAACGATATAATCATAATCAAAACATTGTTGGTTACCACAAACTTGCGTTCTTAAATTATCGCTACTAACGACGTAGACGTGTCCATTTCTCATCCTATCTTTAATAAGAATAGAAATATAACTCTTACCACTACCTGGAACACCAGCTAAAACGATTAATTTATTCATATTCAAAAGTATACTCTCTTTTAACCTATTAAGTAAGAGAAAAAAAATAAAAGCCCCGCTTACGCGAGGCTCATTATCTAATTTTTAGAATTACTTAACGATATCGATTGCTAAAGCACCAACATCTTTACCATCTTTACCTGCTTGTAATAAACCGTTGATATCTTCTTCAGTCATTAAACCTGTCTTGACGATTTTTCTAGTTAATCTAGATAAATCCTTCTTGACCTCTTTCAAAAGAGCTTCGTTTTCTTTTCTAAAAGCGATTTTACGTTTAATACCGTTGACAAGTGCGTTAGGGATGTAAACAGAAGCGATTTTACTTCCTTCTCTCCATTGGCGATAGTAGTAAGTTTTGCTACTAATAGTTTTTGTAGAAACATAGCCGCAAGGGAGTGTTGAAATAGTATTTTCAATATCGACGTATTCGTTGATGAGATCAACCAATGCCTCTAAAAGGCGTGAATCTTTTTTCATATACGGTTCTCCTTAACCTACTTGTTAGATTTTAACCTAATTCAAAAATATATAGCAAGTAGAAATTTTCTTATAAGTAACCTATTTAATAAATTAAATAAGTGTTTGCTCTATATAGATTATAAACCAAATTTCTTGATTCTGTCTAATCTATCTTTAGCACATTTCTCACTCTTAGCGAGTAATGCTTCAGCATTATTTGGGTTAATTCTTGGTAATTGTGAGAATCTTGTTTCAGTCATGATGAAGTCTCTGAACTTGCTGAAGTCAGGATCTTTCATATCGACTGTTAATCCTGGTTTACCAGCTTCGATATTTCTTGGGTCATATCTGAAGATTGGGAAGTAACCACATTCAACAGCTGCTCTTTCTTGTCTCATTGAGTTAGCTAAGCCGCCCTTAATACCATGGTTAGCACATGGAGCGTAACAGATAACTAATGATGGACCATCATAAGATTCAGCTTCTTTTAATGCTTTAATAGCTGCGATTGGGTTTGCACCTAATGAGATTTGAGCAACATAGACGTTACCATAGCTCATAGCGATTAAAGCGAGGTTCTTCTTAGCAGTTGTTTTACCACTAGCAGTGAACTTAGCGATAGAACCTGTTTGAGAAGATTTAGATGATTGACCACCTGTATTTGAGTAAACTTCAGTATCGAGTAATAAGATGTTAACATCTTCTTCGTTTGCGATAACGTGATCTAATCCACCGTAACCGATATCATAGCCCCAACCGTCACCACCGACGATCCATACTGACTTATCAGCGAGGTCTCTTTCATAAGCGAGGACATCTTTAACGCCTGCATCAGCACTTGCTTTAACTAAAGCGACTAATTCAGGAACGATTGTTCTCATTGCTTTTCTATTCTTAATATTAGCGAAGTATTCGTCAATCTTAGCAGCTAATTCAGCTTCAACATCGCGTTCTTTAGCAGCGCTTAAGATTTCGATGATTGCTTTGATCTTTGTATCTGTAGCAACTCTCATACCATAACCGAATTCTGCGTTATCTTCGAATAATGAGTTAGCCCAAGCAACGCCTTGGCCTTCTTTATCTGTACAGAATGGAGTTAATGGAGTAGAACCACTGTAGATTGATGAACAGCCAGTTGCATTAGCAACTAACATATCTTTACCGAATAATTGAGAAACTAATCTGTAGTAAGGAGTTTCACCACAACCAGCACATGCACCAGAGATTTCCATGTAAGGCATTAAGAATCCAACACCTTTAACTGAGTTTTGGACAGCTTCTGGTAATCTGTCTGCTTTGTATGAAACGTTCTTGTAGCAGTAGACTGCAGCGTCTTCTTGGACGAATTGTGATTTTGCTTCGACCATTTCGAGAGCGACTTTGCCAGTCTTGTTAGCCATACATTCACCAACACAGAGACCACAACCGACACAGTTTCTTGGTGAAACTTGGATACGGTATTTTAAGCCTGCTAAGCCAGGGCCCATAGCGTTGATTGCTTCTTTAGCTAATTCTGGAGCATTAGCGTATTCTGTTTCATCCATTAAGATTGGACGAATTGTAGCGTGTGGACATACGAATGCACATTGGTTACATTGAATACATGCTTCTGGGTGCCATAATGGAACTCTGTCTGCGATACTTCTTCTTTCTTGGAAAGTAATATCGTTTCTCATAGTACCATCGAGTAATTCATATTCCATGAATTTTGAAACTGGGAGGTCATCGCCGCCTAAGTTACCCATGACAGCAACGTAAGAATCGAAGTAGTCGTCACCAGTTAATTTTGATTCGACCTTTGGTTCTAAGCTAGCCCATGCTGGATCAACTGCGACTTGTCTTAAGCCTTCTGTACCAGCATCGATTGCTTTCCAGTTCATTTCAACGATATCTTGACCTTTCTTTGCGTAGCTCTTTTCAGCGAATTTCTTCATCCACTTATTAGCTTCTGCATATGGCATGATATCTTGGTTGAGATAGAAGAATGAAGCTTGGAGAATTGTATTTGTATGTCTACCCATACCGATTTCTCCAGCAATCTTATTAGCATCAATAACATAGAATTTTGCTTTCTTTGTAGCTAATTGATACTTAACACGATTTGGCATTGATGCGACTAATGCAGCATCATCTAAATCTGTATTTAATAAGAATGTTCCGCCTTCTTTTAAGTTCTTGATCATATCGAACTTGTATAAGTATGAGTCTAATGAACAAGAAACGAAGTCAGCGTTTTGAACATAATATGTTGAGTGAATTGGTGATTTACCAAATCTTAAGTGTGAACGTGTAACGCCACCAGCTTTTCTACTATCATATGCGAAGTAAGCTTGAGCGTATTGTCCTGTAGCATCACCAATAATCTTAATGGAGGATTTGTTAGCACTAACAGTACCATCAGAACCTAAACCGTAGAATAAGCATGATGTGTAGTCGCCTTTAACGTGATAGTTATTATCTACTGGAATTGAGAGATGTGTAACATCATCGTTGATAGAAACTGTGAAGTTGTTCCATTTGTTTTCTGAAGCCATGAAATCGTAAACAGCTTTCATGTCTTTTGGTTGAGTATCTTTTGATGATAAACCATATCTACCACCGATAACTTCAACGTCTAAGCCAGCACCTTTAACAACAGCACAAACGTCTTCGTATAAAGGTTCGCCAGCAGCGCCAGCTTCTTTAGTTCTGTCTAAGACAGCGATTGTCTTAACTGTTTCTGGTAAAACAGCTAATAAGTGTTTTGCTGAGAATGGACGGTATAAGTGAACTTTGACTAAACCAATCTTTTCTCCCTTTGCTGCTAAGTCATCGATAACTTCTGTAATAGTTTCTGTAACAGAACCCATTGCGATAATGACTCTTTCAGCATCTTTAGCACCATAATATGTGAATGGAGCGTAATTTCTGCCAGTTAATTCACTAGCTTTTTCGAAATATTTACAAGCAACGTCGAGAACTTCTTCAACTTTCTTGTTTTGAGCTTCTCTACCTTGGAAGTAAACGTCATCGTTTTCAGCACCACCTCTTGTGACTGGGTGAGTGTGTGGGTTTAATGCTCTTGATCTAAATAATTCAACTTTATCCATTGGGAGTAATTTCTTCCATTCAGCATCATCAACGAATTCAACGTTTTGGATTTCGTGTGATGTTCTGAATCCGTCAAAGAATTGACAGACTGGATATTGAGCATCGATTGCTACTAAGTGAGCAACGTTTGTTAAATCTGCAATTTCTTGAACTGAGTGAGCGCAGATCATTGCGATACCAGTTTGTCTAATTGCATAAATGTCTTGATGATCACCAAAGATTGATAATGAACGTGTTGCTAAGCTTCTTGCAGAAACGTGTAAGACTGCTGGAAGAAGTTCGCCAACCCATTTATAAATGTTTGGAATCATTAATAATAAACCTTGGCTAGCTGTATAAGTTGCTGCTAATCCACCAGCTTGTAAAACACCGTGGACTGTACCTGAAGCACCAGCTTCTGATTGCATTTCGCTAACTTTTACGACTGAACCGAAAAAGTTCTTTTTTCCTTGTGATGCATAAACATCAACATTCTCCGCCATTGGAGAAGATGGAGTAATTGGATAAATACCAGCTACTTCAATATAATTGTAAGATCCAATAGCTGCAGCTGTGTTACCATCAACTGAAAGCATTGTTTTCTTTACATCGGCCATTTTCATATCCTCCTAAAAAATACCGAGATTATTATACGTACGTATGTATATGAATATCAAGTAAGAATTAAATAAGCGTGAAGAAAAAGAGGTTTTGAGGCCTCTTCTCGTTGTAAATCGTGTTGTAACAACTATTTTTTCTCTAATTCAGTACCATTGTACATGTAATCGCACCAAGGGAAATTCTTCCAGAGATTGACATGTAATCTATGCATTTCTTCGACAAGAAGTAACATTTTTCCGACGCATGGAGTCGTTGGTTTAATTTCGATACATTCACCCTTAACATACATGCAAGTTGCAGTAGTGTCATTTTCAATGACCAATGAGTAAATGACGTCATATCCAAGAGTCCAGCTCCATGGTTCTCCATGTCTTTCCCCTTCAAAATGCATGCCTTTATGGTCGATAGTAATTTTTCCCTTGCCACAAGGTAAAGATAACGAATTTTTGTCCTTAATTGGCTTATATTTTGGCATCTCACCAATTTCTACATCACATGTGAAGGAATAATTCTCATCCGCTCTGATTTCTTTAATAACTTGTTCACGTTGCCAATCGAACCATGCAGATGGAGAGACTGGGGCAACGTCGCCTTCGTGTAAATAATGGAAATCGTAATACTCATCGATTTCTACACCATTACCGCATTCCTTACAATAAAGTTTATTCCCCTCACCGACCATAACTAAATCTTTGCCACATTTTGGACATTTGTAGCAAATAGTTTCAAGGTTATATGCTGCACGATTCTTGATTTTATATTTAACTCTTGCAGTCTTATTCCATTCATAGTCATCGTGTTTGAATGTGAGGTTTAATTTATCTTCGATTTGTTCAGGAGTCATGCTCTTTAAATCTTCTGAAGTGAAGAGTTTAGAAACAGTGACGTGTACCTTACCAGGTCTATCTTTAATGTCAGTTTTATGAGAAGTTAAGTATGCACCTTCAAGCTTCATAAAGTAAACTGGGATTCTATAGAATTGTAAGAATCTACCTGTTCCAGGTACTACTGGTTGATTGTGGCCATAAATTGATGACATTCCTTCTGGTGAGAAAGAGATGCATCCGCCACTTTTGATGACTTTATTGATAGCTCTAATTCCTACTGGATCGTTAGTGAAATTTTTCTTTGGAATGATTTTGCAAGCGCTGAATAAACCATAGAATTTTTTTCTATAGAATTCTGATGCACCAGCGACCATATTGAACTTTTTCCAACCGAATACCTTTTTAATAAACAAGTAGTCTCTTCTTGATAAATGGTTCCAAACAATGAAGCATGGGCCTTTTTCTTTTCTTGGGTCATCGATAATGTCATATGTTGCGTGATATTTTGGTTCAAAAAATGGCATCGCAACTAAAAAACTATATGCTGCCCAAATTAAATTTCCTGGAATTTTATATTCTCTCTTTGCGAGTTTTTGTTCGATAGTTAATTTTTCTTTCATAATTAAACGCTACTAATAGCCTCTCCTTATTTAATCGCTTTCAATTGTATGTTTCTAAAGTTTGAATTTTTTAGATACAGTTAACATCCTAGTGAATATTATATTCTTATTAATATTATTAAAAAACTTTTTATCGTTTTTTTTAACAATTCAAAATCATTGTGCTAATATTACTTGCGTTATGACAAACGATGAAAAATTAATTATTTCTACACTCGATAAAATTAGACATTTTTTGCAAAAAGATGGCGGAGACGTTGAATTCGTTTCTTACAAAGACGGAATCGTTTATGTCAAGATGCATGGCGCATGCCAAGACTGCATGTACGCTAACGCTGATATCAAAGGCTTAGTCGAAGTCATTTTACAGGAAGAAGTTCCTGGTGTTTTAGAAGTCAAACTCGCTGAAAACTAAACTTGGGGTGTAGCCAAGCGGTAAGGCAGTGGACTCTGAATTCACCATTCACTGGTTCGATCCCAGTCACCCCAGCCAAAAGAAAAAAAGCTCATTTCGAGCTTTATTTTTTTACCATTTTGTAGGTTATTAGAGGAGAATGTTTTCTTTTCTATTTACAATTACATAACCTTCGCGGTTATAAACATCTTCTCTATTGTATGTAAGAGGGGTTCCGTCTGGCTTTACAAATAAGCCTCCAGCTTCCTCCACTACACATTGACTTGCTGCTGTGTCCCACTCTTTTGTTCCTGCAGACATTCTGTAAGAAAGTTCGGCTTTACCTTCGGAGATTTGGCAAGCCTTAAGAGCAGAGCCAACTTTTTTCTTAGCAACAATTCTATCTTTCCACTTCTCTATAAGAGCAATTTCTTTTTCGTTTTCGTGGAAAACTGAACACAGAACAGTCAAATCACTTGTTTTATCATTAACATGAATCTTAGAAACGCTGTCGCCAATTTGATGGAAAGCACCATTTCCTTTTGAAGCGAAATAGATATCTCCAGTAGCTGGTGCGATAACTACGCCGACAACTGATTCATGCTTATAACAAAGAGCAATATTTACTGTAAATCCACCATCTTTTGCGACGAAATCTTTGGTACCATCGACTGGATCGACAATCCAAACATAGTCGTTTTCTAATCTAGATTTATCGTCTTCAGATTCTTCAGTTAAGAAAGCATATGTAGGATAACACTTATGAAGGTATTCTCTGATCAATTTATCAGCGAGTTTGTCAGCTTCTGTAACTGGTGAATTATCACTTTTAATTTCTACATCAAAATCACGATTATAGATTTCCATAATCGGTTTGATGACAGAAAGACCTGCTTTTAAAGCGCAATCAAGTTGCTCTTCCCACATAAACTAGTTATTTTCTTCTTCGTCTTCAGCTGGAGATTCTTCAGTTTTCTCAGCTTCGTTACCGTCGATGTTGAAGTTATCAGAATTTTCAGAATCTGGTTCAGTGAATGCTGCGTTGTATTCATCTTCTTCTTCTTTTTCTTCTGAGTCGATTTCATCTTCAGAATCAACGTCTGAATAAACATCTTTCATATCAATATGAACTTTATCGAATGTATGACGGACTCTTAAATCCCATTCATTTTCGCCTAAAGTAACGAATCTACCATCTAACATTAAGTTTGTGTAGAATCTTGAGATTCTTTTTGCTGCTTCTTCTGCTGTTAATTCAGCTTCTTTTGCAACATATGCCCAAATATCCTTGAAGCTTGAGCTTGTCTTTTTGCCACTTACATATTCGTAAGCGATTTCAATTAATGAACGTTCCATGTAATATTTTCTCCTTCCTACATGTGTTCTGGAGCACTAACACCTAAAAGGTTAAGTGCGTTTTTAATAACAATTTTAGTAGCTTTACATAAAGCCAATCTATTACCTGATAATTGTAAATTATCACGGTCAATTACATGACAGCAATTATAGAATGAGTGTACACATTCTGCTAATTCATGAATGTAATTAGTAATCTTGTATGGAGATTCTGTAACTCCAGCGTCCTCGACGACTTTAGGGAATTTTGCGATATTCTTTAATAATTCGATTTCAGATTTATCAGTTAATAATGAACCTGAAACATCTAAAGAAATATCTTTGCCAGTTTCTAATACTGAGCACAATCTAGCATGCGCGTATTGTGCGTAGTAAACAGGGTTATTTGAGGATTGTTCTTTTGCAAGATCCATGTCGAAGTCCATGTGAGCAGATGCTGCTCTCATTGCAAAGAAGTATCTCATTGCGTCAACGCCAACTTCTTCACAGATTTCATGTAATGTGATTGCATCACCACTACGTTTTGAAGCTTTGAATTCAGCACCATCTTTGATGAATCTAACCATTTGAATTAATTCAATATGGAGAACATCTTTATCGTATCCGTGCATCATGAGCGCACTCTTCATACGATTGATATAGCCGTGATGATCTGCACCTAAGACATCAATAAGACCATCAAATCCTCTAGACATCTTGTTAACGTGGTAACAAATATCTGGCATGAAGTATGTATAATCGCCATCACTCTTACGGATAACTCTATCTTTATCATCTAAATAATTAGTTGTCTTTAAATATAAAGCGTTATCTTTTTCATATGTGTTTTCCTTAAGGAAATCGAGTTCTTTTTCAATAGCGTTATCAGCACGAATAGCTTTCTCACTAGAGAAAACATCAAATTCAACTCTGAATGCCTTTAAGTGTTCGACGATTCTACCGAGTTCAACTTTAATACCGTATTCTTTTAAGAATGCGATTCTTTCTTTTTCGTCCATTGAAAGAATTGCGTTACCTTTTTCATTTAAAAGTTGTTTTGCAATTTCAACAACGTCTTCTCCATGATATCCATCATCTGGTAATTCAAATGGAAGACCTTGAAGTTGTAAATATCTTGCGTAAATAGATTCTGCAAGGTGAGTAATTTGCATACCTGCATCGTTAATGTAGTATTCCTTAGTAATGTCATAGCCATTGAAAGCTAAAATTCTACTAATGCAATCACCAATAGCAGCACCACGAGCAGTACCAACGTGTAATAAACCTGTTGGGTTTGCGCTAACAAATTCTACATTAATCTTTTTATTTTTCTTTGCTCCAGCACCGAAAGCATCACCTTTTTCGATGATTTCTTTAACGATTTTGCTGAGAGAGTCTTGCTTCATATAGAAGTTAATAAATCCAGGACCTGCAATCTCTACTTTTTCAATGTTTGACATATCTAAATTAGCGATAATTTTTTCTGCAGCAGCGCGAGGATTTGTTTGGAAAAGACGCGAAAATTTCATCGCACAGTTAGAAGCATAGTCACCATGTGTTGGGTCTTTACTGTGCTCAATAATGATGTCGTTTGTAGCAACTTCAAATCCTAATTCTTTAAAAGAATTTTGGATATTGAGTTTTAAACTGTCTAAAATGTCCATTATTTTTCCTCCTTTTCAATAGCAATAATGCAATCAGCCTTAACTGCTAAGCCTTGACCGACAGCATCTAAGCCTTCGTTAGTTCCAGCTTTAACTGAAACTTGTTCAATATCTGAGCCAAATATTTTTGCGATATTTGCTCTCATCTCATCAATGTAATTTCGTAGTTTTGGTTTTTCTAAAGAAATACTTACGTCGAGATTTCCGAGTTTGTATCCTTTTTGTCTCATTTTTTCCACTAATTCTTTTAGCAAAACAGAACTATCGATGCCTTTGTACTTAGGATCTGAATCAGGAAAGAATTTTCCTAAATCTCCTAATGCAAGAGCACCTAGAATGGCATCACCAATAGCATGGTAAACAACATCACCATCGCTATGAGCTAACTCACCTTTATCAGATGGAACAACAACTCCACCTAAAACAAGGTTTCTACCTTCGACAAGTTTATGGATATCAGAACCAAAACCTACTCTCATTATTTCTTTGATACGTTAAACCTAAAGAACATAATATCTCCGTCTTTAGGGAAGTATCCCTTTCCTTCAGTTCTTAATTTTCCAGCTTCTTTGACTGCTTGTTCACTTCCGAATTCGTGAATTGAATCATAAGAGTAAACCTCAGCACAAATGAAGCCTTTTTGGAAATCTGTATGGATTACGCCAGCACATTCTGGAGCTGAGTAACCGTTTTTAAATGTCCAAGCTCTGCATTCGTCACTACCAACAGTGAAAAAAGTTGAGAGATTTAACAATTTATAAGTTGCTTTAATAACTTTGTCTAAGCCTGATTCAGTGACACCTAAATCTTCAAGATACATTTCTTTTTCTTCATTAGAAAGTTCACTTAATTCAGCCTCAATGCCACAAGAGACAGGAATGACTTCATTGCCTTCTTTTGAAGCATATTCTTTAACTTTTTTATAGTTTTCACAGTTTTCAATATCTTTTAAATCATCTTCGCCAACATTAGCTACGTAAATAATAGATTTACTTGTTAATAAATGATAATTGTCTAAGCAGAATTGAAGTTGATCTTGCGATAATGAAACTCTTCTTGCTGGAATGCCTTGTTCTAAAGCTTCTTTTAATGGTTTTAAAATACCCATTTCAAAAATGCATTCTTTATCATGAGCAACACGAGCTTTAACATCGCACTTTTCAATTCTCTTATTAACTGTGTCTAAATCTGCCATTACTAACTCTAAGTTGATAATTTCGATATCCCTAATTGGGTCAACACTATCCTCAACATGGATAATATCTTTGTTTTCAAAACATCTAACTACTTCAACGATTGCATCGCATTGTCTAATATGGCCTAAGAATTGGTTTCCTAAACCTTCGCCTTTACTTGCACCTTTAACTAAACCTGCGATATCAATAAATTCAACTGTTGCTGGAATAGTTCTTTCTGGTTTAAATAAATCACTTAAGAAAGTTAATCTATGATCAGGAACGTTGACGACACCAGTGTTTGGGTCAATAGTAGCAAAAGGATAATTAGCCGCTAAAATATGTGAATTTGTAATAGCGTTGAATAACGTTGACTTACCAACATTTGGAAGTCCTACAATACCTGCTTTTAATCCCATAATACCTCACTCACGCATTACATATGATACGCCTATACGCGAATAAAGCAACAAAAATTATATTTTTAAGCAGTCCAATGGTTTAATTTTGGATATGTGTTTTGATGTTAATAAACTAGTGATTAAACAGATTGAAACACACCCTATAACCATAATAATAAAAGCAGAATACGTTATAGAAAACTCGAAAGGAAGTCCTAAAATTTGTGAAGAAAATAAGGAAATTACTGCGTTTGTCATCGTTAATTCAAAGGATGAAATAATAAGCGCTAATGTAGATGAATAAACTGTGAATCCATACAGAAACTTTAAAGACTCTTTATTGTTAATTCCTATGCATCTAGCTAATGCAATTTCCTTTTTAATATCTTGAATATGAATATAAGTACACGAACATAGCAAGATGAATGAGATAATCAAAGATACAGAAGATATGCATAAAACAAATATGGAAATGCTATTACATAATGTTTCTA
Source organism: Bacilli bacterium (assembly GCA_024399115.1). Lineage (GTDB taxonomy): Bacteria > Bacillota_I > Bacilli_A > RFN20 > CAG-826 > RGIG9670. Next base: position 24,788 of record JAKSHZ010000004.1, read on the forward strand.
TGCTTTCATTAATATCTAAAAGTGGGTTAATAATTTCATATTGAGGAAAGGCTCGATTCAACTTGCTTATTATGAGATCAACATCACTATCATCTTCAATTGCAAAAGATATAGAATTAGGCAAAACCTCTTTTGCTTTTAATCCGGCTTCCAACAAAAAATAATCCTCTGTCCAATGTTCATCATGATAAATGTACGCATTATCATCATTCACTACTCCGACTATTTTTAATGGTGAAAAAACGTAATCACGGTAGTAAATGCCTATATCTTTATTAATTTCTTTAGTGGCTGTTGCCATAAAAAGATATGGATTTTCATCATAATTGCCACCTAATTTTTTGAATAGTCCAGTAGATACTGCTATCTCTTTTAAAGAATCTGGTTTTCTCCCAATTGCTAGTCCTTCTAAGTTAGATGAAAACTTAATGGGATTATTAAAATGTTCAGTGAAATCCGAAAAAGAAACGCTATGCATAAGTACTTCTTTCTCATTGTTTGCAAATTCTACCGATGCATTATTTTCAATGGTTGTAAATAGATCTTCATCATTAAAAGAGAAATATGTTCTATTAGCAAAACCTGAAATTAATCCATTTGGATAATTAACATAACCTCTGTTGTTATAAATAATCGGATTCCTTAATGATTCGTCAATCGACTCTACATATTCGATTTCCTTTTCATGAAATCTATTTTTTGGAGAATAATAAGGTACTATCGCATCTATTGAACTTATTTCTTTACCAAAGTATTTATTAACAAATAGGTTTTTGTCACAGACTTCAAAAACATATCTTTCAAGCTCATATTTTTCTCTCATAAGTTTGATAAATTTATAGTTATCGTTTGTACTTATGTAGGATATTTTCTCCATAACCCATGGAAATTCGTCTAATGCGTACTTTTCATTAGTAGGAAATCGCATATTTTCTTCCAAAACCACTTCATTGAATAGACTATTTGTGTGGGCAATAAATGGCTCGTTAGACAATATGAAGCCTTTAACTCTAAATATCTGTTGATCTGTATATTCCCAATCTAAATTAGCAACATCCAATACAATGTTTATTATTTCTTCTCTAATGAAATCGCCTAAAGAATTAGCTGTTCTTTCTATTCCAAGCTCCATACAAATCTTTCTAACTTGATTAATAGTTAAGCCAACAACAATCTCATCATCTTCCAAATAATCTATGTTGTTTGGTAAAACGTTAAATTCAATGTCCTCAAGTAAAAGAAAATCGTTTATATTTCTTGCAGACAATTCATCGAGGAATACCATTTTGTTTTTAGATTCTATATAAAAAGAATTTGAATCTTTAAAAAATTCCTCAAAATTACATCTGTAGCCAACTCCGCATTTTAGAGGCATTAAAGAATTATATTGCCTACATAAATTAAATGTATCTTCATAAGAAACGTTTCTTAATTTAATATTTTCTGCATCTTTTAAAATCGATACATTTGCTGTTTCAACTAATGATGCATACGACCTTTTTATATCATTTGCTATAGAATTTGAGAATGAAACTGAAAGGCCAATGCCCATTAATCCTATAGACATAAAAAGAGTGCTAAGCATTGTTCTAATATACTTAGTTTTCATGCTTTGTTTAGCGTGATTAATTGCAAACTTAAAAGGTAAATTGTTTTTAAGTTTTTTACTATCACAATTGAGTAAAGATATGGTTTTATTGGTAGATCCAGTGAATTTTTGAATCTTTTCTATTCCTTTGTCTTTAAGATAAATTATCTCATCTGCATATTGATTAGCTAATTCCAAATCGTGCGTTACCATCAAAACAAGTCCACTATTTGAGAATTGTTTTAATATCTCAATAATTTCGATTCCAGAATTTGAATCAAGAGACCCTGTAGGTTCATCCGCCAATATTATCTTCGGATTATTAATTAAAGCTCTACAAATGGCAACTCTTTGCTTTTCTCCTCCAGAAAGATTATTGCATATTCTTTTGTTGTATTTATTTAGTCCGACTAATTGAAGCAGGTCATTGCACCTTCTTACTTTCTTTCTTTTAGGATAATTTGTTAATACGTCTAAAGGGAAAATAATGTTTTGTTCGACATTCTGATTTACAAACAATTTAAAATCTTGAAATACAAAACCGATATTTCTAAGTCTAAAATCAGCAGAATCATTATCATTTAGTTCCTTTATTTCTATTCCATCAACACTAATAGATCCTTCAAAAGGGATAAATCCACTCAAAGCGTTCAAAAATGAAGATTTTCCGCACCCAGAATCGCCACAAATGCAAACTAATCCTTTTCTAGGCAACTCAAATGTAGTGTTTTCTAAGATCACACTATCGCCATAAGTAATTTTTAGATTCTTAACATGTATCATAGATCCACAAGCTCCTTTCTAAGTGAAATTTTCTTATTTATTAAGATTGGAATAGCAGTAAATAGGTACGTTAAAAGAATGGTTGAACAAAATATCGCCATAGGTAACAAACCTTTAATACCTGCGAAATTTGAATATGGAATGTCAATTAATCTCGGTATATGTACCACCTTTTCTAAAATAAGGTTTATTGGATTTTGAAGAAAGAATGACGAAACTGTCGATAATAAGAACGCCAAGAAGGCTACCGTTAATGACTCTGAGGCAAATATATTAACAACTTCCAACGAATTAGCTCCTAAACAGCTTAAAATAGACGATTCCATCTTGTCGTCCACATATGAAGAATATGCAAAAATGACAATAATTAAAAAACTACCTACTAAAGAGATAACAAGAAATATATCTAAGCCAATACTTGCTGCCGTTGTTAAAGAACTCAATGCTTCCAAGATTGACAAAGCATCGTTTTCAAGTTTTATCTCATGGCTTAAATAATTATTCAATTTTTCAATATCTTTTTTGTCTTTAAAATCTCTCAAAAATATTCTTTTAGAGTAAGAAGAAACATCGTCATTTTCCATTGAATTTACAACAAATTTCCAAGAGATTTTTTCTCCTCTTTTTTCTGACAAATTTTCAAGAATTTTTTCCTCAAAAATTTCATCAATTTTTTTATAATCAAAATATACCTTTGGAGTCGCCAAAAAATCGAACTCGTCCGTTACTCCTATAATTTCTAATTTTTCATCCAACTCAAAGTATTCAACTACTGAATCTTCGAATTCTTTCTCATAAGATATAGCGTAATATAGCGATTCATTCCCTATCAATTCTTGAGCTTTTTTATTAATAATCACTGAATTCCAGCTATAATTTGCAGGAATATCGCTCGCTATGAGAAGGGACTTATCAAAACAGTTTTCTTCAAAAGAATATACAAAAGATTGTCGCAAATTTTCTTCAATTCTTTCTTTTTTACTGAAATTTCCAGTGCAAAAAATTGCATCAAAATTAGGCATAATTTCGAACGAAGAAAACTTAGATTTTATATCATCAATTTCTTCTTCATTTGGACACATAGTTTTTATCAAAGAAACCGAAGAATTTGTTAGGTTAGAAATCTCTTTTTGAATAACACTCGTGCCATAGTCTAAATGCCTTTCAGAAACTTCTTTGATTGCTTCATTAGAACGTGCAGAAAATCCAAACAAAACGTAACAAAAAACAAGCGAAATTGACAAACCTACTGTGGAAACTACATTTCTTCTTATCCTCCTTAAAAAATTGCTTGTAATAATGCGCGAATCCCATCCGTTTTTATGCTTATCATTATCTCTTTGGTAGAAAATTTCGTCTTTAATCTCGCTATATGTGGTATCTTCTTCAATTTTTCCATCTGAAATTCTAATTACTCTGTCCGCATAATCTCTTGCTAGTTTTTCGTTATGGGTAACCATTAGAACTAGACGTCGTTTGCTGGCTTTCTTTAGAAGTTCCATTGTCTTTAAAGAATTGCCTTGATCTAAAGCTCCGGTAGGTTCATCGGCTAACAAAAGCCTAGGATCAGTTATTACAGATCTTAAAATAGCTATTCTTTCCTTCTCTCCTCCAGAAAGCAATTTTACCTTTCGTCTTGCTATGTCTTCGGACATATCGAAGTATTTTAATAGTTTTACAGCATTATTTTCTGCGTTTTCGTATCTTTCTCCTCTAATAAGAAATGGAAGCATTATATTGAATAGACCCGTCTCATTTTCTAAAAGATGATAATGTTGAAAGATAAAAGCTGTGTATCTTAAAGGTTTTTTAACCTTATTTTTAAACTTATATGAAATCGTACCTGAAGTTTGTTTATCAATACTGCCTATAATATTCAACAATGTAGATTTCCCAGATCCGGATTTGCCTAATATCGCTACTAATCCAGCCTGAGGAAGATCAAGATTGATGTCATCCAGTACCTTTACTCTCTTCTTTCCGACCTTATAAGTCTTTGATAAATGCTCGATTTTTATAAATTCCAAAATAAAAAACCTCCTTACTATATTTAAGGAGGCATTTTTCAAAAATTTTTCAAAAAAAGTTAAATTTCTTCGTCTTCCATCTTTACTGCAGCTGGAATTTTAGGCAATCCAGGCATTGTCATGACAGCTCCAGTTAACGCAACAACAAAGTTGGCGCCTGCAGAAAGTCTAACTTCTCTGATAGTAATTGTGAATCCGCTTGGAGCACCAAGAATTTTTGGGTTATCAGTTAAACTTTGTGGAGTTTTTGCAATACAAACAGGTGTTTTATCAAATCCTAACTTTGTATAATCGTCGATTTGCTTATTAGCGTTCTCTGAATATACAATTTCAGAAGCACCATATATTTCTTTACAAATAGTTTCAATCTTCTCTTTAATTGGCTTATTTGCATCATAAAGAGGAGCGTAATTGCTTTCTTTAGTCTCTAAAGTCTTCATAACTTTTCTTGCTAAATCTTCAGCACCTTTACCACCATCGCCGAAAGCACTGCAGTATGCATATTCATAACCATTTTCTTCACACCAATTAGATAAAGCTTTAGTTTCTTCTTCTGTGTCAGAAGCGAAATGATTTATGCATACAACGATAGGTAATCCGTATTTTGCAATATTATCAAGATGTTTTTTCAAGTTACAAACACCAGCCTTTAAAGCATCGATATTTTCATTTTGCAAGTCTTCAAAAGCCTGTCCACCATGCATTTTAAGAGCACGAATAGTAGCAACCATAACTACTGCGTCAGGTTTTAAACCACCAACTCTACACTTGATGTCTAAGAACTTTTCAGCACCTAAATCAGCGCCGAATCCTGCTTCTGTAACTACGACTGGAGCAAGTTTTAAAGCCATTTTAGTAGCAATAATTGAATTACAGCCGTGAGCAATATTAGCAAAAGGGCCACCATGAATGATTGCTGGATTTCCTTCTAATGTTTGAACAAGATTTGGATTTAAAGCATTCTTCATAAGCTTCATAATTGCGTGAGAGATCTTTAAATCCTTAATTGTGACTGGATTCCCATCGAAATTATAAGCAACGATTATTCTATTTACTCTATCTTGGAATTCTTGAGGATTGTTTGCTAAACACATAATAGCCATCAATTCACTAGCAACAGTGATAACAAATTCATCGTCTCGAGGTTGACCTTTCTTTTCGCCTTGCATAACAGTTACTTTTCTTAAAGCTCTGTCATTCATATCGAGTGCTCTCTTCCAGAGAATTCTAGAAGAATCGATTCCTAATTCATTTCCTTGGAAAATATGATTATCAATAATTGCAGAAATTAAGTTTATTGATGAAGTTAAGGCATGCATATCACCGGTAAAGTGAAGATTAATGTCCTCAGATGGAATAACAGATGCTTTACCACCACCTGTAGCACCGCCTTTAATACCAAAAACAGGTCCTAAAGAAGGTTCTCTTAATGCTACGATAGATGGAACACCTATAGAGTTTAATCCATCGTGTAAACCAATACTGGTTGTAGTTTTACCTTCTCCAGCTTTTGTTGGAGTAATGGCTGTAACTAAAACAAGTTTTCCATTAGGCTTGTCTTTGAGACTGTCCATAATGGCGAAATCGATTTTCGCTTTATCGTATCCGTAAGGGATGAGATACTTCTCATCAATGTTTGCTTTCTTTGCTATTTCGAAAATATTACTCATTATCTTCGCCCTCCTTCATAAAATATGAAATTACATAATGTGTGATGTTAAGTCCTGCAGAAGATGGAACTGTCATAATTGAATTAAGCCTTCCATTATATGGAACACTTTCCTCTTCTGACCAAACTACATTAACTTTATTTAATACTAACCCATTTTGTTTAAAAATGTATCTAATTCTTTTAGCTAACGGATCATTAAACGTTTTATTTAATGTAGAAATCTTCACCTTTGATGGATCAAATCTATTAGCCATACCTAGTGATATAACGTAAGGTATACCGAGTTGAGTACATTTTTGAGCTATATATAACTTGCCCTCAACATCGTCTATTGCATCAATCACAAAATCTACTTTTTCCGAGAAATCATAATCTTGTGCCTTACAGTTATGGACTGAAATGTTTAAATTTGGATTGATATCAATCAACTTTTCTTTTGCCGCTTCTGCTTTTGCCTTGCCAATATCTTTAGATGTAAATAAGATTTGGCGATTGATATTACTCTCGTCGACGTTATCAAAGTCAATTAGCACGATATTTGATACTCCCGATCTAACTAGAGCTTCAATTGCTGTGCCGCCAACTCCCCCAAGTCCAAATATGCAAACCGTTTTATTTGATAAAGCTTTAAAATTTTCATCTCCTAGTAAGCCGATGGATCTTTCAAATATATTACTCATTCAAAATGACCTCCTTAGCTTCTTCAATTGTTGAATATGTTTCACAGTTGAATTGGTGCTTAAAGAATGTAACTTGTCTTTTTGCATAGTTTCTACTTCTTTTTTTAATCAACTCTACACAATCATCATAAGAAATCTCTCCATTGAAATAAGAAATTACTTCCTTATAGCCAATTGCTTCCTTTGCTGTAACAGAGAACGAATATTTAGATAATAAATTCTTAACTTCTTCAACCAATCCGCTTTCAAACATGCCGTCAACACGTTTATTGATTCTCTCGTATACCAATTCCCTATTTGGATTAACAAAAATAAATTTAATGCCATCATATACGAGTTTATGCTCTTGATTAACAATGCTTTCAGACTTAGTTGTGTCGCAACTTCTAGCAACTGAAATCGCGTGAATTACTCTTTTTCTATTATTCTCATGAATTGTCTTTGTAGATTCAGGATCTAACTTTAGTAAAAGCTCGTATAAAGTATGATTATCCATTTTTTCTAAATCGCTAGTGTCATCTTCATAAGTTTCAAAAGAGTAGTCATATAAAGCTGCCTTAATATAGAGGCCAGTTCCACCAACAACTACAATGTTTTTATTATCTTTTGAAAGCTTTTCATAAATTTCCCTGAAATCCTTTTGATATTCCTTAACTGAATATGTTTCTTCAGGTGTAATTTTGTTAATAAGGTAATGCCTTTCAAATCCCTTTTCGTCAGGCATAATTTTTCCTGTTCCGATATTCATATCTTTGTAAATCTGATAAGCATCACAAGAAATAATTGGGCAATCTAAAACTTCTGCTATATCAACAGCCAAAGAAGTTTTTCCAATTCCAGTAGGTCCAAGTATTACATATGTCATACTTGAATAATAGCATAAAAAAATCCCAAATGGGATTTATTTTAAGATATCCGATATTAATTTTAACGATTCTGCTAACTGTTCTTCGACCATTCTGAAGTTTACGATGATAGGCAAAGAATTTAACCTACTCATACATTCATCAGCTAGCTTATTTTCACCATTTCTTTGGTATTCAAGAATAGTTTTTTGAAGATCTTGAATCTCTTTGTCATTATCGATGATTTTCTTTAACCTAAGATACTCTTTAGCTTCAGGAAGTTCATTAATCTTCTCTTGAATCGCAATTGCATAGTCTATTGCACTACTCATTTACGACCTCACCAATAAGTGAATAAGTATGAGATTCAAGGATCTTAACTTTAATAATTGTACCAATTAAACTTTCATCACCTTTAAAGTGGACAAGTTTATTTTCTTCAGTATATCCAGATAACATTCCTTCATCAGTTTTGCTAACACCGTCAACTAAGACTTTGTATGTATTACCAACCATTTTTAAAGATTTTTCTTGGATAGGTCCTTCAAGGTGTTTAACTAATTCTAAGAATCTCTTTGATTTAACTTCATATGGGACATTGTCTTCAATTTTAGCAGCTGGTGTGCCTTTTCTTGGAGAATAAATGAATGTAAATGCTGCCTCATATTTAACTTCATCTACAAGAGTTAAAGTTTCCTTAAATTCTTCTTCTGTTTCATTTGGGAAACCGACAATAATATCAGTTGATAATGAGAGGTTTGGAATCTTTTCTCTCATCTCTTTTACTAAATTTAAATATTGTTCTCTTGAATATCTTCTACCCATTGATCTTAAAATTGAATTGCTACCAGATTGGACTGGAAGATGGATAAATTTCATTATGTTTGGGTACTTAGCGATAACATCAATCATTTTTGAAGAGAAATCCCAAGGGTGAGAAGTTGTGAATCGTAAGCGTTCGATTCCGAGTTTTGCAACCTCTTCTAATAAGTCTGCAAAATCTCTTGATTCATTTAAATCCTTTCCGTATGCATTAACGTTTTGACCTAGTAATGTGATTTCCTTATAACCAGCATCAACTAAGCTTCTACATTCGTCCATAACGTCATCAAATTTTCTGCTTCTCTCTTTTCCTCTTGTGTAAGGAACAATGCAATAAGTGCAGAATTTGTTGCAGCCATAAATAATATTAACGAAAGCTTTAAATCTATTAAGTCTACATGCTGGGAGATTTTCTACAACTTCGCCTGGCTTACTTTCAATAGATACAATTCTCTCTTTTGATGTAATTGCTGCATAAACCAATGAATAAAGATTGCCGATTTCGTGAGTTCCAAAGTATAAATTTACTTCAGGGAATGTTGTCATAAGTCTATTTAAGATTTCTGGTTGTTCGACCATACATCCACAAATAGCTAAAACCATACTCTTATTCTTTTTTCTTAAATATTTAAGATTACCGATTTCACCATAGACCTTATCTTCGGCATTTTCTCTAACTGCGCATGTATTAATAATGATTAATTCAGCTTCTTCAGGTTCATTTGCAGGAATATAACCTACGTTCTCAAGCATTCCGCGCATAGTTTCTTCGTCTCGAACGTTAGCTTGGCAACCATAAGTACGAATATAATACTTCTTATCTTTAATGAGTCTTGAAAGCTCGTTTAAGCTCTCTTCTGACATCTTTGAAAACACTGTTGTAGAAGGCCTTCTATCAGCAGCTTTAATCATATCTGGTGAATTAATAATCTTAGTTTTCATGTTCGCTCTCCACGTACTTAATTGTTTTTATATTAATACATTTGAATGTATTGTCATCAATTTTCATAACGACAGCAGATAAAACACCATTGCCATCGTCAGGAGTTTGCATTTTGCCGGATTCTCCATAAACAATCTTAGGAACGACTGTTTCTTTAGTAAATCCTAAAACGCCATCGTAGAAACCACTCATTCCAACATCTGAAATAAAAGCAGTTCCATTAGGAAGTACCCTTGCATCATTAGTTTGAATATGTGTATGGGTACCTAATACAGCAGTAACCTTACCATCCATTGCATAAGCGAATGAACACTTTTCTCCAGTCGCTTCTGCATGATAATCGATGATATGGATGCAATCTTCTTCTTGCTCAGATAAAAGGTCTAGCATCGATAAATAAGGCGCATTAACGCTTTCTGTCATAAATGCAGAGCCTAAAAGGTTTGTAACTCTAACAGGAATGCCATTAACGTCAAATAAGGCACTTCCTTCGCCTCCAAACTCGTGTAATAAATTAAGAGGCCTTACTAAGCAATCTACTTTATCAATGTATCTTACGATCTCATTTTTAGATAAATAATGATTGCCTAATGTGATTACATCGACGCCAGCGTCGATCAACTCAAAGTAATGGTTTCTAGATAAACCTTTACCATGAGTTGCGTTTTCTCCGTTAGCGATAACGAAATCAACATTATATTTTTCAACAAATGTTGGAAGATATTCTTTTATCATGCGTCGGCCAACACGACCGACGACGTCCCCAATAAAAAGTATGTTCAATTTACTGCCATTTCTATGAAATAGGGCTACTATTTCGCAATTTCATTTGCTCTGTATTCACGGATAACAGAGATTTTGATTTGACCTGGATAAGTCATTTCGTTTTCAATACGTTCTTTAATATCACGTGCTAATTTGAATGCACCGATATCATCAATCTTATCTGGAACTACCATAACACGTAATTCTCTACCTGATTGCATTGCAAAGCTTTGATAAACACCATCGTAAGATTTACAAATTTCTTCGAGTTGTTCGATACGTTTGATGTAGTTTTCTAAGATTTCACTACGAGCACCTGGTCTAGCAGCAGATAATGTATCAGCAGCTTGGACTAAGTTAGCGATGATGCTCTTAGCTGGAACATCACCATGGTGAGATTCAATTGAGTTGATAACGATTTCTGGTTCGCCATATTTCTTTGCTAAGTGAGCACCGACTTCAACGTGGCTACCTTCTTGTTCGAAGTCAACTGATTTACCAATATCGTGTAATAAGCCAGCACGTTTTGCTAAGTTTTGGTCTAAACCTAATTCAGCTGCCATAGAACCACATAAGTAAGCTACTTCAATTGAGTGTTCTAATGCGTTTTGGCCATATGATGTACGGTATTTTAATCTTCCGACATAATCTAATAATTCTTTGTTAATTCTAGGTAATCCTAATTTGAAAGCGACATCTTGACCAGTTTTGTGAATAGATTCGTCGACTTCTTTCTTACATTTTTCAACGATTTCTTCAATTCTTCCAGGTTGAATTCTGCCGTCTTTAATTAATGCTTCAAGAGACATTCTAGCGATTTCTCTTCTAATTGGGTTGAAGCATGAGACTGTAATAACTTCTGGAGTGTCATCAATAATTAATTCAACACCTAAAAGTTGTTCGATTGTTCTAATGTTTCTACCTTCTCTACCGATGATACGACCTTTCATTTCGTCACTAGGTAATGCGACGACAGATACGCATCTTTCGATTGTGCATTCTTGAGCGTATTTGCTCATTGCTAAACCAAGCATTTCTTTAGCTTTAGTTTCGCATTCTTCTTTTGCTTCTTCTTCTTTGTTTTTAATGTAAGCAGCAATTTCAGTAGAGATCTTGCTTTCAACTCTTGAGAATAATTCGTCCTTAGCTTCTTGAGAAGACATATGAGCGACTTTTTCTAATTCAACAATAATTGAATCGATCTTTGTTTGAAGCAAAGCGTCTTTTGCAGCAACGTCTTTTAATCTTCTGTTGAGATTTTCAGTTTTGTCGTCTAAAGATTGTTCCTTAGAAGATAAAGCTTGATCTCTTCTGTCGATGTTTTGTTCACGTTGAAGAAGTTTGTTTTCTTGTTGTGCAATTTCTGCTTTTCTTTCTTGAATTTCTTTGTTAGCTTCTTGTTTCATTTCGATAACAGTTTGTTTGCCATCGAGTTGTGCATTTTTTGTGATGTGTTCAGCTTTAATTTCAGCGTCTCTAATAATCTTTTTATAATTCGCTTGTGCGCGTGCCTTTCTAAAGAAAGGAATGAAAAAGACTAAAGCGGCTCCAACTGCTAAGCTTAGAACACCAGTAATGATGTAACCAATCATAATAATAAAAGACCCTTTCTAGTCACAGACTAAAATATAGTTTCGCAACTATAAAATTTACCTTAAATACCCGTATTATGCTATGTGCTAGGTTTTTATGTATAACAGGAAAATCCTGATAATAAAGTTCTCAAAAGAGAATATATAGGTAAGTACCAATCTTTCAGGTACGAAATTATTATAACTTATTATCAGAATTAATAAATATTAAAAATTACTTTTAACTTAAAAAGGAACCCTTTGAAGGATTCCTCTTAAAACCTAGATCTTTGGAGCAGCCTTGATCTTATCTAAAATCTCAGCACATTTCTCTGGGAAATCAACGAGATATGACTTTGCAGATTCTCTTCCTTGAGCAATTTTTACTCCATCATACTCGTACCATGCGCCTGATCTTTTAATAATTGCAAGTTCTACTGCTTTATCAAGAATTTCAGCTTCTTTACAAACGCCTTTTCCATAAATAATGTCGATATCACAAGTTTTAAATGGAGGGCTGACTTTGTTTTTAACAATTTTGACTTTACATGAGTTGCCAATAATCTCACCAGAGTCCTTAATTGCTTCGCTTCTTCTAATATCAATTCTAATAGTTGAATAGAATTTTAAAGCACGTCCTCCGGAAGTTGTCTCAGGGTTACCATAAATAACACCGACTTTTTCTCTTAATTGGTTAATAAAGATAACCGCAACAGATTTTCTATTAAGAATACCGGCAAGTTTTCTCATTGCCTTTGACATTAAGCGAGCTTGTAAGCCAACTGATGAATCTGTCATCTCCCCATCTAACTCTGCTTGAGGGACAAGAGCAGCAACTGAATCGACAATAATTAAGTCGAAAGCGCCACTCTCAGCAAGCATCTCAACAATCTCAAGAGCTTGCTCACCTGAGTCAGGTTGAGAAAGGATTAATTCATCGACGTTTACACCTAAGTTCTTAGCATACACTGGGTCTATTGAGTGTTCTGCGTCGATAAAAGCAGCTCTTCCACCTTGCTTTTGACATTCAGCAATTGCGTGTAAAGCTAGAGTAGTTTTACCACTACTTTCTGGTCCAAAGATTTCTATGATACGGCCTTTTGGATAACCGCCGACTCCTAATGCGCCATCAATAAGCAAGGAGCCACTTGGAATGACGTCCATATCTACTGCTGGACGATCACCAAGTTTCATGACTGAACCTTTACCGAAAAGACGTTGGATTTCTTTCAACGTATCGTTTAAGGCAGATTGATTTTCGATTTTTTCATCTTTTGTCATAAAAATACCTCTACTTTATTAAATGGGCCATTTTTCTGATTTTTTGCAAAATTTCTTAAATTATTTTGAAATTAGTGTTCCTAAGAACTCATAAGCAATTAAAATTGCTTCATTTCTTACAAAATTTCTAGTTCCTTCGATAATTTTTTCTAACACATGGCAATTTTTACCGTCAAAAACACCAATGTAGATTAATCCAACAGGCTTTCCTTCCATAGCTGTAGGTCCTGCATTTCCTGTAAAAGAGATGCAATAATCAACATTAAGAACTCTACTTCCTTGGATAGCCATTTGTTCAGCGCATTCTTTAGAAACTACGCCATATGTATCAACTAAGTCCTTACTTATACCGAGAACATTAACTTTTTCTTCAGTAGCGTATGTAACAACTCCACCTTTAAAAAATGTACTCGCACCCGAAATGGAAGTTATCTCACTAGCAAATAAACCGCCAGTAAAAGACTCTACGCTTCCGAGGGTAAGACCTTTGTTATCAAAATATTGTTTGAGTTTACTTGCTTCCATCTTTCTTTCCTACAAATACATCTTTATTTTTGATTAAGTAAATTGCACCAGAAACAACTGAAGCAATAGTAGCTAAGTAAACTAAAATATTAGGGATTTTTAAAGCAACTGGCCAAGCCGAATCAAAGTATGAGAATGGGAAGTCATTTAATAAAATAGCCCCAATACATACCATTTCTAACACTGTTTTAAGTTTTCCCCAGATGCTTGCTGCGATGACTCTTCCTTGTGAAGCTGCCATAGAACGCAAAGCATCAATAATGATGTCTCTAACGATTAAAATAACAGCACACCAATATGGGAATGCCATTTGTCCTTCATATAAGACTCCAGGAATAGAAAGGAAGATAACTAATGAGTTAACTAACATTTTGTCAGCGATAGGGTCTAAGAACTTGCCTAAGTCTGTAATCATGTTACGTTTTCTAGCGATACTACCATCTAGATGGTCAGTATAGCTTGCAATTACGAAGAAAACGAATAAGCCAAGATATAGCCATGTTAATGGAGTTTCTCCGATTGGATTAATAGTTGGCTTAACAATAGTTAAAACAAATAAAGTAACAAGCATTACTACAGTAGCAACTATTCTTGAAAATGTGATTTTTGTTGGTAAATTCATAAGAACTCCTTTAGTGAGTATTCGACCCTGTAAGCCATGTTTTGTCGTGGACAATTATTTATCTAAGCAAAGCTTATTGGGACTAGTTCGTTTCCTTTCCCAATCTCCCCTACCAAATTTGGGTTTCTCGCTTGTGGGGTTTACCGCGTTCCACCTTTGTGTTTCCACAAAGCTTCGTCACTGTGGCACTTTCAGGAGCTCCACCATGGTTTCCTTTAGGTCTTACTCCGCCGTTACGTACTCCTACGTACCCAGCCTTATTTATTGGACTGGCGCAAACACTACAGACATCACAGACTGTGCGAGCATGGACTTTCCTCTACCTTACGGCAGCAATTGTCTAGGTCGAATGTTTATTTAATTGATGTAGGATCAAATCCTTTATTGAAGAGGAATGCCTCTAACTGGTTAATCCTTCTAATAAGATTGATATTGTCGCTATTGACACTATCAGTCGGTTTAATATCAGAGAGTCTATTTCTTAATCTAGCGTTCTCAATTTCGAGATGTTTAACCTCATTAGATAGCTGTTTGATTTTGCTTTCTAATGCTTCTTTCTCCTCATTTCTGATGAGTAAGTTCTTTTCAACAGTTCGATAATCGGCAAGAATTCTATCTAAATATTCGTCAACATCCAATGGATCATATCCCTTTGGAACAGCTGCGAAAACATGATTTAGAATTTCTTCACTAGATAAAAATAACTTGATTCCCATAATACCTACTTATGATACTATAGCCCCTATAATGTATCAATCTTTTTTCAAATTAGAAAAAAGTATAAACAATTAAGAAAACTATGCATTTATAAAGCAAATTTATTACTTTGCTCTCATAATTTTTTGTTCTTAATGCTATAATGCTTGAGATGAAAAAGTTAGACAAGTTACTAAAAGGACATAAGCATATCTGCTTCCTAGACTTCGAAGGAACACAATTTTCTCATGAAATGATCGCTCTTGGTGCTGTTATGGCAACCTTAGATAAAAAGGGCGCAATCAAATCAACAAAATTACCCTACAAAGTCTTCGTTAGAGCGCACAACAAAATTGGAAACTATGTAACTAATTTAACTGGCATTACTGAAGATCAATTGAAAGAACAAGGAATTAGTTTTTCAAAAGCTATGGAAGGCCTCAAGAAATACTGTGGCATGGCTTTTTCGAAATGCACATTCTGTACTTTCGGCAATCACGATATGAGAATTTTATCTCAATCAATTGCTTATAATTTTGATTTTCCAAAGGAAATAGTCTCACAAATTCAAAAAAATTATTTAGACTATTCAGCATTCATCAGTGAGTTTATTAAAGACGACAAGGGAAATCCATTATCTTTAATTCACTACTGCGAAAAATTTGAAGCTGAGATTGTTGGACCAAATCACGATCCAAGTTCAGATGCAGTAAACCTTTGCACTCTATATAATGCATTCATCAAAAAATCAGAATTAGTAGGAGAAGAATACAAGAAAGTTTTGGGGAATTTTTCTAGAGTTCCAGAAGTCGTTAAACCTATAATTGCAAAATTATTAAACGGCGAAGAAGTAACTCCAAGAGAATTTGACGACGAGATTAAGAAATTTTTATCATGATCAAATACCCAGACGGACGAGAATATTCACCTAATAAAACAAAACAAAAATTAACAAAATTCGAAATCTCAATATCATCTAGTAATAGAGGTATGAGTTTTGAGGAAGATATAAATATTTCCAACGAATACTACTCCACACACGGGGTTGCTTTAATCACGAAAAGACCAACTCCAATCAATGTTGTTCATGTAGATTATACTAATGGTCCACATATTACAGATGCATACTTCGAGCAACAGTCAACAACTGACTATAATGGCATATATCGCGAGAAGTACATCGATTTTGAAGCAAAAAGTACAAAGTCAAAAACGTCATTTCCACTTGCAAATATCTCCCATCATCAAATAGAACATCTTAAGGAAGTAGTTAAATATGGAGGTATTGGATTCTTTATTATTAACTTTGAAAAATACGACGAAACTTACATTCTTTCTGCAGAACAATTAATAAGTTTTATGCAACTCAATAAAAGAAAATCTATCCCATATCAATACTTCAAAGAAAAAGCCATGAGTGTTACACATGGCTATTATCCAAGATTATATTATCTCGAAGCAGTAGATGAATTATTTTTCTAATGTCTATTGCAATATTCTTTTAATTTACAGCGATCGCAAATTGGACTTTGAGCTTTACAAATCGCTCTACCAAAGTGAATGAATTGATGATGAAGTTTAATCCAATTTTCTCTCTCAAAAGTCTTTTTTAGTTTTGCTTCACATTCGATAGGTTCATCTTTCAAAGAACACAAACCTAAACGTTTAGAAATTCTTAAAACATGTGTGTCTACAGGAAATTCTGGAATCTTAAAAACTTCGGCTCTTGTGACACATGCTGTTTTGTTTCCGACACCAGGTAATTTAGTCAATAACTCGGTATCACATGGCACTTTTCCATCGAAATCGCTTAATAAAGTTGAGACTATTTCCTTTAATCTTTTGGCTTTATTTTTATATATTCCAATAGGTTGAATAGTTTTTTCAACTTCCTCTAAACTTACACTATTGAGTTTCTCTAAAGTATCGTACTTAGAAAATAAAACATCTGTAACACTATTTACAGCGACATCTGTAGTCTGAGCAGAAAGCATTACAGCTATTAATAATTCGTAGTCAGTTTTATAGTGCAATTCGCAACCTACATTTGCGAATTCTTCATCCATAAATTCTTGGATTTCTTTTAACTTATTTTTTTGATTTTTCATCTTGATCTAACCAAGGTGTCTTTGCAATTTTAATTGTTTCTTCTAATGATTTATTCCAATCAGGTGAAATTGTAGTAATTCCATCTGTCTCTATATCATTTCTACTTTGCCAGATAGTTAAAACCTTATCCATAGAGCGAATTGTTTTCTTTCCTTTGGATAAACATTCTTTACATGCATCAACAATTGTTTCAACTCTATATCCAGTCATAATCCATTCTTTAACCTTTGATACTTCTAAAGGTGAAAGTTGTCTTACGAACATTTTTTCAATTTCTTTTGTGGCTTTTTTAACGTTTGAGGAAACTTCTCTATCACTTTCTGAGACGTCGTCTCTACTAACGCTATTTTCAAAATCCTCATAAAGCTTTTCTTTTAAGGGGTTTAAAGAACAAACAGTCTTTGAACCTGAGACATTATATTCTAAATAACCTTTATTTATTAAATCAGCGAGAATCTTATCAATTTCTTTAACATCTAAGCTCATCTTAAAAGACAAAAGATCAGCAGTAATGAAAGGGTTGCCTTGAGATATTAAATGCTCAATAACAAAAATAGTAGCGAGAGTGTTCTCGTTAAGTTTCATTTTTTTATAATTGTCGAGTAAAAGATATTTAAAATCTAAAGCGCCACTAACCATAAAGTGCTATTACTTTATCACATCTAAATATTTTTGGATATTGAAATATTTAAATATTTCTATAATCTCCTCTTTGCTAGAATTTCTAATTTTCTTAATGTCTTGTTTAATTTTATCTGGGTTTAAGCTGTCTAATAGAGGCGTACATGCCTTAATTGCATCGATAAGTTGTGAATCTAATTCAAACTTGTAGGTTAGAAAAAATCTAATTGCTCTAATAATTCTTAATGGATCTTCATTAAAACGTTTAATTGGATCGCCAATCATTCTTATAACCCTGTTATCAATGTCTTTAACTCCATCAACAAAGTCATATACATGTAAATTAGTATCCATATATAGACCGTTGATTGTGAAGTCTCTACGCTTATAGTCGTCTTCTAATTTCTTAGTGAATACAATGCTTTTTGGATGACGAAAATCAGAATACTCTTCCTCTATCCTAAGGGTTGTAATATCAAATTTCATGCCTTCAAAAGGCACTTTTACAAACCCAAATCTAGAGAAAGTAAAATCGGCATCTAAAAGAAAGCCCTTCATCTCATCAGGAGTAGCGTCTGTGACTAAATCTACATCGTTAAACCCACCATATAGCAAGTAATCGCGTACTGAGCCTCCAACAAAGTATAAAGAAAAGCCTTCTTTTTTGAAGAGCATTTCTAAGTTTTTAACGATTGAAATAACGTCCATTCTTATTTGTTGAGTTCGTCTTTAAAAATTCTTGAAGGCTTAAATGATACTGACTTCTTTTCAGAAATAATGATTTGCTTATGACTTGTAGGATCAGTACCTTTTCTTGATTGTTTTGTGATTGGTGTAAAAGAACCAAAAGTAGAGATACTTACTTCTGTGTTGTTAAGTAAGTTTCCCTTAATATATTCGAAAGTAACTGCGATTGCTGCAGCTGCATCTTTTTTAGAAAGGTGAGCTTCTTCTGCAACAACTTCGATTAAATCTAGTTTATTTATCTTTTTCATCGTAGGTTATCTCTCCTTTCCTTTCTTCATTCTTGTTTGAATATTAATTGGTGTACCTTCAAAATTGAATGTTTCTCTTAATCTATTGTCGATATATCTCTTATATGAGAAGTGCATAAAGTCTGGATTGTTAACAAATAAGACAATACATGGAGGAGCTGTATCAACTTGAGAACCAAAGAAGATTTTTAATCTACCACCATTGAAATCTGGTGCTTGGTTCATAATTTGAGCATCTTGTAAAACTTCGTTTAAGATACTTGTTTGAATACGAGTGTAATAAGCTTCGTGTACTTTTTCTAATGCATCAAATAGAGTATCTAATCTTTGCTTTTTGAGAGCTGATAAGAAGATTACTGGTGCATAATCTAAGAACTTATATTCATCTCTAATGATCTTTGTGTAGTCACTCATTGTGTTTGTAGACTTATTAACTAAATCCCACTTATTAACACAGATGATAATTGCTTTGTGCAAGTCGCAAGCATATTGAATAACGTGCTTGTCTTGATCTGTAATTCCTTCACCACCGTCGATGACAAGAACAACAATCTCGCTACGTTCGATAGCTTTTAAAGCACGTATGGCAGAGTACTTATCGATACTTTCATAGATTTTTCCGCGCTTTTTAAGACCTGCAGTATCGATAACTACATAGTCTCTATCGCCTCTCTTGAAACTTGTATCAATTGAGTCTCTAGTAGTACCTGAAACATTACTAACGATAACTCTTTCTTGATTCAAAATTGCGTTGACTAAAGATGATTTTCCTACATTAGGTCTTCCGATAACTGAGAAAACAATCTTTTCTTCTTCCTTAACTTCTTCTCTATCAGGTAAATGAGCGATGATTTCATTCATTAAATCGCCAATACCAATACCATGAGCACCTGAAACTACCATTGGATGTCCTAAACCTAATGAATAGAATTCTTGCGCATCGGCGATATTTGCACCACCATCAATTTTATTGACGGCTAAAATAACTTTCTTTTTGGATCTATTTAAAATTCTTGCAACTGCCCTATCGTCATTGGTGACACCAAGCTTTCCATCTGCAACGAAAACAACTACATCAGCCTCATTGATAGCGATTTCAGCTTGAGCTCTAATCTCTGCTTGGAAAGTTGTATTCTTAATTTCAATACCACCTGTATCGATAACAGAGAACTTATTTCCTAACCATTCAGCAGTCCCATAAAGTCTATCTCTAGTGATACCCGCTTCATCATCGACAATCGCGTGACGTTCACCAACCATACGATTAAAAATCGTTGATTTACCAACGTTTGGAGATCCTACAATTGCTACGATTCCCTTATTTATCATTTTCTAATTCCTTAATTTTATTATTAATAATTTCTGTAATAGCGTTGACTACTTCTTCAATTGTCATATCTGATGTATCAACTTCAATACTATCTTCTGCAGGTTTAAGAGGAGCGAATGCTCTACCTGAGTCGATTCTATCTCTCTTTTTGACATCTTCGACGATATCTTCATATGTACAAGCGATGCCTTTTTCCATATTTTCTTTAAATCTTCTTTGGGCTCTTACTTCAACTGAAGCAATTTGGAAGATTTTAACTTCTGCGTTTGGAAGAACATATGTTCCGATATCTCTTCCATCCATAATAACACTGCAGTTAGCAGCCATTTTTCTTTGTAAATCGACCATTGCTAATCTGATGTCTTTATATGTAGCGATATATGAGACGTTTGCGTTAATTCTTGGTTCTCTAATAGCGCGTGTGACATCTGTTTCATTACAGAAAACTGTGCCATTTGGTCTAAGGTCAATTGAGACTTCTGGGATTACTGCAACACAAGCTGCTTCATCTTCACAGTTAAGACCTTTCTCTAAACAATACCAAGTAAAACAACGATACATAGCACCTGTATCGATATAAACATAACCTAAATTTGATGCGATTCTTTTAGCGATTGTTGACTTTCCAGCAGCCGCAGGTCCGTCGATAGCAACAGAAATTCTCATATTAAGCCCTCCATACTTTAATAGCCCATAAGATAATACCAAGTATTATAATGCAAAGTCCAATACCAATTGCAATAATTTCAAAAACTTTGCTATGTTTGCGAAAAAATAAGATTAAATCGAACTTTTTTTCATCTTTTGCAGATTTAATTACTTGGTCTAACGGAAGAGTTGTAGTTTCAGTACCGCCTTTTAAAACATCTCTAGAAGAAAAATTCGCCGTTTCATCTTCAGACAAAATTGCTTTTCGATACTCTTTATATTTGTTAGTTCTTGTCTCTTCCATAATCTATTTTCAATTTTAATATAATTAAAACTATTTTTATAGATTAATATAAGTTTTTGACAACAAACGTCTTTAAGATATATAATGAATTCACCGATTTAGGAGGCAAATTTATGGCAAAGAAAAAAGTCAAAATCGAAGCATCAGCTTGCATCATGTGTGGTGCTTGCGTAGGCAGTTACCCTGATGATTACAAATTCGGTGATGCAGGAACTGCAGAACCTGTTACTGGAGAAGCTGACGAAGATTCAGTTGGTGTCTGCCCAGTTGGTGCAATCTCTGTTGAAGAGTAATGATATAAAAAAAACTAGGTCTTAACGATCTAGTTTTTTTGTGCTCCGATTTTATCAATTAAGCCATGCAATCTCTTATAGAGTACCATTGTAACTAACGCCACAATTGCATCCTTCAATAAGTTGAATGGTAATGAAATCATAAATAAGAATGGCAAACCCAAGCTTGAAACATTTGGATTAACTGCTTGACACATATTCAAGATTGCTTCTGCAGGTAAACCCATCATAAATACATAGAAATCTAACATAACGTATGTTGTGAATACTGTAGCAACAATTACTTGAGCTACAATACCAACGCCGATAGAAATAAGTGCACCCTTAAGGTTGTGCATTTTTTTGTATAACAAACTAGCTGGAACGATGAATGCGACAGAATAAAGTAAGTCAGCTAATTCACCAACCGCCATTGTGTTTGTTAAAGGTAATTTTGCTAAAGTTTTAACAACAATAACGATAACACCACTAAGTGGTCCATATGCAAATCCAGCAATTAGAGCAGGAATTTCATCAAAATGAATCTTTAAGAAAGATGGGAAGATTGGTAACGAGATAGAAAAGACAGGAACTAAGTATAAAATAATACTTATTGCTGCGAAAATTGCTGTTCTCGCAATGAATTTGACATCGAATTTAGATTGTTTCATGATCAATAATCTCCTTTGCTAATGATAGATATGCAAGAGCTCCCGAACTAGTAGGACGGTAAACAATTACTGGCTCACCACGTTGATTGCTTTCTGGGATTGAAATGTTCCTTGGAATTTGAGTAAGGAATGTATTCTCTTTGAACAAGGATCTGACTTGGATAGTAATTTCAGTATCTAGGTTCGTTTTAGCATCATACATTGTTAAGAGGAAACCTTCAATCGATAAGCAACTATTTAATGTTGCTTGTATTTTAGATATTGTTGCAAGCATTTGAGAAATTGCTGCCATCGCGAAATATTCGCATTGAACTGGAATCAAAACAGTATTAGATGCAACGAGAGCATTTAATGTTAAGAAACCAAACGAAGGAGGGCAGTCGATTATAATATAATCGTATTGATCAAGAATTAGAGATAAACAATCCTTCAAAATAAAGTATTTATTAGAAGCACTATCTAAATCGTCCATACTAGCTAATTTTAATTTAGATGGGAGCAAATCTAAGTTAGGAACATCAGTTTTCTTTATTACTTTTTTAATATGTTGTTTGTCGTTTAATACGTCTAAAACACATTTATTTAATAAAGAAATATCGAATCCTAAACCTTGAGATGCATTGCCTTGAGGATCCATATCAACGAGTAAAACACGGCGTTGATAATGAGCTAACGCCGCCGAAATGTTTATAGCAGAGGTTGTCTTTCCAACTCCACCCTTTTGATTACAAATTGAGATAATCTTTGCCATGGTTGTCCTATTGTATCATTTATAATGATTTTTCTTTAATTATTTTATATTCTCTTGGATATTTTTTCTCTGTTACTTTATCTTTGACAATGTAAATAATTGCTCTTTCTTCTTTAGATTCAGGAAGAATGTCGTCATAGACTTTTTCAACGTGACATCCAAGTTTCACTAAAGTGCCTCTACAATGTTCAATTTCTTCTTCAAAATTTGGCCCTTTGTATGCGAGAAGTTTGCCACCAACTTTTAAAGCAGGAACACCTAATTCGACCAAGATTCTTAATGGAGCCATTGCTCTTGCTGTGACATAGTCAAACTTTTCACGATTTTTTGATGAAAAATCTTCTGCTCTAGCATTAACGCAATCCATTTTAATTCCGTTAGTTTTGCAGAATTCATCAATAAAATCGATTTTCTTCTTTGTAGAGTCTAAGGCTGTAATGTAATTATTAGAAAGAATAGCGAGGACTACGCTTGGGAAACCAGCGCCTGTACCCATATCTAAGATAGAAGAGTTTTTTAAGTCGACATCATTTAAAAGAATTGCACTATCAAAGATCATCTTTTCTAAAAATTCGCCTTCATCTTTAATAGCGGTTAAGTTGAATTTTTCGTTAGTTAAAAGAACGTGCTTCATGAACTTTTCTAATAAAGAATATTGTTCATCAGTGACGCCTACACATCTGATTCTGAGTTCGCTAATAAAATTACTCTTTTCCATCTAATCTTTTCCTTACATTCATGATTAAAATCGCTATGTCTGCGGGGTTAACCCCAGAAATACGTGATGCTTGTCCAATTGTTAAAGGCCTAACTTTATCCATTTTTTGTCTAGCTTCAAGAGCTAAACCATTCATATTTAAATAGTCAAAATCACCTGGAATTCTCATCTCATCAAGTTTAGCCATATTAGCAGCTTCTTTAATTTGTTTTGTGATGTATCCTTCGTATTTTGCGATAACTTCGATTTCTTCAACAGCACTATCGTCTAACTCAATGTCTTTTAATTCGTCAATGAATTGTGCGATACCTCTATAAGTTACATTTGGTCTTTTTAATAAATTTAAAGAAAGGATTCCGCCAGCTAATGGAGAAGAACCAATCGATGTTAAATATTCATTAACATCCTTTCTCATACCTAAATGAACAGTATTTAATACTTCTAGTGCTTTATCGATATTTGCTTTCTTTGAAACAAATCTTTGATATCTATCTTCTTTAATTAAGCCAATGTTGTGTCCGACTTCCGTAAGTCTTAAATCAGCATTGTCGTGTCTTAAAATTAAACGGAATTCTGCTCTCGATGACATTAATCTATATGGTTCTTCTGTTCCTTTAGTAACTAAGTCATCAATCATAACACCGATATATGATTGGTCTCTTCTTAAAATCAATGGGTCTTTACCTTCAATTTTCAAAGCGGCATTAATACCTGCCATAAGACCTAAAGCAGCAGCTTCTTCATAACCTGAAGTACCACAGATTTGACCGCCAATATATAAACCTGGCCACTTCTTAAGTTCTAAAGTTGCCTTATATTCATGAGTTTGAATTGCGTCATACTCAATTGCATATGCGTACTTCAAAAATACAGCATTTTCAAATCCAGGGAGAGATCTTACCATCTCTTCTTGAACCTCTACTGGCATAGAAGTTGAGAAACCTTGGATATAAATAGAATCTGTGTATCTAGATTCAGGCTCTAAGAATAATTGGTGTCTTTCTTTATCAGCGAAAGTAACAATTTTTGACTCGATTGAAGGACAGTATCTTGGGCCTACTCCAGTGATTTGACCCCCGAACATAGCGGATTCGTTTAAGTGAGCACGTATAATTTCGTGAGTTTTTGGAGTTGTGTAAATTAAGTAGCAAGGGATTTGTTCTTCGTATGGAATAAACTCTTTTGTTTCATATGAAAAAGCAAGATTCCCTTTACTTCCTGGTTGAATAGAGCCTTTGCTCCAATCAATAGAATCAGCTTTAATTCTTGGAGGAGTACCTGTCTTTAATCTAAAGATATCTACACCCATTGATTTTAAGCAAGGGGATAATCCTTTAGATGGCTTTTCGCCTTCAGGTCCTTCGTCTCTAATATCACTTCCTCTAAAAGTTTTAGATTCCATGTAAGTTCCTGTAGTTAAAATAACTGCATCAGAAGTAATTTCTTCTCCAGTAGATAACTTAACTCCAAAAACTTTTTCTTCGTCATGTAAAATCGCAACAACTTCGGCTTCTTTGACTTCTAAATTCTCTGTATTTAAAGCCATTGATTGAATATGTTCAGGGTATTCGAGTTTATCTTGTTGCGCTCTAAGGCATTGAACACCTGGTCCCTTACCAGTATTTAACATTTTCATTTGTAAATAATGGTGATCAGCTGCTATACCCATCATTCCGCCTAAAGCATCAATTTCTCTAACAACAATGCCTTTAGCAGAACCACCGATCGATGGATTACATGGCATATTGCACATTTTCTTAATATTTAAAGTTACTAAAAGTGTCTTGTGTCCCATACGAGCACAAGCAAAAGCAGCTTCTAATCCTGCGTGGCCACCACCAACTACAATTACTTCATAGTCTTTCATACTAACCAACACTTCCATCCATATCCATCTTGATGAGTTGATTCAACTCAACAGCATATTCCATAGGTAATTCTTTTGAGAATGGTTCGATAAAGCCCATAATAATCATTTGAGTTGCGTCTTTTTCACTAATACCACGTGACATTAAGTAGAAAAGTTGATCTTCACTAATCTTACTTACTGTAGCTTCATGCTCAATATATGAAGAATTATTACGTACATCGTTATTTGGAATTGTATCGCTCTTTGAAATGTTATCTAAAATTAATGTGTCACATTCAACGTGAGATTTGCAGTTTTTAGCACCATTTGCGTGTCTAACTGTGCCTCTATAGTTTGCAACACCACCGTTTTTAACAATTGATTTAGAAATAATAGTTGATGTTGTGTTACTTGCTGTGTGAATCATTCTTGCACCAGCGTCTTGATATTGATTCTTACCTGCAACAGCAATTGAAATACAAGTGCCTTTAGCACCTTCGCCAGCTAAAATACATGCAGGATATTTCATATTTGTTTGGCTACCGATGTTACCGTCGATCCATTCCATTGATGCATCTTCATAACAAATTGCACGTTTAGTAACTAAGTTAACAATGTTAGTTGACCAGTTTTGAACTGTAGAATAACGGCATCTTCCACCTTTGTGAATGAAAATTTCAACAACAGCAGCGTGTAATGATTCTTTAGAATATGTTGGAGCAGTACATCCTTCAACATAGTGAACATCAGCGCCTTCGTCGACAATGATTAAAGTTCTTTCAAATTGACCACTCTTTTCATTATTAATTCTGAAATAACTTTGAAGAGGTTTGTCCAAATGAACACCTTTAGGAACATAGATAAATGAGCCGCCTGACCAAACAGCGCTATTTAAAGCAGAGAACTTATTATCCGCAAACGGAACAACTGTTCCGAAATACTTTTTAACTAAATCTGGATAAAGTTGAACTGCCATATCTGTAGACAAGAAAATGACACCTTTATCGAGTACTTCTTTAAGCATGTTATGGTAAACAACCTCAGACTCATACTGAGTTGAAACACCAGAAAGATACTTTTGTTCAGCCTCAGGAATGCCTAATTTATCGAATGTATTTTTAATAGTTTCAGGCACTTCTTCCCAGCTTTGAACTTCTTTTTTGCTAGGTCTTGTGAAGTATGTATATGAATCAAAATCAAGGTAACTTAAATCTGGACCAAAAGAAGGTAATGGCATTCTTTCAAACGCTTTAAGAGCTTTTAATCTATATTCAAGCATCCATTCAGGTTCATTTTTCAAACGTGAAATCTCACGAACAACAGCTTCGTTAATACCTTTGTCCGTTTTTAAAATTGAGACATCCTCGTCTTTAAAACCGTATTTGTAATCTTCTTGGAACTTAATATCTTTCTCTGACATACTATTTGTCCTTTAAAATCTCATCAGCAGCGTTCCAACCAATTGTTGCACATCTAATTCTTGCTGCTTGTTTAGAAGTATTAATAAAAGCAAGAGACTCTTCTAACACTGACTCATCAAACTCTTCTTCGTGAATCATGTGATGATATTGTTCAATGATATATTTAGCTTGAGAAACTTCTTTTCCTTTTAATAAATCGCACATGATATCAGTTGATGAAGTAGAAATTGCACAAGCAACGCCATCAAAACAAGCATCGACAACGACACCATTTTCTACAAGCAAAAATGTATCGATATCGTCAATACAGTTATCGCTATGCATATGGACTTTTTCATAACCATCTTTAGGAGGTTGATGTTTATTTATAGGATTTGAGTAATGATCCATAATGATAGCTCTCATCATTTCATTAGTTAAAGTAAGCATCTAAAATATCTCCTCCTTCATTTAATGCATCAACAAGAGCATCGACATCTTCTTTAGTTGTGTATAAATAGAAGCTTGCTCTTACTGTAGCGTTTGTTCCAATTGCTTCATCAATCATTTTTGCACAATGTTGACCACTTCTTACTGCAATACCCTTGTGATTTAAGAGTGTTGCTTCATCTTGTGAGAAAACATTTTTGACATTAAATGTGATAATGCCATTTCTTGAAGTTTTGTTATATATAATTACATTTTCATTGTCTTCTAACTTAGACATAGCGTAATCAAAAAGCTCTTGATCGTGTTTGTGAACGTTATCCATTCCGATTTCTTCTAAATACTCGACTGCAGCCTTGAATCCAAGTATTCCAGATAGATTCATAGTGCCAGCTTCAAATTTAGCTGGTGGGTTAAGAGCGACACATGTTCCGTTTGTTGAGAAGCCAATATTCATTCCGCCCCCTCCAAACACTGCATCCATACTATCTAAAAGGTCGTACTTACCTACTAAAGCACCAATTCCAGTAGGGCCACACATCTTGTGAGCAGAGAACGCTAAGAAATCACAGTCTAAATCCTTAAAATCAATCTTCATATGAGGGACTGATTGAGCACCATCGACTACCATAATTCCGCCAACTTCGTGAACTATTTTTGCAATATTTTTAACATCAACTTCATGTGCTAAAACATTGCCAACTTGGGCTACAGAACATATTTTAGTGG
Organism: Bacilli bacterium; assembly: GCA_024399115.1. Taxonomy (GTDB): domain Bacteria; phylum Bacillota_I; class Bacilli_A; order RFN20; family CAG-826; genus RGIG9670. Next base: position 52,452 of record JAKSHZ010000004.1, read on the forward strand.
CACTACATACCACTTTCTTTACGTTTTCAGGTGTGATTTTATTGTTTTCATCTAGAGGAATATACTTGACCTTAGCTCCAGTCATTTGAGCCACTTTAAACCAAGGTATAACGTTACTTGCATGCTCAGTCTCACTAATTAAAATCTCATCATCCTTCTTTAAGAATTTTAATGCGTATCCGAAAGCAACTAAATTGATTGAAGCTGTATCACCACTAGTGAAAACTACTTCGTTTTCTTCTGAATTAATAAACTTAGCAATTGCCTTTCTTGCTTCAGAGACTTTTACGTCCATATTATAAAGAAGATCATAGTCTCCACGATGTGAATTTGCTGTAAATGTAGTGTAATATTCTGTCATTGCGTCAATTACACGTTGAGGCTTGAAAGTTGTTGAGGCATTGTCCAAAAATACGAGGTTTTTGCCTTGCATTTTCTTTGTCCCATCAAGCATTGGGAAATCTTTACGAACTTTATAAACGTCGTACATATTACATTCTCCCCTCGATTAATTCCTCAATCTTTTGTTGAGTAGATTCGTCAAAACCATTCATGATTGGTTTTAAATAACCATAAGTAATTAAAACTTTAGCTTTCTCTTCAGATAAGCCACGGCTCATTAAATAGAATAAATGTTCATCGCTGATCTTTCCAACAACAGCTCCATGGCTAGCTTGAATATCATTTTCATCAATTTTTAAAATAGGCTTTGCTATTCCGATTGACTTCTCGTCGAAAACCATAATTTTTGCATTTTGCCTTGTAACAGACTTAACACAGCCATTTTTAATATAGCTAACTCCATCAAAAATTAACTTTCCGTTTTCTTTGACAACACCATAGTTATCAACGAATGAAGTACTATTCTTTGCGTTGTGATCAACAGATATTGTGAAATTCTTGTTTGAAGTGCCAGTTGTTAATGATGCTAAGTGGAAAACAACTCCTGATCCCTCATCCAAGGAAATATTTACTTTAACGTTAGAAGAATTTTTTGCTAAATCAGCATAAAAAATTTCTAACCTACTATTCGTATTTACTTTAATATCAATATTCCCGGAAAATCCTTCTAATGAAAGTAAAGATAATTGGCTTTCAACATCAGAATTTACTGTAACAGAAAAGCTCTTTTCACCATCAAAATTATCGATGAAGAGTTTTTGGTTTTCTTCGACAGTAAAAGTATTCGAAATATCTTTCAAAAACAATTCCTTCATTACTTGATATTTTCCTTTACAGCGCAGCTTCCGATAGAAACTGTATTCATATTCTTTTCTTCTTTTGCAATTTCGATTCCTAATTCAGTTTTAATCCATTCATAGCCATGCATATCGATTTTAGAGATGATATCGCGTCCGCCATCAACGACAATTCTGCCGTTAATCATGACAACAGCTCTTGTTGGATTAATTAAATCATATAATCTTGCATAGTGAGAAATTGCTAAAAATCCCATGCCTTTTTCTTTTAATTTATTAATGACTTCAGCGACGATTTGTAAAGCGTCGACGTCTAATCCTGAGTCGATTTCATCTAAGAAAGCAATCTTTGGATTTAATAAAACTAATTGAAGAATTTCGTTTCTTTTCTTTTCGCCACCAGAGAATCCTTCGTTCAAACTACGAGTAGCTAAATCGAATGGCATTTTAACCTCTTTTGTCGCATTATCTAATAATTTATAGAATTGATATGTTGATATTGGTTTTTCACTATGTTCGTTAATTGCAGCTCTTAAAAAATCAGAGTTGATGACACCAGGAACTTCACTTGGATGTTGCATTCCTAAGAATAATCCAAGTTTGCTTCTCATATCTGTTGTCATTTCAAGAATATTTTGGCCATCAAAAAGAGCTTCACCCTTAGTTACTTTATATTTTGGGTGTCCCATTAAAACATTTAATAAAGTAGATTTACCGTGACCATTAGGTCCTAAAAGTGCAACTGTTTCACCTTCGTTGACTGTTAAATTGACACCTTTAAGGATTGGTTTTCCTTCTACTTCTGCATATAAATCTTTAATAACTAATGTTGACATAGCGTTACCTCAAAATCCGCTAATTATCATATAAAACATGCTCGTATATCTCAAATAATACGATAATTTTTTTAGACATTTCCGTCTTACTTTGTAAATCTAAACAATTGTTGTTGACTTTATTTTGAGAGAATATTTATAATATTCAAGCAATTATTTCAAAAGGAGAGTAAATAAAATGAAGAAAAGCAAACTAAAAATGGGTTTAGTTACTTCCTTCATCTGCGGAATGGCTTTAACAGCTTGTGGCGTCAGCGCTGACGACAAGTACGTAGTTGAATTCAAAGACTATAGCAATTCCGAACTTGGTTTATTAACTGACAACATGTATTCCCAACAATTGGAAACATCAAGCGGTTTAAACAAGTATTATGAGAAGGTCCGTGATCTTTTAGTCCGTGCTACTTTCGAAAAAGTTACTAAAGACACTAATGGTTTAAAAGTTAGAACACCATATGAAACTTTAGTCGCTCAAGCAAAGAACAAAGTAGAAGAACAAAAAGAAAACGCTCGTAAGAACGCTAAAAACAGCGACACATCATACTCAGATGAATTAGAAGCAATTTTTAAATCAAATGATTGCGAAGACGAAGAAGGCTTATACCAACACTTCTTATTACAACTCGAAAAAGAACAATTAGATTCAGCTATCATGGACAATGATGCTCAATTAACAATCTTAAGAGATGGTAATGGAAGCGATGAAAAAGGCTGGATCAAATCCGCAAAACCTTACCATATCAAACACATGCTTGTTAAGATTGAGAACGGTGCTAGCGATTTCACAAGAGCTACAATTTCTGAAGATGAAGCAACAAAACTTTCTAAAGTTGTTACTTTATTAGCTGAAGGTAGCAAATTCGATGACTTAGCTGCTAACAACTTATTAAACGATGACTCATCTGACAAACTCGGTGATGTTGGTATCGTTAATAACAACGCTACTACTAAATCATTAAAGATGGTCAGCGAATTCCAATTAGGTATCTACACTGCTGACGTTAAAGTAAATGGTAAAACAGGCGATGGCATTGGCTTAGACGCTAAGATCAATTTAGGTTCTGGAGAAGTTAAAGTCGAAGATGCTATTGATGTTGTTGAAGTTCCATTCGAAGCATTCAAGAAACTTGGCGAACAAGCTAAATATCCTGAAGCTACTGAAGATGATAGTATTAAAGGCATCAACGCTTGTGTCTATCCAAGAAACGTTTTATGGAATAAATATTTCAATAACCACAACGTTTTCGTTATTACAGATGATGCTGCAAATACAGCTGCAAATAGTCCATTAACTGGTTCAACAAAAACACCTGGATTAAACGACTATGTTGAAGGCAAAAAATCTGGTTTCAATGATCACAAGCTTTGTGCAGAAGACGGAAAAGTAATCTTCGGTGTTCGTAGTGAATACGGTATCCACTTCATTAAGATTCAAAAATCTGCATACGATACTGACCTCGACACATACTACCCAGTCGCATTAAAAGTTGGTGACACTGATGTCACAACTCAACCTGCAGGTAGCAACTACATCGTTGGTTTAGACAGCGCTAAAGATACATTTGATACAAGATTATCTGAAATTAAGAGTGCTATTAAGAGCTACGATTCTAACTCAGAATTCAGACTCTATAACTACTTAGTTTCTTATGCAAAAACAAATAATATTCTTAAGGCTAACGACGAAGCATCAGAAAAAATCTTTGCTAAGATCGACAAGCACGTTGCTGACTTAAAAGATTCTGAAGAACACAAGCAATCTGAAGGTTTACAATCAGTTTGGGAAAACTACTTAAGATTACTTGAGTTACAAAATTCTAAACGTGCTGCAAGCTGGACAGAAAGCTATTACTATACAAAATATGTTAATGGCAATCCAGTAACTGAATACGCTTCAAACCCACGTACAGCATTAGTTCCTGAAACAACTGCTGACAAATACTATGAATTATGCACTAAACCTGCTGGAACCGAAAAAGCAGAAGCTTTAGTCCAATTCGTCGAAGGAGGAGATTACTACTATGGCAAATAGAAAATTAGCTAAATACTTAGCAGTATCTGCTTTACTCGCTTGTGGTTTAACAGGATGTGATGACGTCGAAGCAAAACCATCAAATCAATCAAGCGATTTAATCGCATTCGTTGATTCAGTTTATGGCAATAGCTACGAATCAATCTCAGATTCTTACCACGCAGAAATCGCTTCTAAAACTTTAGACGATATTCTCTACACATACGCAGTTAACGTTGTTGGCGCATATAACGCTAACGTCGCTGCAAATTACGCAAAGAAAGTTACAGTTGGCGGAAAAGCAATCGATGCTTCTTCAATTGTCACTATCTCTGACGTTATTGCTAACGAAAGCAAATTAGCAGAATTTGTCTCAGCTCACCCTGCATATAATGTTGGCGACGCTGCTGCTCAAAAAGCTTTAGTTAACGCAAGATACTATGCTATGAAAGCTTCTGCAGCAAAGAAAATGTTCGCAAAGATTGCAGCAGCTACAACAGACAACAAGTTTAACGAAAAAGATTTATTAGTCTCTCTCTATGACAGCACAGGCAAAGTTACTAACCCATATAAGTTAACTGCTGCTGAAGAAGCTTCATTAACAAAAGACTATATCGTTACACCTGATAAGAAAGCCGAAAATGTTTTCACAGATGGTATCTTACATGAAGGATTCTATACACAATATATTGATGAAGAAATCATGCCTGATATCTACAGAGATGCATTAGTTCAACAATACATCTTTGAACAACAAGAAAAGACATTAGGTTCATCATCAGCTCGTAAAATCAACTATGTCACAATCAAATACGATGACTTAGATGAATCTTTATATGCTGATAAATTAATCAAAGGCTTCGTTACAGATTACTTAATTTCTGACAATGTTAACGTTACTAACGCATTCAACCTCCTTTCATCAACATGGAACGGTGAATTCATGAACGGAACAGAAGCTGAAATTAAAGCATCTCCAGAATGGAATCTCTTAAAATCATTAGATTTAGTTGACGCTAATGATGTCGCTGGCGATATTATCGAAGTCAAGAACAGCAAACCATACATCAAAGGTTCTGCTTACGGTGACTTAGTTGAAGACTACGCTAAACTCGACGATAACCCATCAAAATCAACTGCTACAAGAGATTACACTGGCGGTAACAAATACGTTAAAGAAATCGGTTTCGAAATCGAATCAGACAAGATCGCATTAAACGATCACGTTACAGATGGTTGGTTCATTAAATCAAGCAGTGAAATTTCTTCATTACCAGATAGCATCAAGAACCGTTTATTCAACCTTTCAGTTGCTACAGGTAAAAACAATGGAACTGCTGCTACAATCACAAAAACTGTAGATGGTATTACTGTTTCTGATGGTAACAAATACATCGCTAAGAATGGTAACAACTATTTCTTAAGAAACAGTAACTTAAAAGCTAACCAAGATCCATACGAATCTATTATCTTCAACGATACAAGTGCTCACACTTATTACATCATCAACGTCGAAGAAGCAGTTTCTGCTAACTATATGACAACTGATGCTGCAAAAGCTAATTATGCTTTAAGAATTGATGTCGCATCTTTACTCTCATCAAACGACACAAATATCAATCTTTCTAAAAAGCACTGGTTAGAAAAGTGTGATATCACTTACCACGATCAATCTGTCTATGATTACTTCGAAAGTAACTTCCCAGAATTGTTCGCAGACGATTAATTTGAAATAAAGTTAATATCAAATAAGGAAGTCCTTACGGGCTTCCTTTTATTATGTATATAATATAGGTACGAGGTACCAACATGGATAAAGATATATTCTGTAGAATCGTAGATGGAGAAATTCCTTGCTACAAATTATATGAAGACGATGATGTTTTAGCGTTTTTAGACATCTCACAGGTCACAAAAGGCCACACCCTAGTAATTCCAAAGAAACACTATGATACATTCTTAGCGTGCCCAAAAGAACTTATGAATAAAGTTATGGATGTCGCACAAAGAATCGGACAAGTTTCAATTAAGATTTTTGGAGCTAGAGGAGTTAACATTTTGACTAATTGCTATGAAGCAGCAGGCCAAACAGTAAAACACTTCCATGTCCACGTAATTCCTAGATATAAGGAAGAAGATGGATTCATGGTTGAGATGAAAGAAAATGCTGAAGGATTAAATCTCCCAGCTCTTGCAGAAGAAATCAAGATCAACTTATAAATGAAAAACAGCTTTCAATTTCGAAAGCTGCTTTTTTTCTTATTTATGCTTGTAGAATGTTCTTCCGTCTAATGGATAAACCTTATTAGTGAATTCACCAACTTTAGTTTCTTCAAGGGCCTTTGCAGTAATAACCATCTTAGAATCTAAATTATCGATGAGTGAGAGCAATAATGCCTCTGCTGTTTCAGGTAATACTGGAGAGCCATAATCAAGTTGTCCGTGGTGAGAAAGAATTGAGTGTTGTAAGAGTAATGGGATTTCACTTGTGATTCCTAATTCCTTACTAGCTTCTTCAATCTCACTAGACATAATTGAGATGTGTCCAATGAGTTTACCTTTAACTGAGTATTTATAAACGACTGGTCCTTCAAGCTCTGTCATCTTACCAAAATCATGTAAAAGAATTGATGTCATAACTAAGTCTCTATTAACATCATAGATTGTACATAACTTATCTGCGATTTCTGCCATAGTTGTGCAGTGGACAAGTAAACCACTACTATATTCATGATGGATACTTGATGCAGCTGGGTAGTCATATAATTGACCTTTATATTTTTCTACAAAGTAATCTAAGATAGCCTTACAATCTTTATCTTTAACACTATCGACAAATCCATGGAATTTCTTAATCAATTCTTCTTTTGGAATTGGAGGTTGTTTCAAAAACTTACTTGGATCAACTTCTTCAGAAGAAACTCCTCTGACACTCAAGACTTTGATTTGTAGAGTTTCCTTATATTTTAAAACTTCACCTTCAATATGGATGACGTTACCTTGAATTACAATTTCTTCATCTCTTGGAGAGATTTCCCATTTCTTTGCATTCATACTTGCAGAGCTATCTCTTAAATCCATATTGAGATATTGATTTCCTGCAGTGTTAGTTCCTTTAGAAACGTTTGATACTAAGAATTGGCCAGAAATGTGTTCACCGTCTAAATACTCACATAACATTTTCATAATTAATTCCTAACCTTATAACTTCGTATATTATCTTATCATTAAAACCACATCTTTTTAGATAATTAATTAACTTTTCTCTTTCGATGTCGCTATATTTGTAATTTCTATACTTATTTATGCCTCTTAGGAAATGGAATTTGCACTTATCTACCTCTATATCCTTATTAAATATATATGTATCCACTAATGCTCTTGAGTAACCCTTAGTAAGTAGATACTCTCTAACTCTTCTATATCCATATCTTTTCTCTTCCATAACAAAGACATCGATATCAAAGCTTTTCTTGTCATTAACTATCCCGTCTTTAGTTAGAGAAGAAATTATCCGTTCAACCTGAGTGGGAGACGATCCTTTCAACATCAACTTTTCTTTAATTTTTTGAGTGGAATGCCTCCACCTACTTGCGAGTCGAATCGCATACTTAACATAATCTTTATATGATTTCATAAAAACCCTCCTACTTATTTAAGGGGGCATTTTTTAGATTTTCTTACAAATTTCTACAAATTATTTCTAATATTTTTAAAATTACTTAAAATAAGTAAGTGGCGAGGCAAATTATGAAGAAAAATATTTATCCTATTATAGAAATGGTTCTAGCAGCTATCTTAATTGCTGTTGGTTTAGTAACAATCATTAACATTGAATTAATTGTTGGTTTCTTATTCTGGATAATCATTGGTTTCTTCGCATTCAAAGTTTTAATTGTTTTACTTAGACAATTATCAATAGACTCTTCAAAGATATATGTCCTTGCTCAAGCTATACTAAGCTCAATCGCAATCACCGCAATTGTTATCTTCAAAGAAAATAAAGAATTACTCGCATACGTTATCATCTTTTCTGCCGGTATCGACTTTGTCACAAATATCATCAAAGCTATCGGCTTTAGAAAGAAAGGCGATACAGAAGAATTCTTCGGCATGGATAATGTCGTCTGTATCCTCTTTGTTGTATTGAGTATCGTTAATATCAATTCGCCTCATATCGCTACTGCAGTTTTATTTGGTTCATTAGTTTTATATGAGGGTGTTTCCCCAGCTGTTTCAAATAGGGTATTTAGATCAATCGTCTCTAAAAGCAGCTTAGGAAAAGCTGTTAATAAAGTACATGGATTAGATATCTTATTTGGTTTAATTATTATCGTTACTTTATCTTCGTTCATCATTCCTTATATCGAACCAGGAATCACAACTGTTGGTGATGCTTGGTGGTACTGTTTCGCACTTATCACCACGATCGGTTTTGGTGATTTTACCGCAGTAACAATAACAGGTAGAATTCTTTCTGTGATTATTGGTTTCTATGGAATCATCATTGTCTCGTTGTTAACTTCATCAATTGTTGTTTACATTACAGACGAAAGCGAAAAGAAAAACAAAAAGAAATAAAATACGATTATATTATTAGTTTTACTAATATATAATGGTTTTAGAGGTATTTAATATGGATTTAGAACACTTTACAGAGATAACTCCAACAAGAAGTTTTAATCTCCTTTACATTATCCTTGATTCAATATTTGTAATTTTCTTATTAGGGTTAATGCTTTGGAAAAAGAAGAGAGCTACAACCATCATTTCTTTATTTGGTGGAGTTCTTTATTTATTAGTAGACTACGGCTATTTCTATTTAATTTCACATACTAGAACAGTTTTCATTAATGGTGAGGTCGCATCAAACATGATTACTTTCTTAGTATTAACATGGATGAGCTTAAGTTACGGTATTACTAATTTTGCTTTTATTTACTTATTATTAGGTAAAGATAGATACACAAAATACTACATTTTCCTAATTGTTATGTGGTGGATGATGTGTCCTTCTATCGCTTCAATGGGTGGGGAAGCATTTATTACTACATCAAGAACTACCGGTGCATACCACGGCGGAATGGCAATTATATTAGTTACATCTTATATTGCTTTAACAATTTACTTGATGGCCCAAAAGAAAGACTTAGTCTCAATTATTAAATTAAATTTAATCGGCTTCTTTGTTCAATTCGGTTGGGAATTTGCATTATTAATTAATGGAATCAGGCCTATGAATGCTTATTCAATTCAAACATTAATTGTCAATTCTTGTTTGGAAACAAACTTAGGCATGCCACTGGCTTTCTTAATCTTCAGTGTATTCACAAAACACTATAACGATGATTTAACAAAGAAAGTAAAAACCGATGAGCCAATAGCCGTCGAAGCAAAATAATGAATTTAAGAATAGGATTGAAACGAATCAATCCTATTTTTCTTTATCATCAAATTTCAAATACTCATCAACGTATATCTTGCAAAGTTCTTCACTAGTGAACTTAGTCTCATTATTTTCAATAAATAGATTACTCAGTCTTGTTGGAACCACTATGTTACGGTTCTTACGAGCGACCTTTCGATTTTCTTTGGCAATTTTTCTCATCACTTCATCCAAAGGACAGTTCTTAAGTTCTTCACATTCAAGGTAACTTTTTTGAACGTTTTTCTTGAAAGAACTATGAATTTTGTTGTGGGCTACACGAAGCCCTGTTGCAATGCCAAAAGCTACTGACAATAAAACTATCGCTGTTACAGGCCAAGGCATATAAACATTGAAACGGTAATGATCTCTCCATCCACCATTAGCTTCACCAATTATGAAAGCCATTACGATATAGACAACTGCATAAATTAATATAGGAATAAGTGCTACCCATGAGTATTTAAGCTTAACTTCATGATCGTGTTCTACAAAGATAAAAAGAATAATTGCTAAAAATGGGCAAACTAAATGCAAGAATATGTTTGAACCATCTATTAACATTTCTTTAAATCCTTCGACAGGAGAAAGAATAGTAACTGCGACCAAGAAAGTCATGCTGACAGCAGTTGTGCCGATATATAAAACATAGACAATCCATCTTGGTAAATGGAAACTATTGTTCATAATTCCATCAACTTGATAAGGAATACAAAGTAACGCACAAGCTGCGACAAGAACGTTAGAATCTACCGTGAACATACGGTAAGTAGCAATTCCTTCGTTGCCAGTTAATTCACTACTATCAAATAAGCGAATTGTTACTCCGATAAAGATTAAAACGATGAGAACAACACTAAAAACGATTGCGCCGATAGCTCTCATTTTATTTTGTCGATTCAATTCTTTTACTGTTTTCATACTTTTTAACCGCCTTGAAAATTATCTGATGTATTCGCCATCAATTTCATAACAGATTGCGTCACTAAATTTTTCTTTTGCGAACTTAATTAATTCTTCTTTTGTTTTGATGTCTTTAGGAACTTCAACTTTGTAATCGCCACTATCTTTACCGATTTCGTTATAGCTCCATGGTTTGTTATCCATTATTCTATAGCCTGTGCAATAAATATCGCTTTGGCCCATTTGAATTTCTCTAATCACGTATAAATATTCAGGAATTTTGTATTCTGCCATAACAATTCTCCTATCCTAAGAAAGTTTCTACAGATTTATCGCTATTAACTTTGTTAATGAACTCTTCAATCTTATCGACTGGGTTATTAACTTTTAAAAGTTTTGTGTAGACACTTAAAACATTATCTTTAACAGAGTAAGTAAATCCATTTTCGTTAAGTTCTAAAAGACTAAATTTTGAAGGTTTCTTAAATGAAGCTTTCATAGATAAGTCCTTATCATAAAAAGCCATTACTTCTAAATCAAACTTTCTACATACATCTTTCAAGAGATATTTGAAACATTGATAGCCATCGCTATCGACACTTTTACAATATTCAAATGCGTATCCACTTGATGTAGCAAATGAATCAATTGCAGCTTTAATTCTTAATTCTTCATCTGAATTAACAGCTAAAATTTGATCCATTATTCTTTTAACTAAAAGATCGTCTTCTTTGCTCATATAGAATTACCTCCATTTAATAGTAATATTATTAAGCATTTTATAAAAATATTTTATAGAAAAAGTCTCAAAAATAAAAAATGTGTATAAACAACTACATTGAAACTAATAGGCTAGAAGCCATGGGTGTAACAACAAGTTTGATACACAGGTGGAAGCTAAAATTAAAAAAGCGTTAACAGATATCCAAATATTGACCCAACAAATATAGATTAGAACGCGAAATGGCAAAGAAATAACGCTTCTTATTTAGACTTCAGATTATTTTAAGGTCTATTCTATAAATTTTTTTCCTAATGAATACGCTTCTTGCATTGCTTCTATATTCTTTAAAGCACCATTAGCGTCATTAATACCCACTCCATAAATTGCTTTTTTAAAACTACAACCATCAAAGCATTCAATCCAGCCACCTAAGCCATTGATAGCCCTATCTAATGCTTCTTTATTTTCATCAGCACATGTCGCAATTAAATATATCTCTCTGAATTTATTATCTTCATTTCCATATAAAGGATTGCATCTATCCAAAAATGTTTTCATCATTCCTGACATCTCATAATAATAAATTGGTGTTGAAAAAATTATCACTTCTGCGTTTGATACTTTTTTAATTAGCTCTTCCATATCGTCTTTAATAACGCATTTATGATTAGTTTGGCAAGCTAAACAGCCTCTACAAAATCTAATATCTTTGTCTTTTAAAGAAACAAACTCAACATCATTACCAGCATCTATTCCCCCTCTATATGCCTCTTTAGCTAATATCTCACTATTAGATCCATTTCTTAAGCTCGTTGATATAATTAATACTTTCTTCATTTTAAATAGCCTCTCCTATCATAAATGTAATTTCTATGTTTTTTTCTGATAATGCGCTAGTTAATCTAGCAACATCGTCTATATGTCCAAGCTTCGTATACGACCATGAATTACTTCCATAGAACACAACGATATTATTGCCGTTATATAAAACTACATCACCAGGATTTGTTGTCATTTGCTTGTCATCTCTTGGTAAGGAGAATCCTAAGCTTCCTACTTTTTCAAAGCCACCATAGTCGCTAAACGATACTGTTAACGGAAGTTTTTTTACCAATTCCTTTGTCGCGGAATTATCATCAAGTTTCATAGAAAACTCTTCTTTATCAATCTTTAAAATAATTGATTCTGTCATTTGTTCTTCACCTTTCACAATATTTTCACTTTCGATATTTTCACTTGAGTTATCGTCAAATGAGTTAGTAGAATCACCAAAATTACGAAGAGTGCATCCTGAAATCAATAGGGTCGTAAATAATCCAATCATAGGGAAAAAGATTCTTCTATTCATGATCTACCGCCAAATTTTTTCTTAAGCCATTAAGTACTTCTATCATTTTATCTATTACGTCTTTGCTCAATAATTCATTAAATGTTTTTCTTTCAATTTCGTATAATTCAGCTAAAAGGCTAGATGCATAATCTTTCCCTTTTTGAGTAAGTTTTACTTCTAATTCTCTTTTTTGACCTTTGATTTGTACCAACTCGACATAACTATCACTTTCTAGTTCCTTCATAATTGTATTAACCGTACTCCTCGGTAAATCCCAAGTCTCGCATATTTCTTTTTGACTATGAACTTTATTATCGTTTAGTGCATAAAGAATCCATAATAAGTTTTCCTTAACGCCTGAATTCTTTGCATACTCTGCATAAAATCCATCTATTTTATATAAAACTCTTCCAAATTCATAAAAAAATGTTTTGCTATTCATAAACATTCCCCTTTTTGAAATCCTAATTCGTATTTTAACGTAATTAAAATTCACTGTCAATTTTGAAGCATTTTAAATCGTTATTATATTTGAACCAAAAATAATCAAAAAAGACAATACTTTCTATCGTATCGTCTTTATCATTCAATATGGAAGAAACGCCCAGAAATGATACAAATGAGCCCCCTTATCTCAAAAAGTGAACCCTCCTTATTTTATTTCTTCGTAACGATTCTATTTAACAACTTTCTCAATTTTGAAATTAGTAATTGCATTTTCTATTTTAATTTGATTTTTGTTAAGCAAAGTTAATGGTACATGAACATCATTTTTAATTTTAATAAATCCTAGAGTGCATTTGCCGTCACTTGTTGCAATTTTGCACTTCACTCTATTTTTCTCGAAAGACTCCTGAAAAATTAATTCACAATCAAAGAAATTTCCTATGTTGGAGAGATTTTTCATCTTTTCTTTAACCTTGCCTTTAATTTCATCATTATTGTCGCAATCAAATTCTTCTAATTTCAACGTCTTGTGTAAACATTTGCAAAAGAATTCTTCGGCATACAATTTTGTAGTCACGCCAGTTAAATGTAAAAAATTATCCTTATGAAATCTTAGCAAATAGGCATCTTTATTAACAAAATATTTTGAAGTAATTACAAAATCAATACCAATAAGCTTGTTATACTCATTAGCACATATGAATAATTTTGCTAAAACAGATTCTTTAAAAGCCATAAATAAAAAAACGTTTTTAGGTGCGTCACCACCGCGCGAATAGGTTTTAAGTCTCTATTCCGACCAATCTTGAAGAAATTTTAAAGTCTTCTTCTTGACGCTTATATTATAACAAGTAATAAAAAATCTGCAAATAAAAGCATCTCTAATTTTCTTGGGTCAAAAGCACCATTTTGATACAAAGTTCGTACACCTTCGTACAGTTCGTACAGCTTTCGTTTCTATATATAACTAGCTTTTTTAGAAAAACTATCAATGTCTCATCCTTAATGATTGGCTTCTAATTTCTTCCTCACAGTCATAATGAGCCTCTGTGATAGTGATTACATCCAAAGGACAATTGAATTCTTTTAATTCTTCAAACGCGGATGAACGGCAGAAACTGCAATAAGAGTTTTCATAAACAAATATCAGCAGTTCTTTAGATGGCTTATTCATGAGCATTATTGGAGAAACGATATTGTGCCACTTTCTAGTGTTGAAAGATATCTTGGTTTTAAGAACATATTTTGTGATAAGTGGTAAGTCTTCTTCTTTTGAATTATCCATTAATAAAGGCAAGAGTTCTAAATAATTATCATTAGTTAAATGAGTAAGGACATGTTCTCTAATATCCTCGCTTCTAATTCTTGAAAGGAGTTCTAATATATTAGCTTTTCTTTTTGGTGGTACTTTATCTAATTCGCCTAAAAGTACTAATACATCTGGTGGTTCACTTTTAGTTCTTTTCTTAGATTTAACGTCATCTTTCTCGCTCTTTTTCAAAAGAACATTTAATTTATAAGACAACTGATTTTTATTTGAAATCACTTCTTTTTTATAATCTTCATAATAGGTATCTATATACCAAGCAAACTTTTGGACATCAATCTTTTTGCCGTTGAACAATGAAAGAATGTCCTTAGAAATACGTTCGTAATCCTCAAAATTATTAGTGAGAGTAAAACAAACTGAAACAAAGTTATCCACTACTTTTGGATTAGTGGAAATTAGATCGTGCATTTCAGAATATAGTGATTCTAATTTATCTTGAGCCTTTTTATAACCATCCAAGCTGAAACAAAAGAGAAGCCAACTAAGATGAGCAAAGAGAAAACTCTTATTAGAAATTGAAATGGTTTTAATGATTTTATCTAAGAATGGTTCTTTGTCTTCGTATGCCGACAAGGCTTCATAAATATAATCAGCATGTGTACCATTGCATTTATCCCACGTAACATCATGAGTGCAAGCATACATTATTAGTTTAGAATACTTTTTAGGATTGTTTTTGATAATGGCTAAAGCCCTGCCTTGCCCTTTTAATAAACTTTGTTTAACATCATTAAGTTTATAGTGTTTATAATGTTGTGCTAAAAGGTACATTTCATATTCTTCTAACAGGGACAAAGCTTCTTCATCAGCTTTTTCATCGAGCATTTTTTGGCTCGTGGTCTCCTTAGAAATCCACTGAAAATACATCGATAGACCATAAAACAAATAATAAATTATCTCTCTTCTCCAGTTAGCTTTTGATTCTTTCGCGGCAACGTAAAGTTGTGGAAGGACATTCCTCTCTTCGTTATCATAAAAAACGCAATATGATTTCTGTCCATCTTTTGGATCTACAAAATACTCTTTGTTGATAAAATAAACGTTGCACTTTTTGGGAAAGAAAAAGCGTTTCTTCAAGAACGAGACAATGCTAATTATTTCACTTCTAATAGAGTCTTTTGCTCCGCTTTCAAAATGAAGTTGTAGTTTGTTAGTGTTAGACGCCTGACTAGTGTTTTGTATAAACATACAACTCAATTATATCAAAACTCTAAGGTGTTGATTCTATGTTTTTCAGATTGATAGATAAACCTCATGTTACGTCTTTCGTTTTTGGTAATTCCTATCGTTTTACAAAAAGAGCTTTTTCATCAAAAGATATCAATTAAGGCAGTTTTACTCATTTTACTCTGTTTTTCATCAAAAATGCCCAAAAATGAAAAAATTCTGACACTTTTTATCGTATCAGAATTATCTTCTAAATGGTGCGGCTAGCAGGAATCGAACCTGTACGGGTCACCCCACTAGATCCTAAGTCTAGCGCGTCTGCCAGTTCCGCCATAGCCGCAACTTTTAATATTCTAAAAGATAACAGAGTTATTTTCAAAGACTATTTAGTGTTAAGTTGCTTTCTTAAATCTTTGAATACTGTTTTCCTTAAGAAAATAATAGAAATAACAAACACAGTGACGCCAAGTGCTGCAAGAACTACGAACATCCACTTAACTTTTATAGCGTCACTAAACATACCGACAATTCCTGCAACAATACTAGAAATAGTAATTAATACAAATGGAACTGCGTTATGTTTTTGTCTATTAAAATCACTGAAGAACATAATAGAGCAAAGGATTAATCCACCAAAAGAAACGATAGGAATGACTGTTAATCCCCAACCACCATCAGTCAATAATAAGTTAATTAAGATTAACATGATGATGACATTTAAAACTTGTTTAATTGTTTGATATGTTCTATTTAACTCATATAAAGATGGAGAGATGAATGTACTCCAAATCATGTAGATACCAAAGATAGCTACAACCGACCAGGCCTTTCCGCCTGCCCAAATATTTATAAGTGGTAAAACGATGATAGCTAGAACAAAGAAGATGTTGAAAATAAAGGAAAACACTTTCCAGAATTTACGTCTTCTTTTTCTTGGAGGATAAGTGACTTTAATTTCCATTGTATTCACTCCCTTCTACGACTACATCTAAGCCGTCATCTTTAAAGATGTTATATAATCTTTCTTCAAATGAAGGATCTTTTGTATATTTTGAAATTGATAAAGTAGTAACACCATTGACAGCGCATCCTGTAACTTGAGCTCTATGGAAGAAACTTGTTCCTAAGATGAAGTCCATTCCGAGGACTTCTTTTGCCATATCTTCAGGTAAATCAACTTTACCCAAATTTGAGAATGGGCAAGTGAAAACGTTATCACCGAAGATTTGATATAAAGTTCTAGTTCCAAATACTTTTAATGGTAATGGTAAGAACCTCATGTTATTCATCAAACCATTTGTACCTGCTGCCATAGCTAACATCTTTTCTGCAGTGACATTTTCTTTTAACTTTTCACTGTTTTCTTTACATAAGCTATCAAAGTCATGAATCTCTCCGATTGGAGATCTTAAACCTGTATAAAGCGAAAGGTTTCTTAAAGTGATTGATGGGATAAACTTTCTCATGTTAACAGGCATAATGATTGCAACATCGCCTTGAATCTCATCGATTGCGTCTTTACACGCAAACATAATCGCTGTTGTGACGTAAGGAGTTAATCCAACTCCATATTTAGCAGCGACGTCTTTTAAACTTTGAGTGTTAATTCTAAAGTGAAGAACCTTGCATGGCCTATTTTTTGATAAAGGTCCACTTAATTGGAGCGCTCTTTTATTGATGTATCCTGCAGGATTATTTTTTCTTTTTACTTTTAAGAAATCATTAGCAAATTCTGCGTCATCAACCATTGAATTGCAATCCATAACTAATGGGCTTGGTGCAATTGGTTTATCAAGTAACTTTAAATAAGTTGCTGTAAGACACTTTAAAAATTCCTTAGCACCCGTTCCGTCAGTTAGACAATGGAAGAATTCTACACTTAATCTATTTTGATAATATAAAACTCTGAATGTTTTAGAACCACTTACAGCAATAGGAATTCTTTGAACAGGTAATGGTCCTTCTTTTTCTACTGCAAATCTTCTTCTGATTGAGTCTAAGTAATGCCAAAATAAACCTTTTTTAACTGACATTGCAAAATATGGGAATCTTTTAATAGTAAATGTAAGAGCCATTTGCAAAAGCTCTGGACGAATTACATCTTTTAAATAGAAAGCTTCACGGAACACTGCCATATTACTTCTATCTAAGAATTGAGTATACGATTTTCCGACTTCATCTAAAGGTAACCAGAAATCAGGGTTTCTTGAATAGAAACCGCCTAAATTTGTTAAATCTAATAACTCTAAAGCTTTATCTAAAGAAAAGCCCATAGAAAAATATTCAATTAAAGCGTTTTCAAAATCGTTTTTGATCTTTTTTCTATCTGATCCTAAAACGTATAATCTATCGTCAAGTTCACCAAAAAATTTCTTAAGTTTATTTTGATCTTCCACCCCTAATGAAATGAAATATTTATAAAACTTAGGATTCTTCTTTCCAAACTTAATCTTTTTCTCTTTTTTTGTTTTTTTAATCTTTTTGTCGCCCATGACTAAATTATTATACATTATAGTTTAGATAAATCTAAACAATTACACTTATACAAAAACAGTAACCTCATCAGTTACTGTTCAATTTCAACTACCTCTTGTTTTGTATTCATATCGAATAAGTACTTAATATTCTTATATGGACCAAACACCATTAAGTCATCTCCAGGTAAGATTTTTGTGCTTCTTGTGACGTTAACTATACCTTCATCTCTTTTGATAAGAACGATGTTAATGTGGTACTTTGTCTTAATCACTGTATCCGCTAATTCTTTATCCTTTAATTCATCAGGAACTATCTTAACAGCGATTTCCACCATCGCTTTATCTTGATAGTTTCTAATAATTGAAATTTCATTATTGATGCTGCTCTTGAGTTCGTTTTCTTCTTCTTTACTAATTTTAAATCCGCCGAAGAAAGTATTAATTGATTTGTTATTTCCGAACACAACTACAACATCCTTCTTTTGGATGATTGTATCTTTATTGATGCTAACGTTAAGGTTCTTTCTTCTAATAAACATAACGTTGATTGAGTATTGATCCTTAATGTGTGATTCAAACAAAGTCTTATCTTGGAGTTGTTCTGGGACATTGTTTAATAAAACTTCAGCAATACATTCATCGCCATAGCTATCTAAAATTGTAATGACGTTACCACCGTTTTTACGAGCGTAGAAATAATAACCAATCTTTTGAATAACACTTTCAATTGGCTTTTTAACGAAAGGTAAATTAATAAGGATAATAAATAAAATAAACACTCCAAATGCGATAAGTAAGAATCTAGAGTCTCTATTTAAAGTGTCGATATCAAAGCTTGAAACTGTATCTACAACAAGAGAAATAACAACGATTGAAAGCAAATTACCGATCAACATGCAAGTTACAGCAAGTCTTCTACGTGTTGGGTTTGATGTAATGGTTTCACTTTCTGTAGTAGTAAAACCAACAGAAGTTAATAACGAAATTGTCTGAAATAAAGCTTTGTTTGCGTTTAAACCAGTAATTCTAAAAAGAGTAGAAAAAAGCCCTACTAATGCCATGTAAATAATAATAATTACCATGAATAACACTAATAAGGTTGTAATGTTCATCGTTTCTTTCCTCTTATAGAAATATATTAATGCAAATTTCCTATAAATAAAGATTTATTTTATAAATATTTATGATTTTCTCTTCTTGGATTTTTTCTCGCTGAATTGTTCGCCTAATTCATTAGCTCTATCACAGAATTTTTGCGCCATTCCTTTATAATCTCTTCCAAACTCTTCTCTTAATTGAGAGAAAGGAACACCCTTATCAATGACAAATGTTCTTGTCTTTTTAACGTAATAACAGTTGTATAACTTGATGTCGCAATTGAAGTTTTCACAATATCTACTTGCAGCTAAGAAACCTCCACCGAAGTATTTATTCAAATGCTTATGATATCCATCATGAGAATCTTCTGGATAAATAATGATGCTTTCACCTTCGTTTAAAGTCTTTAAAGTTTCATCAATTGTATATAAGAATCTATAGTCAGTATATGTAGGAATTAGTTTCATTCCACGATAGAAAATTCTTACGAACGGAGTAATGATTCCAGCTAAAATTTTTGATATGAATGGACGGAAACCTTTTTTAAGAGGTAAATAAATTCTAGAAAGATAACGATAGTTTTCTTTGAAAGTTCCAGTCATCTCATGTGTACCCCAGAATCTCATTTTAATAGGAGCGTAAAGTTCGTGGAAAACAGGAGCAGACGCGCCTACGTGATTCGAAAAAATGATACAAGTTTCTTTGGGTTCTTCTCCTAAGAAAACATATTTACGTCTTCTAAAGAAGATTCTTAAGAATCCTAATAATATACGGAACCATCTTTTTCTGTTATTTCTAACTACTCTGATCTTTGCCATATTTTATTTAATAAATAAACCAAAGAAAAAAGAAAATGTCAATCAATGAGCATTATTCAAGTTGGATAAAATATAAAAATTTAATCTTTCATTTTTTGTTTCTATAACAAATTGAATTGTTGATCTTTTTTGCGGACGCTTCAGATAACTGCAATTTAAAGTCTTTAGGGTTTGGATAGTTTTCTTTATTTCTTTCAAAATCGGCCAGTTTGCGTACATAATCATCGAGAATATCAACATAATTACAAAAGCCTATTTGGTAATAATATTCCAATCCCATAGGAACAAAATCGTTTTCATTCTGTTTTGGTAAAAGGGAAATAACACCGTTTTCAAATAATGCGGTTATACAATTAATAATTAATTTACCCTCGTTATTTGTTGAAATAATAGGTTTTTCTTCTCCTTTCCCTGAATAGAGTTCATCCATTGTAGTACCAGTCGCATCAGCTATTTTTTTAAGAGACAATAATCCTATATTTCTATTTCCGTTTTCATAAGCAGAAATTTGAGTAATTGAAATATCAGTAATTTCATGTAAACGGCTTTGTGTTAGTCCAGCCTTTTCTCTTGCTTCCTTAATTCTTTTTCCAATTAAGATATTATCAGTTTCGTAAACCATGCATTATCCTTTCCGTCAATAAGTATTAACTAATAAGTAAATGTTTACTCCTATGATAACACATATTTACTGTTTTGCTATTATTTTTCGCGTGGTTTGCTTTTTCATCAGATAAAGTGATTTCACTTTTCTATCATCTAGTTCCTGTTTTAAGGATTTTTTAGACTATTTTTGTGATTAAGAAGCAGTCTAATTTTCACAGAAAGGAGGTGAAGCTCTTAATGTCTAATTCTTATAAACCAGGTGGAGGAAATAAACCACAGCCTTATATTCCTGCAGGTAATGGCGACAAAAGCGGAGAATATACAAATAAGTCTACCAACCAAACAAGTATCAATCAGAAACGTGGTGTTATGAACTGTAACATTAGGAACAAGAGATTCAGTTACAATTTTTGCCATTCATCACTTGTTCAAAAAGTAACCGATACTTTTATTTCAGACCAAGGGGTTTCCATCCCAAAAATTGGAAAACCCAACTCAGTATCTAAAAAAATAATAGATGGTTATGTTGTAACAGAAAGATATTATAATAGTAAAGGCGAAGTTTATTTGGATATTGACTATACATGTCATGGGAATCCAAAAAGACATCCAATTGTTCCACATATCCATAGGTGGAATAAAAATGAAGCTGGTATTTTAGAACGAGGCGGATGGGAGGTTTTTCAATGAAAGCTGAATGTATTGAATGTTTGATTGAATGCAATCGAGAAATTGAATTTTCTTATTTAGGGCACCGCTACTCAATTACATACTTTAGAACCAATGATCAAAAAATGATTTCTATTTGCGAATTTTACAAAAAACCAATTGAGGTAAAATCAGCATTTGAAGTACTAAATTTAAAAATTGGGTCTTTAACACTTGAAAAAATCTTTGCAAAGTTGCCCGACTCAGCATTTGACATTTTCTAATATTATTAATAAAACCGCTAATACGACTGCTATAAAAGGCGGTTTTTTAAAATTAAAGGCTTAGTCGATAAATCCAACTAAGCCTAATTATTCTCGTGGTGCCGTCTATCGGAATCGAACCAACAACCTACTGATTACAAATCAGTTGCTCTGCCAATTGAGCTAAGACGGCTTCTCTGGGGGACACTATTGGGATTGAACCAATGACCTCTTCCGTGTGAAGGAAGCGTTCTCCCACTGAACTAAGTGTCCAGCTCTAGTGCCTTTATGTAAACAACCTCTTTTGAGGATTTTAACTGCTTGGTGGGCCCAAATAGATTTGAACTATCGACCTCACCCTTATCAGGGGTGCGCTCTAACCAACTGAGCTATGGGCCCGTCTATTAAGACAGCGTTAATAATATACTATTCTTATAAAGAAAAATCAATATGTAATTTTAAAGAAAAAAGGAAGATTTTTTGCAATCTTCCTTAATTTCAGTTTCAAGTTCAATAAACGATTAACGTTTAGAGAATTGTGGAGCTCTACGAGCAGCTTTGAGACCGTATTTCTTACGTTCTTTCTTTCTTGAATCTCTAGCTAATAAACCAGCGACTTTTAAAGTTGAACGATCACAGCCAGCTTCTAATAATGCTCTTGCGATACCTAAGCGGATAGCACCAGCTTGACCAGTGAATCCACCACCCTTAACATCAACAGTAACGTCGTATTTTTCTTCAACGCCTGATAATACTAATGGTTGTTTTAAGTCCATAACTAATGTTGCAAATGGCATATATTCGTTAACGTCTTTACCATTAACTGTGATTTTGCCTTTGCCTGAAGTGATATAAACTCTAGCAGTAGAAGTTTTTCTTCTACCTGTTCCGTAATATTGGATATCAGATTTCTTTGCCATCATTTAATCCTCCTTAGAAGTTGAGCTCAAGAACTTCTGGTTTTTGAGCTTCATGTTTGTGTTCAGGACCTTCATAAACGAATAATTTCTTTTCGATAGCACGGCCTAAACGACCTTTTGGACACATACCGTGAACTGCTCTTTCGACCATTTCACATGGGAATTTTTCGACCATTTCCTTTGCTGTACGTGTTCTTAAACCTCCATCATAACCAGAAACATTATAGTATTTCTTTGTGTGGAGTTTGTCTCCTGAGAGACCGACTTTTTTAGCGTTAACGATGATGACGTAATCACCACAGTCAACGTTTGGTGTCCAAGTTGGTTTATTCTTACCAATTAAAACTTGGGCGACATAAGAGACTAATCTTCCTAATGGCTTGTCTGTTGCATCGATGACATACCATTTTCTTTGGATTTCTTGTGCTTTTGCAATTGTTGTTTGACGTTGCATAACTGTAAATCCTCCTTTATCAAACTAACTTTTTCCTTACCGGGGACTTCGCTAATTTGCTTTTGTGCCGAGTAAAATAATATGTTAAATATTGCCTAATGTCAAACATTTATTTCATAGAAATGAATGCTACATATTATATGAGACTAGAAGGCAACAAAAAAATGGCCCTTCCGGCCATTAATTTTTGAATCAATTAGTCAACGTTGTGATATACGTTTTGAACGTCTTGAAGTTCATCTAACATATCGCATAATTCATCGAATTTGCGTTTGTCTTCTGGATCATCAAGAGTGACTGGATCGTTAGCTAAGAAAGTGATTTCTGCAACATCGAATTCAGTAATTCCTAAATCATTTAAAACTGATCTAGCATCAGCAAATGCTGATGGTTCAACGATAACTTCAATTTTTCCATCTTCTAAAGTAACTTCTTTAACATCAACGTCGCCTAAGATTAAATTTTCTTCGACTTCGTCTCTATTTGTACCTGAGAAAGAGAAAAGACCGACTTGTGTGAAGTTGAAAATTGTAGAACCTAAGTGACCACCTTTTTTAGTGATTGCTTGTCTAACTTCGATGAATGCACGGTTTGAGTTATCTGATAATGTGTCGATGATGAATAAAGATCCACCAGGACCGAATGCTTCGTATCTACCAGCAGTATATGTTTCAGCGTTTCCGCCTTTTGCTTTTTGAATAGCTCTGTCGATAACGTCTTTAGTAACGTTTTGACCTTTCCATTTATCAATTGCACTTCTAAGTGCTAAGTTCATATCTGGATTAGGTTCACCAGACTTTGCAGCCATGTAAATTTCTTTACTAGCTCTCATAAATAAAGCACTTCTTTTTGCGGCTGTAGCAGCCATTGCTTTTGCTCTTACTTCATGTGCTCTTCCCATAATATTCTCCTATTACCGCCAAAAATAATATCACATCTTCATTAACAATGAAATATTAATAATACACTTTAACTAAATACAACCCTTGTGGAGGTGCTTTGTATTGAACGATTTCTCTAACTTTGTCTTCTTTAAGATGATAAGAAATGAAATCTAATTCTTCATTTTTACTAGCGATTGCAAGCGCTGCTCCCATCATATTTCTAATCTGGTAACGCATAAATCCTGTGCCAGTAAATTCCACAACAATGTCATTATCTTGTTTCTTTAAAACAACAGAGAAGATTTCTCTAACATAATTATCTTCATCTTCTTCTTTACTAGTAAAATCTTTGAAGCAATGCATTCCTTCAAATTGCTTCAATGCTTTTGAAAACAAATCATAGTCAAAAGAGAATGGATATACATATTGATATTCGTTTTCAAAAGGGTCTTTTACCCCTAAACGAATCTTGTACATATATGTCTTTCCTTTAGCAGAAAATCTAGCATGAAAATCATCATCTACTTGCTTAAAAGAAAGAATTTTTATGTCTTTATCAATCATTCTGTTAATTGAATAACATAACTTATCTAGATCTATTTCCTTATTAATATCGAATGTGAATGTCTGCTCGAGAGCGTGTACACCCGCATCAGTTCTTCCAGAACCAAAGATAGTTGTTTCCGTATTTAAAACTTGCGAAAGAGCTTTCTCAATTTCGCCTTGAACAGTTATAACAGTTGGTTGTTTTGCCCAACCTAAGAATTTTGTTCCTTTATAAGATACAGTACCTAATACTCTCATAACTCACCTAGAAAAATACAATTTGTGCGACATGGCTATCGTAAACCAATAAGAAGACAATGCCACCGAATATTAAAAGAGAAAATACGATAGCAACAATGTCTCTCCAAGAACCTTTTAAAACTTTATATCTTGAACGTTTTGCTTTTGGATCATACCCTCTAGCTTCCATAGCGTTTGCGAGTTGTTCACTTCTCTCAATAGCCGAGACAAATAGAGGAATGATAAGCGAAATAATTGCTCCAAATCTCTTGAAAATTGAACCATGTTTGAAGTCCGCACCACGAGATTCTTGAGCTTTCATGATACGATTTGTCTCGTCTAAAAGCGTAGGAATAAATCTCAAAGCGATAGATAAAGTCATAGCAATTTCATGAACCGGGAAACGGATAACTTTTAAGGGATGCATATACCACT
The DNA here is from genome assembly GCA_024399115.1 of Bacilli bacterium. Lineage (GTDB taxonomy): Bacteria > Bacillota_I > Bacilli_A > RFN20 > CAG-826 > RGIG9670. The sequence continues at coordinate 77,213 of JAKSHZ010000004.1, forward strand.
CAAAAGCGTATGTCATATCCATTGGTCTAGTAGATGAAGTTAACACCATTGCTAAAGAAATTAAAAGCATTAATCTCACTATGATATAGCCCATATTCACAAAAACATCCCAATAAACCACCTTACCAAAGATAGTAAATGCGACTGGTAAATTAGGCTCTGGAACAGGGGTAATAATATAAATTATTAATAAGAAAAGCATCATAAACCACATCATAGAGAGCGACTTAAATAGCTCTAAAATGTTGATCTTGCTGCATATCATAAGTACAAAAACTAAGACTAAGTATCCAACAGCCATCAATAAACTTGTAATGTTATTTGTGAAATGTAAGAAGACTGCGACAGAGAAAAGAATCAACAAGAAAATCTTTGTTCTTGGATCAAGTTTATGAACAAAAGTTTTCTCACTGACGTAACGGCCAAATACCATGCTACTCATGTTTTGACCTCCACTCCTCAATTTGATTGATTAATGTTTTAACGTCTCTAACTCTGTTAATATCGATATCTATGCCTTTTTTAGCTAAGCTTCTTGCAAAACTAATTACTTCTGGGATTTCAATAATCTTACAAACCCCTTCGTCTAAGAAGAATTCGTCAGGAGTACCATCAAAGAAAATCTTACCACCATCAATTAAAACAACGTGGTTAGCGTATTTTCTAACAATTTCCATGTTATGGGTAACTAAAATAACTGTTCTACCTTCTTCGTGGAGAGACTTAATAAATTCTAAGATTTCTTTTTTACTTCTTGGGTCAAGTCCAGCAGTTGGTTCATCAAGAACTAGAGTCTTTGGTTCAAGCGCTAAGATACCTGCTATAGCGACTTTACGTCTTTCACCACCCGATAATTCGAATGGAGATCTATTAAAATATGACTCATTTAATCCAACTTTAAGAATGTACTCTTTTGCTTTTTCATAAGCTTGTTCTTTGTCCATTCCATTATTGATTAATCCGAATGCTACATCTTTAACAATAGTTTCTTCGAACAATTGGTATTCTGGAAATTGGAAAACAAGTCCAACTTTTTTACGTAACTCTTTTGTAGTTTTGTTTTTCTTACATAAAAGTTGAGTGCTGACTCCATCAACAAAAATCTCACCTAATGTAGGCATCTCAAGACCGTTTAACATTTGGACTAAGGTAGATTTTCCACTACCAGTTTGTCCAACAATAGTTAAATAATCTCCATCATTGATTGTTATGGAGACATTAGTCAAAGCCTCATAAGCATTAGCAGACTTTGGAGAATATGTATATGATACGTTCTTTACTTCGATTGCCATACAATATCCACCATCTCATCAAGTGATTTAGAATTATCGACATCATAGCCGATTTCACCTAATGCTTTTCTAACTTTATATATAAAAGGAGTTGTTAACTTATTTTTAAGAATTAAATCCTCATTACTAAAAATTTCTTCAGGAGTACCAACTTTTGATACCTTGCCTGAAGAAACTAAAATTATCTTGTCACTGAAAAGAGCTTCATTGACATCATGAGTAATTGAAATAATTGTTAATTTTGGATTTTCTTTTCTAAGGGAATAAATGAGTTCGTTAATCTCTTTTCTACCCTTAGGATCTAACATTGAAGTAGCTTCATCCAAAATTAAAATTTCTGGGTTTAGTGCTAATGCTCCGGCAATTGCGACACGTTGCTTTTGGCCTCCAGAAAGATTACTTGGTTCCTTATCGAAGTATCTATCCATGCCAACAAGCTTTAAAAACTTGAAAATTACATCGTGCATTTGTTCTGTAGGAAATTGTCTATTTTCCAAACCAAAAGCAACGTCTTCTTCGACCGTAGAACCTATAAATTGATTGTCAGGGTTTTGGAAAACCAATGACATCTTATTACGTATAGTTGAAACAGAAGTTTGAGTTAATTGTTCTCCATCAATGAAAATCTCTCCAGCTTTTGGATTTAATAAACCCATAAGAAGCTTAGCCAATGTTGATTTACCAGAACCATTATGGCCAAGGATTGAGACATATTCCCCAGCTTCGATTTCAAACGATAAACCCTTCACTACTGGCTCTTGATTGCTGTATGAGAATTCTAGATTTTTGACTTCTATTTTTTTCATGGCCAAAAGTATAACACAACTTTACGTGTTAATAAAATATTATTGCCTTGTCACTATGTGGAAACTGAATAGCAGTTATTTAATTATGTGTTTTAATTTATTTCCGATTTTAGTTCTTATTGAGTTGATAATTCTGCAATATTGAACATAAGTTAAATCGAATCGTTCTCTTGCTTCGCTTGGAGAATATCTTGATGCTAAGACGATGCAAATCTCTTTTTCTAATGGTGTTAAGCGATACTTTTTATTTGAAATCACTTCCATTACTTCATTTGCAATAATTTCGGTTTCAATATTGTGGTCTTCTGCACCGAATCTTTCACCAATGCTAAGTGGATCTTCATTATCCCTGTAGGTTATATCGAGCGATACGAATTTGTTAGGATCTTCATTTAAATAAAAACGATTTCCTTCTCTTCCTAAGCTGCGCATTTCGCATTCTGCCCATACCCTTACAAACGGATAAAAAGCGTCTGATTTTTCATAACAGAACCTGTTTCTTGCTTTGCAATAGCCAATGACTGCGCTATTAAAGAAATCTTCAAAAGAATACCCATAATTGCTATGAGTATCGCAAAAATTTCTAGTTAAGCTTCTTAAATAAAGATAATAGCGTTCGTCTAATGTTTCTTTAGCTTTTAAGTCACCTTGTGCTATTAAAAGCAAAAGTTCAGCGTCTGTTACTCTTTTTTCGTCGTTTTCCATTCCCCCCCTTTCCCAGATTTACTTTCGGATGTTGGCTAGGAGAATGCCGGCCGCTACTGAAGCGTTCAATGAATTTACCTTGCCTCTCATAGGAATTTTAACCACATAGTCTGAGTTCTTGAGCACTAATTTTGAAACTCCAAATCCTTCACTGCCGATGACTAAAGCGCACTTAAAATCGTACTCTAAATCATTGTAGTAGGTGTTGGCATTTCCATCACTGCTAACAATCCAATATCCATCTGATTTTAATTTTTCTATTGCTTGATTTAAATTATTAACCATGCAGACAGGAACGTAATTAATAGCTCCCGCTGATGTTTTAGCAACTGTTGAATTAAGTGGGATTTGATTATGCTTTGATATGATTACCGCACTTACGTTAAAAATATCAGCACTTCTTAAAATCGCACCGAAATTGTGTGGATCTTCAATTCCATCTAGAATTAATAAAACTGGGTTTTCTTCTTTAGAAGCGAGTCTTAAAGCTCCTTCTAAATCGATATATTCATAAGGTTTTGTTATTGCTGCAACATTTTGATGAACACCATCACATGACTTATTCATCTCTACTGCATCGATGTATTTAACGACAACATTGTTGCTAACGAAGTCTAAAATTTTCTTGTCTGAAAATCCCTTTACGAGATAAAGGGTAACGACTTTATTAGCCTTTAATGCTTCCATTACAGCATTTCTACCGAAGATTAAATTATCTTTCTTAATCATTACATAATTCCTTTTTCGATTAAGACTTTTCTAAGTTCATCGCTCTTAGCAAAATCCTTGTTTGCTTTGCTTTGGTTATATTCTTCGTAAAGTTTTTTATATTCATCTGTTAAAGAAACATACTTAATATCTAAACCTAGGCAATAGAACATATCAGTTAAAGTTTTAAAATTGTTATTCAATTTTCCAAAATCAATTGGTCTAGTTCTGAGCAATTGATTTGTTTCTTTAACGACGTTATATAACTCACTGAGTGCATTTGCAGTATTAAGATCATCTGCTAAAGCACTAACAAATTTTTCCATATTTGGTTTGCCTTCTTGTAGGTTATATCCATTAGTTTGAAGTGCTAATGCTGCTTGTTTATAAGCCATAACCATCTTATTAACTTCTTGAGCAGCAGCTTTAACTGTATCTTCAGTGAAGTTAACTGGCATTCTATAGTGTGTATTTAAAATAACAAGTCTAGTGACGACGCCACCAACTCTTTCAATCATATCTTTAGCGTAAACTACGTTACCTAATGACTTAGACATTTTCTCACCGTCAAAATTAATGAAGCCATTGTGCATCCAGAATTTTGCGATTTTGTTGTTATGAGTTGCTTCAGCTTGAGCAATTTCATTTTCGTGATGAGGGAATTTTAAATCATATCCACCACCATGGATGTCAATATAATGGTCTGGGAAAATTGTATCGATCATAACGCAGCATTCTGTGTGCCAACCTGGTCTTCCTTTACCCCAAGGTGAATCCCAGTTTATGCCTTCTGTTGTCTTTTTCCATAAAGCGAAATCTAATGGAGATTCTTTCTTTGAGTTTTCTTCAACTCTAGCTCCGGCGATTAAGTCTTCAGTGTTAATTCCACTTAAAGCACCATAATCTTTGATTTTGCTAACTCTAAAATAGACGTCGCCATCGACAACATAAGCTGCACCGATTTTGACTAAATTATCAACGTAATTAATAATTGCTTGAATGTATTCTGTAACCTTTGGAGTAATGTTTGGAACCATTGATCCAATGCCAGTTGTGTTCTTTTTAAATTCTCCAATAAAGAATTCTGAGAGTTCTTTTTCAGTAATATTTTGAGCTTTTGCAGCGTTGATAATCTTATCATCAACATCTGTAAAGTTACTTACATAAGTTACTTCATATCCAACATAAGTTAAGAATCTTCTTAATGTATCGAAAATAACGACAGGGCGCATATTACCGATATGAGGATAGTTATAAACTGTAGGGCCACAAACATACATTGAAACCTTGCCCTCGTGTTGAGGAACAAACTCTTCTACTTTATTTGTTAATGAGTTATAAAAGTTGATTTTCATAATGACCCTCCTACATAAAAAACTTTTTATACTTAAAATGTTTTTAATGAGTTTTCAGCGTTATATATTATATAACATCTTTCATTGTGCGCAATAAAATTAAAAGAGAAGCCAATTAGCTTCTCTTATATAAAATAACCTACAAATGACTAGAAATATAATTTGTGAGCGTATGCTACAGGTTCTTCTGTAACATCAATTCCAAGTGACTTCAAAGTCTTTAAATCGGTTGTAGACATGATGCATGAAGAATGTGCTTGAGCATGTCTTAATTTTGGTAATTGAGCAAGAGCTTTTTTAGCATCTTCACTTGTTACAGCTTGAATAGCTAAAGCGATCAAAATTTCTTCTGCTCTAATTCTTGGATTATGCTTTTCAAATGGACCTGTTTTAAGTTCGCAGATTGGATTTAAAATCTCAGGAGAGATTAATAAAACTTTCTTATCAATATTTGCTAAATACTTTAAACAGTTAAGTAATGTTGCAGCTGCTGCACCAAGTAAAGGAGTTCTCTTACCTGCGATAATTTTCTTATCTTCTAATTGGATAGCCATTGCTGGTTCTCCTGTTTTTGCAGCCTTTGCTAAACACTTAGCAACGCAGAATCTATCTTCTTCTTTAAGATCTTGCATTTGCATTAAATAGTCGATTCTTTCATCGATTTTTGTAGTAATTTTGCCTAAATATGCATTCTTTTGTGCATCATAGTGTCTTCTAAGAATTTCTTGGTTAGAAGCAACGATGACACCAACTTCATCTTTAATAGCGAAGCCAACCATGTTAACGCCCATGTCTGTTGGTGACTTATAAGGTGACTTTCCATAAATCTTTTCAAAGATATTTTTTAAGATTGGGAAGTTTTCAACGTCACGGTTATAGTTAGTTGCTACGATACCATATGCTTCTAAGTGATATGGGTCGATCATGTTAACATCTTCTAAGTCAGCAGTAGCTGCTTCGTATGCTAAGTTAACTGGGTGTTTAAGTGGTAAATTCCAAACAGGGAATGTCTCATATTTTGCATAGCCTGAAGTAATTCCGCGTTTAAAATCATGATAAAGATTAGACAAACAAACCGCCATCTTTCCACTACCTGGACCTGGAGCTGTAACAACAACTAAAGGACGTGTTGTTTCAACGTAATCGTTATGAATAAATCCATGATCTCCGAATACATTTTGAGTATTTTGTGGATAACCTTCAATTGCATAATGTTTGTATGTTTTAAAACCTGATTTATTAAGTTTTCTAATGAATGTATTAACTGCAGGATTATTTTCGTAGAATGAGAAAACAACTCCACCGACATAAAGGCCACAATCAGTATAAGCGTCGATAAGTCTCTCAACTTCTGATGTATACGAAATGCCTGAGTCTGCTCTAACTTTATTTGCGATAATGTGTCTTGAATTGATAGCGAAAACAATCTCAGCTTTATCCTTCATAGATAATAAAACTTTAAGTTTACTATCTGGTTGGAAACCTGGAAGAACTCTTGATGCATGATAGTCATCAAAGAGTTTGCCACCGAATTCGAGATATAATTTACCACCAAAAGAGGCAATACGTTTTGTAATATTGTCTGTTTGGATCTTTAAATATAAATCGTTATCGAATGGTTTAGTCGTTTGCATAGTTGTCGAAGTAACCTTGTACTAAAATAACTGGAGTACCTTTATCACCAGAACCTGATGTTAAGTCACATAATGAACCTAAGAGATCAGTTAATTGTCTTGGTGTAGTGCCTTGAGAAGCCATGTTTCCAACTAAGTTAGAACCTTTAGCTTTAATAGATTTTTTAGCAGCTTCAACTAAAGCATCTCCTTGGAGATCTTTATAATCGTTGTCTGCTAAGTATTTTAATTTTAATTCGTTTGGAGTACCGACTAAACCAGCTGTATGGAATGGAGAAACAACTGGATCAGCTAATTCCCAAATCTTACCTTGAGGATCTTTGAAAGCGCCATCGCCATAAACCATGACTTCAACATCTTTTCCTGTTAAGTCTTTCATTTCTTTTTGAATTTCTTCAACTAATCCTTGAGCGTCTCTTGGGAATAATTTGACGATTTCATCAGTTGATTTGTTACTACCTAAAAGACCATAGTCTTTGTTGTAGCCAGAACCATTAATTGAAGAAGTCATAATGTCATCTAAGCCTAAAACACATTCAGCACCTTTAGCTTTTAATAATCTCTTTGAAGATGCTCTTGTGTGGATATCAGCTGTAATAACTGTTTTTGTGTAGTTAAGAACTGCATCAGCGTGATTAGCGAAGATAACTTCGATATCACAACCGACTGATTTAACTAATTCAACGTAGTAGTCGATATAATCGACACCTGTGAATTCGTGAACACGAGTTCCGAAAATTTCTCTATATTGTTTTAATGAGAGAACGTCTGTATATGGGTTAACACCACTTTCATAGATTTGATCATCTGTTAATAATGCGTTACCAACTTCATCTCTTGGGTAAGAAAGAACTAAAACGATTTTCTTACATCCTTTTGCGATACCCTTTAAGAGGATTGAGAATCTATTTCTAGAAAGAATTGGGAAGACAACACCGACAGTTTCTCCGCCAGTTTTTGCTTTAACATCTGAACCGATATCAGAAGTTGTGCAGTAGTTTCCTTGAGTTCTTGCGACGATTGATTCTGTAATTGCGATAACGTCTTTATCATGGAAGCTAAAACCTTCTGATTTACTTGCTTTCATAAGAGAATCAACAACGTTATAAACTAAATCATCACCAGTTTTAAGGATTGGTAATCTAATTCCTCTTGATGTAACACCTACGTATCTCATATTATTCTCCTTTTTTATCTAAGATATTTCTTGCGACATAAACGCCTGAAGCACCAGCTTGAGCTAATCCTCTAGTTAAGCCAGCACCATCACCACCGACGTATAAGTTTTTGATAGCTTTAACTTCAAGTTTGTCGTCAATTTCTGGGTGAGCACTATAATATTTAGCTTCAATACCATAAAGTAATGTATGTTCTGTAGCAATACCTGGAGTGATGTAGTCTAATGCTCTAATCATTTCAATGATTGATTGAAGTGTCTTTTGTGGCATACATAATGCTAAGTCACCAGGAACAGCTTCTTTTAATGTTGGTCTAACGAAGCCTTCTTTAATTCTCTTTTCAGTTGATCTTCTACCTTTTAATAAATCACCGAATCTTTGAACAAGAACTGAACCGCAAGCTAATTGGTTAGCTAATGATGAAACTTTTAATGCGTATTCATTTGGTTTCTTGAATGGTTCTTCGAAGTGATGAGTAACTAATAATGCGAAGTTAGTATTTTCACTTAAGAGTTTTGGATCGCTATATGAGTGTCCATTAACGTTAACAACGCCTTCATAGTTTTCCATAACGACGTGTCCACCAGGGTTCGAACAGAATGTTCTAACAACTGAACCATTTGATGTCTTATATAAGAACTTACCTTCGTAAAGATTTTGGTTGATTTCTTCCATGATCATGTTTGGACATTCAACACGGACACCGATATCAACGCAGTTTTGTTTCATAGCAACGCCATGTCTATCGAAGACTTCAGTAAGCCATTCGCTACCTTCTCTACCAACGCCTAATAAGACATAATCAGCTTCGATTATGCTTCCATCTGGCATGATAACACCGCGAACTTGTCCGTCTTCAACGACGATATCTTTAACTGCTGTGCCGAATCTCATTTCAATCTTCTTAGCTAAATCATTGCTGATTCTAGTTAAGATCTTGAGGTTTTCTTCAGTACCTAAGTGTCTGACCTTACTTCTTAATAATTTAAGACCGACAGACATTGCTTTTCTTTCGATTTCGTGAACTTTTTCAGTTTCAGGATTTGTAATAACTTCAGTAGCGCCGTACTTTAAGTTAATTTCATCAATATATTTAATAAGTTTTAAGAGATCGTCTTTATCAATATAGTCTTGTAACCATCCACCAAATTCGGTTGTGATATTGAATTTACCATCTGAATAAGCACCTGCGCCACCAAATCCATTAGTGATTGAACATGCTGGATAACATTCGTTATATCCTTTTGGATTAACTGGACATTTTTCGAGTTTGTGTTCTAAGACAGGGCATCTTCTTCTTTCAATTGGATTTCCCTTATCAATAAGTAAAACTTTTAAATTAGGGTTTTTCTCAAGTAACTCATAAGCTGAGAAATAACCGCAAGGTCCAGCACCGACAATAATTACATCGTATTTCATTAGACCTACCTCCTATACATGCTTTCTTTCCAACGAATCTCCCAAACCTCATCAAAAAGAGATTTGATTTCTTCTGTTGGTTCTTCAAATTTCTTAACTAGGTTAATCATAACCTCTTCAGGAACTTTTTTGCCACCAACTCGCTCACTATTAAGTTTAATTGAGCGATCAACAACACCAGGGAATGTAACTAATACGTATTTATCGAATTCAGGATTCTCAACTACGTACTTTTTTCTAATCTCATTAGTATCATTCAATGCATCAAGAATAACAGTGGCGTTTTCTTTCTCGCCATATTCATGAATTCGATCAGAAAAAACCTTCCAAACCTCAGGTTGTTTACTTCTATCTGTGTAACAACCAGTGAGCTCGAATCTAATCTCGTCACTGGAAATAATGAAAACATCTTTATGCTCTTTTGCATAGATTCGTGCCCAGGTGGATTTTCCACTTGCTGGGATTGCTGTGCACATTATCAATGTTTTCATAAAATTACCACTCAAATATTGTAATATGCGAAGCGCTTATAAGTCTATATATAATTAAATTAATTTAATTAGTGTTTATTCTAATTTAGAAAAGATGAAAATTGCCAATTATTTATCATTTCTTCCGATAAAGTTTCCGTGTTCATCGTACATATAGCCATCTTTATCAATTCGACCAGTATTGTGACCGTGTTCGTCGTACATATAGCCGTCTTTATCAATTCGACCAGTATTGTGACCGTGTTCGTCGTACATATAGCCGTCTTTTTCGATACGTCCAGCATGATTTCCATGCTCATCGTACATATAGCCATCATCGTCAACCTTACCAGCATAGTCACCATGTTTGTTTCTTAAAGAAGTTCCTCTCATTGCCCCTCTCAAATCTTCTTCATTTGAGTCATAAGAGTTTTCTGGATATGAATTATAACTTGTTCCGCCTCTGACGCCACCTCTAATTGGAGATCTTCCACCACTAGAATGTCCTTTACTGCCAAATAAAGCACCAAGGATAATTATGACAACAAAGATACCAAGGATATAACCAAGAAGTGTACCGACGAAAGTAGCGTATTTTTCACCATTAACAGCAGGAACTGCAGCACCAGTAGCGATCATAGCAAGACCAAAAAAATAATGTGTATCCTTTTGCTGCTTGGCTCTTTGCGTTCTTAACAGTTTTAATCATGAATACGACACCAGCAATTAAAAAGATGAATGCAACAATAACACCGACAATTTGAGGGACTTCAAAATTTTGGTTAACTTCAGGATCATATGTAAATGCAGCTATACACCATCCTGCAACCGCTAATATGAGTAAGAAAAATACTCCGACAATGTTTCCAACATCTTTATTATTGAAGTTATTGAACTTTGCATTAAGGACACCAGATTTTGAGCGAAGCATAGCGATAGTTTTTTCTTTGTCCTTTTTACTAATTCTATAGACAGCAAAAATAATAGGATCAAGAACATCTGGAAATTGAGCTTTAATTTCTTTTAAAGTGTCGATGCTACGTTTATAGTTTTTAATCGCAACAATTGGGAAAATGATAGACATGATACCAAAAAGTATTAGAGCAATCATCGTTGGGAGTATGGAAAAAATAATATCTGATCCATATAGAGGTCCATGGCCACTGAGAACTTCAAGAATTGTTGTATCATAATCTGCAGCCATTGCATTCATTAAAAAGAAAAGAACGATTCCACCTAATAGCAAGAAAACACCTAATGCAATTGTAATGTAATTTCCAACCAATGGAACCTTAAACTCAACATTAGCAGGATTAACTGCTCTTGGTTGATAAGGTTGATTATTATATGTTGGTTGAGGAGCTTGTTGCACTTGTGGAGCACTAGCGGGTTTATTAACGCTAGGAGCTGGAGCAGCGCCTTTTTTGTCATTAATTAAAGCCATAGCTAAATCGTAATCTTCATTAGCTTCTCTTAAAGCTTGAGCGGCTTCAGGTAATGAGCAACCTGTTTCGTTCATGAGTTGTTTTGCCTTTATTAATAAATCCGACATAATTTTCTCCCCTTTAGAAATTTCTTAAAACATTATAAATGAAATTCACTATATTGAGAATCAAAACAGCTTGTATATGCTAAAAATTGAATTTGAAAGCAAAAAAATCAGCGGTTTTGTCCAGAAATCTTATAACTGCCACTATTACCATTCCAGTTATTTCAATAACATATTTGGCATAAGATACTCTGCATTTGTCAAACTTGCTTTTCGAAAAAGAGCTATAGAAATAATACAAATGTATACGCCTTAGCAGACTATAAATAGATTTTTCATAGTTGTATACACTACTTTTCAGAATGCTTATTAAACTTCCTCATAATAATAAGAAGTGTCAATGCCTTTCATGAATAATTCTCTATTATCGATATCATTTGTTAATGCACCATAAAGAAGTTTTTTGATCTTACTATCATTAATGTGACTTTCTTTCATTGCGGCAAAATAATCATTTTTATCAATAAGTGACCAATCAACACACTTCTTCATATTTTTGATAAAGATTAAATCTAACCAGATACGAGTTGCTCTTCCGTTTCCTTCCATAAAAGGATGCGCAATATTCATTTCAACATATTTTTCAACAATATGATCAAATGTGTCTTCTACCATTTTGTCAATACTAGGGAGTATTTGAGGCAAAAAATCTCCATTCGCAAACATAAATCCACCTTTTGAGATAGTTAATGTTCTTACTTGTCCTGCAAAAGGATAAAGACCCTCGAATAAAAAAGCATGAATCTTTTGCAAAGAAATAGTTTTTCCAATCTCATCATCCGAAATCAATTTTGTTTTATAAAGTTGGTATGCTTTCTTTTTGCTTTGCTCATCGATAGGATCGAGCATCCCTTGAATCCAATCTTGAATTTCTTTTTTATATTTTGAAGGAATAATCGTAAGTAATAATTTGACCCCGTTTTCATTAATGACATCTGATAGGTATTTTTTACCATCAGAAGCATATAATTTCAGTTGTCCACAAAATTGAGACAACTCAGGATTTCTTACTTTAACATTGTTCCAGTATCGACGAGGAGAATTAGGACCAGTTAAAACGCGAATAAAATCAATAGCTGAATACCACCAAATTGATTTATCATTATCCCAAACAGCTCTGATTTCTTGGTTATTAAAATATCTTATTGAATGCTTTATCATATATATATGATAGCATAAACATTTTCAGTTGTCCACAAAATTAGGACAACTGAAATCGATAGCTGTTTTCACAAAAAAGCCCCCGTCTTTTGTACCAATTTCTAGTTCAATTTTTGGGAACATATTCATTTTAATTGGAAAAGGGCTATAGAAATAATACAAATGTATACGTCCTATAAATTATTTAAAACTTCTTCTTGTATTTTGAATATAAGTTCCTTTGCGTGATGAAGAGTATTTTTTGCATCCTTTTGAAGAAGGCATTTTTTGCCTTTTTGCAATCTTATAACGATTTGAGCCAAACATCATTCTTTCTCCTCGATGAAACTTGAAAAATTTGACAAAATTTTATTGAAATCATCATTATTGAGTTCCATTTTGTGTTTTGTTAATGCCAATCTTTCCGTCTTATTAAGAGGCAAAAACAAGCTCATTTCTCTATTAGCAGTCAATCCAAGAAGATAGTTGAACCCATAATTGTCTTGTTCGATAGCCACTACTAGTAATTCGTCTTGTATCCCTTCATTTACAATATTTACAATTCGCTCTTGTTTGATAGCATCTTTTACTTTCTTAACAAGAGAATAATATAAAAATAGCTCTCTTTGTGGATTGGCCCTCGAACAATATTCATGAATAATTGATCGTATATAGGAAGCAAAATCCATATCGAATTTTTCTAAAGCCTCATAAAATATATTTTTTATATAAGGCATAAACTCTTTGCTTACTCGATACCCAACATCGACATATGTGTCATCGCAAATATAATTTAGTTTTTTGTGATATATGTTAAAAATATTACTTTCAATATTTCTAACAGTCGCCTCGTTGTTGCTATTATTTTTCAAAAGTTCTTCATGTAAATCTGCACGATATTCAGTTAGTTCTTTAGCTAGCTTGCTAATTATATAAGAAATATTGGGTTTGTTATTTTTAATAAAGCCATATTTAAAGCAATCTTCAATTAGAATATCGTAAGCTGAAGAGGATAAGCGTATATTTGTTGAACCGCCTTCTAATAAACTGGATTTTAACATATTAATATAATACATTTTGTATTGCAAAAAATGAATAAAATTATTTCAATATAAAATTTTACTAAGTAATTGTTGCCATTTTGTATTTCAATTTTTATTAATTATTCAATATTTTCAATTATATCTTAAACAATGATAATAAGACCGAAAGGAGGAATTCTTATATGAAAGCGTATTTCCCTAGAAAGTCTTATAGAGTAAGTGGATATAAAGTTGGAAATCATGCAATTAAAAGGATGAGATCTCGTGGAGTTACTAAATCAGCGATGAGATACAATCTAACACATAAGCCTCTACATACTTCACAAATACGATATAATAAAAAAGGTAGACCATCATATCTAAGATATTCTAGGAACAAAACCGTTGTGGCAATCAATCCAAGAACAAAACACATAAACACTACTTGGAGATATCACACTAGACTAATGAACAAATTTTTAAAAGGAGGAAAGAAATAGTGACAGTCAATTTAAAATATGAATATGAATTTTCCGATGATGTAATCTATTTTATAGAAAACACAATTATGACAGCTTTAAACTTGAATGAACTTAATGATGACAACATTGATGACATTGGCGAATACGCCGCTCAAATTGAAATTGAGTTTGTTGATAGAAAAGGTTTAACAAAAGAAGAAAAAGAATTATTCAAAATCGCAGTTAAAACAGTGACAGAATTAAGCTTATACAACAACTAAACACAAAAATTACATAGTTGACCGCTATTGCCTTGTTGTAATGGCGGTTTTTATATAAAAAAGACTTAGTCGTTAGTTCGAACTAAGGCTTATTTCAATTGTTGTGTCAAAGTAGAAATGTTTTAATACAATTTAGCACCCCTACTTCAAATCGTGTAAGATTTTAGCACCTTTTTAGCACCCTTATTTATAGCATAATCGCCCATCAGACCATATGAGCTATGCTTTTTTATTAATCTTCGTATTCGTTATAAAGATCGAATTCTTCGCAAAGTGCTAGGTATGCGGCATACTTCTTTGCATTTTTCTTAACTGTTGAATTCGCTGCAGTTCTTATTCCTTTATTAGGAACTATGCACTCGCATTCCCATCTATATGAGCCATCATCATAAAGCATTGCCTTCTCTGATTCTCTATAGATTGGCATGTCCTGATATCCTTTCTGAGCTAGCTCTTGAAGGACGTTGATTGCGTTATCCATATTTATTTCATCCGGTAATTCGTCGTTGATAGTCCATAGCAAGTTATTCTCATATAGATATTTGTAGACGTTTCTAGCACATTCATATCTGGCAATTTGCTTGCTGTAGCCATCGCCTTTGAAGTTTCTTAAATTCCCGTTTATAGTGAAATTGATAAGACATCTGAAATTGCCGTTGTCTAAGTGCATGAATTCATATGTTGGTGGGTAGCCATTATTCTTTTGACTCCATTGTTGAACCAAAGCCACGTAATCGACTCCGTCATCGTGTTCAGTTTGAAGCCTATAACCTAAGCTGAGCATGAGGTCAACTGAGTTTTCCAAGCAGGCATAATCCCAACCCGAATCAACTGCAATAGCGCCTATGATTGCTTCGAATAAATCCTCTTTAACCGATGGCTCATTTTCCATGTGGTTCTTGATGTCGCCCTCACCCATCCTAAGGTATTGTGCGATGTCTAACCTGTCTATTGCCTCAGCTAATGATTTCTTGCTTACTATCTTCGCTTTCTTCTTGGATAGCGATCCTTCATTTTGGCCGTCAAAATAAAAGCCATCGCATCCTTCGTCGCTCGAATCGCAGTCATCGTCATTCCATGAATAGCAACCATAGTTGTCATAGAACGCCTTAACGGTCATCATGTTAAGGATGCTGTCTCCTATGAACTCGAGTTCCTCATTGTTTAATCCGCCATGTTCTTCCGAATATGAGCGTCTTGTAAAAGCCTGAACTAAAAGTTCGCTGTTTCTGAACTGATAACCGATTAAGTCTTCGATTTCGTCTTGTTCGTCGTAATTGTAATCTCTCATCTTAAAATCCTCCTGTTACGTCTTTTTGTCAGGAAGATAAATAAAAGGCCCACACTATGGATACACTACTCCCCATTTAAAAGAGTCGTCTCCATTGAAGGCCTTAACTTTGTAAAAATGTTTACATAATCCATCCGCATTTACACAGGCCGCACGCAGCTTGAAGTAAATGAATTTGTTTTATGTCCCGATTTTTAGGTCTGCAAAGCCATCTATCTTCGACGCAATTATTATACCATCCGAATCCGTGTTTTGTCAATAAATCTACCCTAGTCACCTCACACATAAGCTTTTAGCATATTTCTGAGTTCTTCAAGAGCGTACGATCTTCTTATTTGAACTGTTGACCTTTTCATTCCTATGATCTTTCCTATTTCAGCATCACTTAATCCTTCGAAATACGATAGTTCTATGATTCTTCTTTGGGTAGGCGATAGTTTATTCAACGAATTATGTAATGCTTTCATCAGCTCGCTTTGTCGATAAACTTCTTCAGGAGTTGGTTCGTCTGACGGATATTCCATCTCGTAGTTGTCATACAAATAATCGATTGAAGAAACGAAGTTCTGCCTTGTAGTGTATCCGTATGGGCAATTAGAGCAATCCTCAAGACATCGTTTTAAATGAGTACGTGTGCTAGGCACGAAGCACCTAGTTTCAATATCTCTCTTTCTTCTGATATTTCTTTCATAATTCCTACTCCATATGAATAGTTCCTTACTTACGGCTGCATATCTTATTTCCCTATCCGCATCTACAAAGCTTAGATAATACGTTTCGCTTCCATCTTCATTCTTAGGTATATCTTCCGGGCTTTTGTAACCATAGATTTCTGGATATTTATCTTTTTCTTTTCGAATCATTTCAACCTTTTCTAAAATAAAAAAGCACATAACCTATAAGATTACGTGCTAGGACTCGCAGAATTAGTCCTTAGCTTCAACAGCCTTGAACTGATTCTTAGAAGCATCAATCATACGATTGAAAGCCTCAGTTGCATCCTTAACAGGCATCTTAGCAGCTAAGATAACTGCAGGAATGACAAGCACTAATGCAACTGCGAATTTAGAGTTTAAAAAAACAGATAAATTCATGTCAATCCTCCTTTCTAGACTCAAAGGTCCTTTGGGGATTCCAGCTGCACGTCCTGCATATATTATATCAAATTTTTTATATAAATTCCAGACAGTGGCGTCCCATAACCACTGCCTTTTTTCTAATCTATATAAATAAGATCATATTTTATGAGCCAGGAACCTAAAAAGTTCTCTACCTCACCAACCGTTACGGTCAGATTATCTCCTTCTTTCACTCCAGGATTTGTTTCTGAAATAAAGTTTAGGTGTTCGCCAGCCCAGATGTTAAATCCAAAAGCTGAATCTGGTTTTATAGTGTCTGCAACGAAGCAAACTGTCTTGCCTATCGTATCTTCACCAGCATTAAGAGCAGATTCAAACAGTTCAGCATTGACGTAGTCTGGAACTATTTTTTCTGTTGTTTCTTTATTACCACATGAAGACAATGCTCCAACAAATACAAGGCAAGCGCATAAAGTTGGTATTAATCTACGTAATCTCATATGAGGCCTCCTTATGAATGAGAGTGTGGGACTCACTCATTAAGGCACATGTAAATTATGCGAGATTACTTTTTGCTAAAAACAAACCTTCCATGATCTACTATCATATTTTCAGGACCTGTTGGCCTTATTGTAATTGGTAAATCTTTACTTATTTTCAATCTCCCCTGACGGATAGTAAGTTTTTTCATTTCATCGGAATTAATTCTCATTTTCTTAATTCCATTATCACTTAGACTGTGGATATATAAACCCGAATATTCTATTTGGCCATCTTCAGCAAAATTTCTGCTTGGATCAGGATCAACAAGATAGAAGTTATAGCTGTCTTCTGTATTAATATAAATGATCGGTAATTCTAATGGATCAAAGTTTCGTGCGAGATTATCGAAGTGTTCGCATATCAATTCAAAATCATCTCTTGAATAGTTCGAAGGCGACAAGTTACAGGCTGGAGGAAATTTAAATAGACTCAAAAGGATAAAAAATGAAGTAAATGCAAGTACTCTATCATTTTCGATCTTTTCCCAATCTGTGATATTGTCCTTATGGAAGAATCCATTACGCTGCTCTTTAATGTTATTTATCACATCATATCCAAATAATACCGTTTCTTCTTCTATACCATCTCTAATGATATCTTTGTTAAAGCTGCTTGTAAGGAATTTAGCCATTGGTCCGAATGTAAATGACTTTTTGTCATCCCTAATCAAGTCATCTGTAAGCGGAACTAGCCTCTTTGGAAAGGTGATTTTTCTATCCTGATAGCCTTTATCAATTGTGTACATTGATATCATTTCAAACATGAATTGTTCTAGAGCTTTATAATAACCCATAGAAATTGCAGTAAGGTCTATCGAACCGGCTAGATTGCCAAATGAACTGTATAACCAATCGGATGTAAGAAAACACCTTGCAAACTCGCTATTTCCAATCAACAATTCATAATACTTCTCGTCAATGAACTGCTGGTGTAATAACTTCAGTTGATCATCACTTATATGATGTTCGCTAAATCTGCTCTCATATTTTCTATAATCGAATTCTTTTAATTTCTTTCTTAAATCATCTTTATAGGAAAACAAGGTGTTTGGATGTAATGTTTTGACAACAGCAATACCAAAGTACTCTTTTACAAGGTCGGAATACTTATTAAAGTACGACTTGAATAAAGGATATTCCCCTTTTCCAAAAACCAAATCAAAAAAGTATTTTAACGAAAAGCAGTTTGTTCCACGAGATTCGTCATTAACATCATCATTGTGATTCAAAATATCCGAATAGGCATTTCCCTCGATCAGTGCAATATATTTATGGTTCTTTATTCCACTCCTGTTTTTAATTTCTTTCAGCAATTCTTGATTTAAGTAGTTTTGCATTCCATATTTTTTAAAAATAAAGAGAGTATCGCTGCAAACTAACAGAAACACATTTTTTTCATTTTCTCTATCAAGAAAAATCGGTTCTTTTGATTTAGATGATATCCTTATATTTTTCCATGGGATAAGAAGGTTTTTGTATTTGATTTCATATAAGTTAAGAAGCTTAATAATTGTGTTTTCTATGACTTCAACATTTAATTCTTCCACCTGCTTCATCACAAAGAGATAAGAATCATCGTTGACACCCGCAATAACTGAATAATCGCAAACGATATTATTATTGAATCCACTTATAGTTTCATTCATACCATCTCTTAGATTTTTCATTTTTCTAAGGCCGTTATTTAATAGTGTTTCTTCATAAACTTTCACTCCATCCATTCTTTACCCCTCCTTACCATTAAACGTGATTTTTATTATTTTCGTCACTATTTATTCATAAAAATTATCTTTTAGATACTCTATGAACTCTTTTTTATAACTTTTTGTAATTATATTGTCTCTGTAATATCTCCCACTGCATATCAACCAAATAATCTTGTCGAGCTTATAAGGAGTCATATTTTCTTCTCTTGCTGCTTTGACAATACATTTAAACACATCGTATGCATTAGCCTTGCTTAATCCAGTTTCATTGAAAACCTCGATCATATGCACATCTGGTTTGCAATAATCATAAAAGCCTAATTCCTTCAAGAAATCACAGCACAGCGCAAACCCTAGGCCTGATAATTCATGTTCCATTAACATTGGTAAAGACACTTTGGTTAAATCGTTATATGAGAAGCATCCTACAAAGTTTCTGAAATCATCTATATTTTCAAACTGACTCATGAATTCTGCAGCAGTAATAATTGATTTTGAGAACTTATACCATGATTCTTATATTTTCTCTTATCGTATGATTTTGATTCTAGCAAGAGCACATACTGATTAGATTCTTTTGAGAAATAAACATGCTTTCCAACCTCTTCATATGTGGATTCTAGTGGATTAACATTAATACCTTTTTCAAGCTTATGAGTACCTTTTTCTTTTGATTTAACATCAGCCTTTTCATTTTGTAATGAAATTGCTTGTTTAAAAAATAGGTTTTTATAATCATTGTTTAAATATGCTAAAAAGCCGTCATTGAGAGTGCCCTCATTTGCATCAATTATTTTCTTAATTGTTGCTTTTGAGATGATGTTAATAACACCGTAAGATTCTTCTGAGTCGTTATCGCTTATAGCAATAATCTTAGAATAATTTTGATATAGCCTTACGTCTTTCAAAGATGAACTAGTCTCGTCAAAAAATGGGAATATACATAGCTTTCCGTCTAATGCGACATAATCATTAACCTCTTCAAACTTATAGTCATATTTTTCCGCTATCTTTTCTATTAACGACAATCTTTCTTTGATTTCTTTAATTTCCATTTTTCTGATCCTCCATTATTGCTTTTAACTCATCTACCGTATAAGGAGGGTTCTTTTTATGAATCATAGAATGGCAATTTGAACATAATGGAGTCAAATCATTTATTGGATCAACTATGTAATGAGGTCCCATCTTAGAGACTGGAACAATATGGTGAACTTCTATAAAGTTCTCTCCAATTTTCCCATAAGTATTTTTAAAATTAAATCCGCAGCAAGAGCATGTATAGCCCTTTGCATACAAGCACAATTCTCTATTAATTGGATTTCGCTCATATTTTTTGCTTGCCACTTCTATCACATTACCTTCTTCATAACCTTCGACTTTGTAATCTATTAATGAAAGCATCATGCTACATATTAATACGGTATATGACACTATAATGCTTTCTTTATCAGAATCATTTTCATAAAAAGGTGACTTTGTAAATCTAATATTAAATTTTGACCAATCGCTGGAATCACTCAAAAAACTTTCTATTGTATAGGGAAGTTCATTAATTCTTACATTTATTTTGTTATTTTTTAAAGAAATTGTTTCCCAATATTTTACAAATAATTTTCTTTTTTCACCATCAGACGAATTCATTAGTTGCAAGAAATTTGCACCATACTTTTCAGGCTCAGCGTAAATCGTTAATCTAGTATCATCTTTTATTTCTACCTTAATATAGAAACAATCTTGCTCTGAATTATTCAAAGTTATCACATAGGACGTTAAAGAAGGTGATGTATTATCAGAAATATTAAATTGAAATCTAAATGTTGATTCTAAGCCGTCTTTCAACAAATGCTTTAAATTCATAATAATACACCTCTCTTTCTACTACTCTTCTTCATCAGTCTTTGGATCAGGTAAATCGTTTACTAATTTTTTAAGAATTCTAGATACTTGAACTCTCATATCTTCATATTGTTCTTTTGTATCTTCGTTATATGTCGCCATTTCAGCTTCAGCTAAAGCCCATAGCAATGCATCCATACCAGTAATTAATACTGAGTTATCTAACACAGGAGCATAAACTTTTGAATAATATGGGTGTGATTGATTGATAGAAACAGCGTGTTTTCCCTCTACAATTGTCGGTTCCCATAGCATGCCACTCTCAATAGTATCAACTGGTATTACACGAGTTTGTCCTGGCTTTGATGAGGCTTGAATTTTAATTACACCCGTAAAGCTTCCTTGAGAATTTGTGACTTGGACTTTTCCTGTATTTGCATCAATGACATCTACTTTTGCTGCTTGAACTGCTGATGCTTTTGAATCTATATTTTGATTTGATGCTTCGTGTGCACCTCCAGAACTTTTTTGGATTGCAGACGTTTGACCTTTTCTGTATATATCTTCTGCAACTCTTCTAGGAGAAGGAATGAACTGATCCTTTAGATATTCGTAAATATCTTCATTAAGCAAAATTCTTGATTTCTTAATATCAACATTGAAAGCATCGTCCAAAGTGTGGTCAAACGAAAACTTAACACGCAATAAAGAAATATGCGGGTCGCTTATAAACATTCCAAGCCAGCCACCATAATGTATCAAACGGTTTTCACGATAGACATAAAAACCTTCCATGTCGTTACTAACTTTAGCTTCTGACTTAGCTGTTGGGCTTGAAAATTCATCTTTTCTTGGCAATAGCCATGCTTCAATTTCAAAAAATGTCTTATCGCCATTAGGTAATTCAACTTCTATTTTTTCTTTTGCTAATTGTTGGCTTTTTGGTTCAGCTTCGCAGAATGGGTCCCATGGCTTTACAATTTCATCATTAATATAAATAGTGATATGTTGTGTACCTTCAAAAGATGTATCAATATATCTCTGATAAACCATAGCAAAATGTTGTTTGACTCCATTTACTATTTTTTGGAACGCTTTATTTAAGGCTTTTGTTTGAGAATATGATTTCATCAATCTATCAACTTTTTCCCAAATTACCAATGTTCCACTACCACCGCCAGAAACATCTTCCAAGATATCGATTTCATCTTGATCTAATTCTGGTTGTAATAACTTCCATTTATTGATTTTGCAAATCTCATCCAAATCCCATTGAACCTTATGATAATTTGAATCCTTGGTTTTTGATAATAAAGATAAACTTCTACAGAAAGCTGTAGATGCTGTTTTCAAACCAAGACCAAATTTTCCCAAACTACTAGGATCATCTCGCTTTGCAGAACCATATTTCATAGCATTTTTTAATCCACTCATATCCATTCCGTGACCATTATCAGCAATGTACACAGAAATTTCTTGAGATGGACTTAAATCGATTTTAACCTTAATAACTGTTGCTTTAGCAGCAATAGAGTTGTCAACCAAATCCGCCATTGCGGTATTAAAGTCATAACCAGTATCTCTAAGTCCTTCCATTACTCTCGCAGGATCTGGTTCTAAAATTATTTCTTCAATTTGCTTATCATCTAACATACTCAATTCCTCCTAAATTTTTACGCAATGCCATCCAGAACCAAGGACAATTTTCTTTGGTTCATTCTTTTCTTCTTTTTCTTGTTTAATAAATCCTATATGCCTAATTCCGTTATCATCTATCGAAAACCAAATAGAATCCCCTGATTTAATGTTGTTTTCTTGTATGTATTTTCTAACACACGTAAGTCTGTGCTCGTTATGGGCTTTTTCCTTTGGTTTTCCAAAGAAAACATCGTTGTAGTAGATATATTGAAATTCCCATCCCATCTTGTTTTCGTCGAAGAATAAAACATTTTCACGAGGGTTTAGAACGTCAACACCTAGATTCGGAAAAATTCCTGTGTCAGCAACTTTCTTCGGAATAGTTATGCCAGATTGATGAGAGTGTGTTTCCCCGGTGTCATTTCTAGTTAAAACTTTAAAAACTTTAATACTATACATTTGATTTTCCTCCTATAGGTGATAACGATAATGCTCGAATTAAATCTTTTTTGTCTTTGTCGCTTCCGACATTACCGACTACGGCAGTCTCTGATAGTTCTCTTTTAAATTGAATTCTATCATTGATAACTTCATCTATTGTATTAGCGTAGAATAATCGGTGTACAAACACCGTTTTTTGCTGACCACGTCTATAAGCTCTAGCTGATGCTTGGTCTTCAATTGCTGGGTTCCATTCTAAATTATAGTGTATTACATGATTTGCTGCAGTAATATTTAACCCCGCACCTGCAGCGTGAGGATTTAACACTAGAATTGCACTTCCGACAATATTAGTGAATGAGTCTATTTTATTTTGCCTATCCTCGATAGGAGTGCTTCCGTTTATAGAATCAACCGGTACACCGAACCTATTTTTTAAATCGCTTACCATTAACTCACTCATTTTGTTAAATGATGTAAAAATAATAATTTTTTCTTCATTCGATACAATTTCTTCAACTAAGTCGCATAGCAAAGAG
Organism: Bacilli bacterium; assembly: GCA_024399115.1. Lineage (GTDB taxonomy): Bacteria > Bacillota_I > Bacilli_A > RFN20 > CAG-826 > RGIG9670. The sequence continues at coordinate 100,308 of JAKSHZ010000004.1, forward strand.
TATTTATTGCTAACTTCTTTTATCAGAGAAGGATCGATAGGAGCACCATACACAATTGGGTGAGTGCAAAACATTCTCAACTTTTGAATTGTATCAATTGCTATATCTTGCATTTTTTCTAATGCATTGCACTCAGTTCTTCCTTTTTCATAATATGAAGCTTCATCTTCAGTCATTAATATAGGATGTGGAATATCAATTCTCTCAGGAAGATCCTTTGCGACTTCTTTTACTCTTCTTCTTATCATAATCGGAGAAAGTACTTTTTCTATTTGTAAGGCCGCTTCGTATGTATCCTCATACATATTTTCGTATTGTGATAATGTTCCAACGTATCCAGGAATTACAAAATCAATAATAGACCACAAGTCAGTCATATGATTTTCAAAAGGAGTTCCTGTTACTGCAATTCCTATACGCTTTTTGATTTTTTTAGCATCCTTGCTTCTATTTGAATATGGATTCTTGATGTTTTGTGCTTCATCAAGAACAACAATATCCCAATTAATCATATTGAACATTGATAAATCAGAATGAAGATTTGAGTAAGAAGTAACAATAACGTCATAATTCTCTAAATCTTTATATAATCCAGTTCTTAGTCGTCCGTGATGAATCAACACTTTTAAAGAAGGATAAAATTTATTTATTTCTCGTTTCCAATTTTCTAACAATGAAATTGGTGCAATTACTAAATAAATGGATTGTGGATTCTCTTTCTTGTTTTTACCAAACAAAGCAATAATTTGTAGAGTTTTACCTAATCCCATTTCATCAGCTAAAATGCATCCGCAGTCGTTGCGAGACATAAATTCAAGCCATGTGGATCCGTTTTTTTGATATTCAAATAAATCCGCCTTTAAATTGTCGTCTTTTTCAAACTCTTTAGAATTTTTTGAAACGCCAACAACCTCTTCCTCATAAAGAATGTCATTAACTTTCAAAAATTTACAAAAATTCATAAAATCTACATAAGATATTTTTTCTTCGACTAATATGTGATTTTCTGAAATATAATCATTGATTAGTGAGAATGTCCCAGACAAAAAATACACAGTCTTTTCAATCAAAATGTAATCGCAAAACTTATTTTCGTTTTTTGATATTTCAAAAGAGTTAGCCCCTTTGATTGCACAAAGCTGAATTTCCACACTGCTCTCAACCATCGTAAAAATAGGTTTTACGTTCAATCCGATCTTAGAACAGCGAAATGAATTCTTATTCTCTATAGGTGCATCTTGAAACGAGCCTGTATTAATGCATTGTGCGATTTCTTTAGCACATAAATATTTTTTTTCATTCCCATTGGAAATAAAGAACTTACCATTTAATATTTCTAAATCCATAAGACTTCACCTACCAATTATTCTTTTTATATTTTTTTATATATGCCATAACTGACTTTGCAACTTCATAGCTGACATTAACGGTTACAGCATTACCAAATTGTTTATATGCTTGGCAATCAGAAACAACTTGCTTCCAATCTCCAGGAAAACCTTGCAATTTTCTACACTCGTTCGGAGTTAGTTTTCTTATATTAACCCTATTATCTTTGCAATGTTTTTTATAATTAACATCGTCGGTAACATAGTTGTCTTGACTAGCTCGATGCATTTTATGCATGGTAGCCGTAAGCGTCTTGGATATAGGTAAGTCAATAGTTGGTTTTACTATATAATTCTTAGTTCCGCACCCCATTATTGTCTTTTCGATATTTTTCGTTAGGAAATATTTTTCTTCAACATCTGAATCAAGCAAATCTTGAGTAGTAATTGTTAATTTTTGAGGTTTAGGGAATTCGAAATCACCATCATTAAAATATTCACCCCTAAAAGCAACAATGTAACATCTATTTCTTCTTTGAGGAACTCCGTAATCTGCACTGTTAAAAATATGATAATGGCAAACAAAACCAAGCGACTCTAATTCGTGAATAATCTTCTTAAAAGTGTTTCCGTGATCATGGTTAATGATGTTTTTAACATTTTCTAAGACAACAACTTTTGTATTGTGTTTCTTAATAATATCCTTTATCTCAAAGAAAAGAGTTCCCCTTTCTTCATCATCAAATCCTTTTAAGGCACCCAATGTGCTGAAAGGCTGACATGGGAATCCACCTATTAATACATCATGATTTGGGATGTTTTCTTTCTCAACGCGGATATCACCGCATACAATATTTTTAGAAACGTTTTCTTTGTATGTAGCACAAGCATATTTATCAAAATCATTAGCCCAGATAAGATTAAAGCCAGCATACATAAATCCTAAATCAAAACCACCAATTCCGGAAAATAAGCTAACAACTCTGTAATTAACTTTTTTTGGTTTAATTCTTTCCATCATCAAATCCTCCTGTGGCCTTTATGATATTTTCAGTTATTCGCATCAAAACATCTACAACGATAGAATTTCCACTTTGTTTATATGATTGGGCACGAGAAACAGTTATTTTAAATGAATCTGGAAAACCCATTAATCTCAAGGATTCTCTAGGTTCCAATGCTCTGATTTTTCCGTTAGTTGTAACATAGTTATTTACGCTTGCACGATGAGTATTTCCTTGGGTTTTTAATATTGCTCGGGCTATTGGTAAATTAATTTTCGTATCGTTAGGATGCATAAAGTTTTTTGTTCCTGGAGACATTACATAATTGACTAATTTTTCAGATAGGAACCTTTCAACTTTCTCTCCACCTGGAATCAACTCGATATTTCCTTTTTCGTCGGTAACAAAATTCCCTTCTTTGCAGTTATCTAATAAAAAATCTTGCATTGTGAATTTCAATTCAATCGGTTCTGGAAAGGAAAACTTTTCATACTCATTCTTATCTTTGAACCCGATAACAAATAATCGTCTTCTACTTTGTGGAATGCCGTAATTCACTGGATTTAAAATTTGCCATTTAAAATAATATCCTAGCTCGGAAAATACATTTTTCATTATTTCCCAAGTTTTCCCTTTATCATGAGTTAAAACTCCGTAAACATTCTCATAGATGAAGACTTTAGGTTCGATTTCTTTTATTGTTCTAACATAATCATAGAAAAGCGTACCTCTTGTATCTTCAAACCCGCCTCTTGCACCCGCAATGGAAAAACTTTGGCAAGGTGAACCACCCACAAACAAATCAACTTGATTGCAAAAATCTGTTCCATCTAATAATTTGATGTCATAAAAGAAATTGTTGTTTTTAAGATTATCGCCATAATTATTCAAATAGGTTTGTTCTACATAATTTGTTCTTCTAGTTTTTTTATAAAAAGAATTTGCATATTCCTTCTTTTCTTGAATTGTACGCATCTTCTTAACCTTTTTTAATTCGTTTTCACTGTCAATAGAAACATCAATTTCGCCATTATCGCATGCAAAAACAACCTCATAATTTTCATTCATTCTTAATAATGCTTGCTCAATTGCACCAATACCGCTGAAAACAGTAGCTAATCTTATCTTTTTATGCATGCTTTACACCTCATTTATGCCTGCGTCTTGTAGTATTTGTTCCTATATTATAGCACTTTTTTGAGAAAAAATCTATTTAATCGACATAATATTTGAGATAAATGTTGGAGATTTTATAAACATTTTTTAGAATTTTCATAAAACTACAAGACTACAACTTTTTCCTATATGACCTATTTGCGTATGGGGTATTATTTGTATCTATCTACACCAATTTGCTCTATATAGAAAAAGTTGTAGTTGTAGTCGGAGGTTGAACAGTCCTGTAACAAGTTGTAACAATGTAACGTGAATTTCTTATATAGGCAAATTGACTTGAATAGATAGAAATAAATATGCACCTGCATACGCGTATATAGGAAATGGTGTTACACTTGTTACAGTTGTTACAAATATTTTTATGAAATATGCAAGGTCTACAAGGTCTATTACCAAGAGTTCCCTTAGAGCAAAAATATTTTATAAAATGTTATAGAGAAAAGTTTAGTCAGTGACCTCGTAGACGTTGTCATTGCGAATAAAAAGCATGAAACGGAAAGTTCCATTTCATGCCAAATTACTCTATTTTAGATTAAATGTGATAGTCACGTCACCGTCGCCTAACGCTGATGCAAGATTGGTAATATCATCTATATGACCTAACCTTGTATAACTCCAGGAATTCGAACCATAGAACACAACGATATTGTTTCCGTTATATAAGACGATGTCGCCAGCTTCAGTTGTAGTTTGCTTATCCTCTCTTGTTAGGTTTGTTCCTAATGGACCAACCTTCTCGAATCCGCCATAGTCGCTTAATTCCAGTGTTAACGGTTTGTTTGCCATCATATCTAACAATTCATTAACGGCTTGATTCTTTTCTAGTGCAACAGTGAATGAATATCCGTTTGCGATCATCGTAATCTTGGTATTCATGTTCTCTTCATCTCCTTTGATATCCTCATTGCTTTTATCTTCGGTATTAATGCTTGTGCCAGGTTCGTTGGTTGAGCTTTGAGCTTTGTTTTTGCAAGATGCCAAACTAATAGAAAATATGCATATGAGCAATGCCACAATTATCCTTTTCATATGATCACCAATCCTTCACCCAAATTATATCATAATTCTTTGTTTTTTCATAATCGTGTAATCGTAGGGGTAATCGTGTAAATGTAGCCCTAATCGTGTAATTGTGGCTATATCGTGTAATCGTGATATTTCAGCTGTAATTACACCTTAAAAATCATCTTGATTTCTTCCTTATTTTCTTTAAAAACAGCTCTTAAAACGACAAAAAAGGGACTCAAACCAGATAAAACCACTTGTTTTACCGTAGTTCAAATCCCCTAAATAATAAAAAAAGACCTTGATAGCATTGTATCAAAGTCGTTCTTTCAATATGTCAAAGTAGAAATGTTTTAATACAATTTAGCACCCCTACTTCAAATCGTGTAAGATTTTAGCACCCTTATTTATAGCGTTCTAGCAAAGGAAGTAACCATTTTAATATCCATCTTCTTGTTGTATCGTAGTTGGAGTCATAATAGACCGCACCAACTATCGCTTCAACATATGGATCATGTTCCTTGCATACGACTTTCTCATGGTCAGGAATATTTGGATCTTTGTAAAAATGAAGATCGTTGTACGAATAAGCTATCAAACCTTCGCCAAGCATCATCTTATGCATAGTCGAATTATTCTCTAAGTCACTCTTCGCTGTTGTTATCTCACCTTTAGTTCTAATGTTCTTGGTTCTATAAAGATGGTCTGCAATCACTGATTTAAGCATCGTATCACCAACAGTTGCAAGACCTTCATTTGAATACTCTGAGCCATTCTTGCCTTGTCCAGGAACCTCAATTTTTATAGAGCCCATAGCCTTAGCAAGCCAAGATATATCGTTGAAGTGATAATGAATCTTTAATTCCAGCTCTCTCATTTCTTTTTCTATTCTTTTCTTGTCCATGACTAATCTCCGTTAATGAATATGTAATCCTCAGCTGTAATCTCTTCAATAGAAACGGGATTATTAAAATAATCAACTTCCGATTCATATCTGTCTGTTATAAATGTAAGGTTCTTATTTTTAGAGCCTAATAACACTCTGTCGGTATCTAATTCTGATTCAATGAATGGACCATCGATAAGAAGGTCTACGGAATTTATCAACTCTGGATTCAACGCATCTTTGCTTCTTCCAGAAAACATGATTATTCCTAAGCCTAAGTCATGTATCGCTTTATTGAAGTCGATTAGTCCTTTCTGAAGTGAAGGTTCGCCTCCGCTAAGAGTGACACCCTCAATTCCAAAATTATCCCTTGCCTCTTTTACTATTTCGACAAGCTTATCAAAGTCAATGATGTGATTAGGAATCAAGGCTTGCAGGTCCTTGTTGCAGCAACCTTTGCAGTTTAAATTACAGCCTTGAAACCAAATGCAGCATCTATTAAATGGTCCTTCAGTTTTTGTGCATAGCTTTATGTATGCAACATTAAACTTATTCTGAGAACTCAAAAGAGAAACCTTCCTTTGTTACCTTAGTGACAATCTTGCTTCCTCTTAAAGAGCGAAGATCATCCTTGTTTTCAAATAAGAACATTGCAAGTGGATCAAGTAATCTGTCGTTGATTGCATTTAAGATATCACGACCACCCTTTGCAGAATCTACTGCTGAAAGAATGTAATTGATTGCATCCATTTCCTTTTCAAACTCAAGGTCGAGTTTGTACTTTTCTTCGATACCACGAATTACTGGTTTTAATTTTGATTTGCAGATTTTGTATTGGAATTCCTTATCTTGGATAAAGTTGAATGGAACGATGTTGTTGTAGCCAATACGTCCTAACAATTCAGGTCTCTTTAACTCTTGATCGAAGTATTCCTTAACGATGCGGATGAATTCCTTTGCTACGCCTTCTTTATCTGCACTAGCTTGTACTTGGTTTGCACCTAAGTTAGATGTAAATACGATGATAGTATCGCTGAAATATACAGTCTCACCCTTTGAATCAGTTAAACGACCATCTTCTAAGATTTGTAAGAAGATATCTAAAATTCTAGGATTTGGCTTAGCAGCCTTTTCGATTTCGTCAAATAAAACAACGCTGAATGGATGTTCTTTGATTGCATTAGTCAATTGTCCGCCTTCTTCATATCCAACGTATCCTGGAGCAGCACCGATTAACTTTTGATCGCTGTTTTCCTGTGCATATTCAGACATATCGAAACGGATACATGCTTGTTCATCACCGAATAAGAACTTCGCTAATGCCTTTGATAACTCTGTCTTACCAACACCAGTAGGTCCTACAAAGAAGAATACTCCCTTTGGCATTGATCTCGATGAAGTCTTATGTAAGCCAGTTAAACCCATATAAGCCTTAACGACAGTCTTTTCAATCTTTTCGATTGCTTCATCCTGACCAACAACTCTGTCTGCTAATTCTTTCTTTATATTCTTTACACGAGCTTGTTCTAGCTTTTCCCATGGGTTTTCTTTTTCACCATATTTAAATAGATAGAAAAGCTTATCAAATGACATCTTATCTTCTTTTCTAGACATTCTAGAAAGTTGGATAATTTCTCTGTTAGTGAAGTCTTCCATCATGTCGATGCAGTCGATATTCTCATTATCTAATAATGAGCTTGTTCCGCTCTTTAAACGCACTTCAAATGAGTCTTCAATCTTCTGTACCATTTGCTTGCGTTCTTCTCTATCAGGTTTTTGAAGTGTTACGATTTCAACCTCAGGATTTCCTTGATAGAAAGAAAGTGGTAAGCCAGAAGCTTTATTTAAAATGATTACCACAACGCTCTCATTGCAATCAGAGCTTAAATAATCAATCTTTCTGTCTTTTAATGCCTTACCTAAAAGCGTGATATTTTGTCTTTCGTCTTCAGATAAACCATTAGCACTGAATAGGTATTCAGACCAGTTGATGATGAATGCTACTTTCTTTTTCTTGTCGATAACATTCTTATAAACAACATTTAGGATTTCAGCAGGGCTCTTGAATAATCCTTGTTGAGCCTTTGGAGTTTCTTCTTCCTCATCTCCCAAATCATAAGCGTCGCCCTCGACCTCAACTTCATCTGTTAAAGTCAACTTATCAATGGCACCAGTTGCACCTTCAACTCTATCCCAATAAACGATATCTTGATAGTCCATGTCTTTAAACATAGCCTCTAAGAATTCTCTCAAAGTGACAATCTTATTTTTATCATCAAGATAAACATCACCAACATTACCGTCGATCATGACGCATTTCTTGATACCAGCATTTCTTCTAATTTTATTAAAACTATTTTGTAATGACATACGACTACCTCCTTAGTTTGTGCCTTTATTTTTATTTACGTATTGATACTTTTGAGTTTGGATTTTATCTGGATTTGACCATTCAACTTCCTCATGAAGAATATTTATGTCGTATACATTCTTCAAATCTTCGATAAATGGAGTGATATCCTTATTACAAGCTAAACCTTCATAGCCTTCAAAGTGATACATGAATTTTCCGTTTAGCTGAATTTCAAACTCTGCAGTTTGGCCTGAAGCCTTCAAAGCAACAAGTTTTACGATGTTTTTCTCTTTGTCGATTTTAAGGTTCTTCTTTGTATCGACAATGAATCCACGCTCTTTTATCGCCTTAATGATGACCTTTAACGTTTCCTTACGTACCTTTTCATCTGTTATTGCAGCATTCATCATAGCGTTCGCTTCATCAACAGTCTTAGCTTTTTGGACAACCTCTGGAGCTACTCCGTTGGCTTTTAATTCAGCCTTGCATTCTTCGATTACTTGTCTAGTCTTCTTACCAACTAGTATATCGTATTCAGCTTGAGCTTTTGAAACCAATTCATCAAATCCTAGTCCAGCATTGGCTTCATTCACCATTTCACGATATGCCAATTCTCTTAATGACACATCGTCGATTTGATTTATTTTTTCAATGACGGACTGTGAGATATTCAACACTCCATTCATCTTGTTTAATAGATTTTGTGTTGATTCCTGACCTGCATTTAGCAAGCCTTCATTTATCATTTGGTCTATAACTTCAAGTTTAGAACCAGTCAATTCATTAACTGTTCTTACGAGGTTCTCGCCTTGTGTTCTTAATGTTGTATTTAGCTGGTTGTATTTTTCAGCTAACGCCTTGCTGTCGGCACCGCCATATCTAACATCCATGTCGAATGATTGTTTCTTTAATGCCTTATACTCCTCAAGGGAAGCATTGAACTCATTAATCAGTCTTTGGATTTGGTCTTTAGACTTCAATAAATAAGCCTCATATTCTTTGACTTTTGAAGTTTCCAATTTGCTTGCAGTCTCATGGATTCTATCCAAGACCTTATCAATCTTACATAATGAATGTGCTGCGGTTTCGCACTGAGATTGAATTTGGATAGTTAATCCTTCAAAGTCCACTGTTACCTTATGACTCATTTCTTTTCCTCCCCTAATTCAAATATTTCTTTGCTCCATCTTCTTAAATCATCTGCTTTAAAGTTTGCAGATCTATCTTCAGGATGGATATAAGCGTTTCTATTCTCTCTGAAATCATGAAGATCTGTAGCAATGTTTCTCTCGATAGCACCGCTTCTTCTAGCCTCACTTAACATATCAGAAAGCTTTCCATCTAGTTTGTATTTGTTTTTAAGGATGATTTCCAACTTTGCAGAAAGATTGACAAAAACAAATTGATAGTCACCAGATGTAATTTTCTTTTCTACTAACTCTGGTTTTATGTTATTCGGATTTGCTAAAGCAGCATCTAATATATTGAAATCATCATTGATTGTTCCGAATAAAGTCATGAAGCCATCAAAATCTTTGAATAGTTCTTGATTTTGTGCTCTGAAGAAATCCACCGTTTTTTGTACACCTTTGGCTGTATTGAACGTCTTTTTGAATTCAGCTCTGTTTACAGACTCCTCCTCAAATACGTATTTTCTATAATCCTTGATGCCTGTTAGTTCCTTCATCTTGGAAATACAAGTGTCATAATTGATTAAATCCAATAATGATTTATCTGTCGCCATTCTTGTTCTTAAAGCATCATCAACAGGGTTTACATATAAAACGACAATCGACTTATCAAAGCCCTTTTCAACCAATGTTTCATATACTTCCTGCTTGTTTTTGATTTCCTTCAAACTATCAAACAAGCGTGAGATTACATCCTTCAAAGGAATGTTAAGGAACTTAGGAATAGTATTTGTGATCTTCAATACAGTCTCCAAATTATCCTCGGTTACTGTTTTCAAATAAGCGGAATAGTTTTCTTGAAGCATTTCTTTGTACTTAGCCATGATGTTTGCGTTCATCATAGCTGTAGGCTTCATTTCATTTAATAGAACTATATTGCTCTCGTAATCTCTATTCAAATAACCACTCATGATTTCAGTAGCCTTTGCATAGTCCTTAGACACATTGGTTACTCTTACAAGCGTCTTAAAATTATCTTCAGAATACTCATTAAGATTATTTATATAGGATTCAAGTACCTCTTTTAATTGTTCTGAGCTTACCTTTAACCTCAAAACAAGAGGAATTGATATAGTTCCAAGATCCTTATTATTAAAGTTAAATACACCAGGAATAAAAGCAAACTTGTTATCTGCTTGGTCTACAACAATGAATTCACAAGATGGATCGTATTTCTGAAGACCTGATACACTTTCCACTGTGTAATAGTTGCTTCCATTATAGTTACCCTTAGTGATAAGCATCTGTCCTTTTTGCTTCAAAACATCGTCGATTTCCTTTGGAATGATGATGCTAGCAATATCTTTATTGGCAAATGCTGATAAATCCAAGCCATCAGAATATGCTGATTTAAACTTGAACTTGTTCTTATAGCCAATGGCTTTGTTTACCATTTCACCTGTGTAGTTCACGTCGAAGAAGCTTTGTACTGCTTTCTCTTCAAATTCAAAAGATAGCGTGTTGCCTTCCAAAACTACTGTGCAGTCATATTTTCCAGTCCAGTTCTCTTTTGAGATTTCCTCGACTTTGGTAATAATCTCTTCCTTTTTTATAAGCTCATTCTTTACGACTTTGCCATTCTCATAAATAGGAATTCTCACACCTTTATTTTTATTGACGAAATCTTCTACACTCTTATCACATTTGAAAGATGACATAAAATCTTCTGTAATAGCACTATCCATTAATGGCTTAGGTTCAAAACTTGCTGGGATAGCTAAAGCGAGCTGTCTCATTGCAATGTCATAATAAACAGGTATTTTTGCTTCTTTTGTAACTCCAGTTGGGATTGATTCTTCAGCGAAGATCTTCTTTCCTTTAGGAGTAAAAGCTAAATCACCTATTCTAATCGTACTAAACATGTTGCGATCATAGTAACCGCCATATCTGGTAGTTAAAATATCCTGAGAGATCAGGTTTGCAATCGTGTCTGAATAAATATAATGCAATGAATGAGGAACACCGAAGTTCTCTAACAACTGAGATAACAAAACATTCTTATCATTTGACTCGTTGATGAGAACCAAAAGCATGTATGCGATACCTGAAGGCTTTTTAACTTCTGAATACGAAACTATCTCATTTAATTTGAAAAAAGGGAATTGTAATGATGTTTCTAATTTGAACTTATCCATTTATTCTAGCCTCCTTGTCCTCTAATACATCGATATCATCTATCACCTTGCCATACTGCTCGATGGTATATAAGATTTCTTCATAAACTCTGAAGTTTCTTCTATCGTTTCCTCTACCGTTTACATCTGGCAAATCAATGACACCCTTAGACTCAAGGTATCTTCTATTACCAACCATAACAAGCATTCTTCTGGCTCTAGATAAAGCAACGTTAATTCTTTGATAAGCAAGAATGAATCCAGGATTTGACTTAGCAGGATTTTCTGGATTTCTTACGGTTGAAAGAATTATTATGTCTCTTTCGTCACCTTGGAAATCATCTACCGTACTAACAATCATCTTTTCTACATCAGTCTTGAAAGCATCTGTTTTAACTTTCTCGCTCTTTAATATTTCTTTTATTCTTCTTGCTTGGTCACCATATGTACAGATGACGCCAATACTTAGTTTTTCTCTGTCAGGGTTGCGTTTGAAATAATCATTTAATTTTCTGATTAACTCAGCAACAACCTTAGCCTCGCCAGTGTTATACATAGAGGTTGAATCTTGTTCATGAGTTTCGTTCTTTTTGCAATCTACAAAATAGATATGTTTATCAGGTTCGATGATGCTTCTACCATTTGAGATAAGCTTAACGTTATGTTTCTTGGTGTTGTTTTGACCAGCAAATCCAAGTTTCAACTCACCTTGATAGAAATGGTTAAATACATTCATGATATGCTCATGGCAGCGGTATTGCTGTACAAGCATCGTCTTATAGCTTTCAGGAATTCTTTCAAATAATGTCTTAAAGAAGCATTCTTCATAAAGGGCAGTAAACTTTTTATTTATGTCCTTGTTGATGATATTTTCATCTAATCCTTCAAAGTCATCGTCTCGCAATTTAGAGAATTCGTACATTGGAGGTAATTGTCTGTGGTCACCAACCAAAATTACTGTCTTACCATATAAAATTGGAATAAGCAGATCAATGAAGCTAGACTTTGAAACCTCATCAATGATTACCACATCAATACCAACAGACTTTATATCTACATCATCGATGTTGTATTCAGACAATGCATCGACGTTTCTTCCACTAAATCTATCGTTTGAAGTACAAGTGATACCGAAAACATTAGCATTATCAAATAAATCCTTAGTGTATTCTTTACGGTCAGCTTCAATAACATCTTCCATTGATAGATAGTTAGATATCTTTTCGTACATAGGAATCTTTTCTTTATTTTCCTGCTCCTTACGTACAAAATCGTTCTCAAGTTCATCCCATCTTCTCTTGATGATTGTCAAAGCTTCATCGATATCCTTATATGGTTCTGCAATTTCAAAATCCTTGAAGAACTTATTGATTTCAGATTCAAGCTTACCCTTGTTCTCTTGGATATCTTGCACGTCGTCACGTTCCTGTATTTCAATGATTGAGTCATTAATTCCCTTAATCTGGTTTTTAAGAACTGCGATTTTCTCTTCAACGCTATTAAATTTAGTCTCAACCGCATTTAGCGATCCATTGACTTCCTCAATATACTGAACCTTTCTTTCAATGATATGTTCCTTCAATGATTCTATGGTTCTCTTAATTGAGTCAACATTTGCAACCAAATATGCGTAATTGAAGATAGTTCCTAACTTTAAGTCAGTCGGAGCAGAATCTGTTGTTGCATCAATTTGCTTTTTGATGGAAATCAATTCTTTACGTAATGCATCATATTCGTCTTGCTTTTCTGGAATTACATCATCGTATTCGTCTTTGCAAGCGTCCATTTTGCTCTTTATTTCTCTTCGCTTAACTTCAAGGATAGTTTTGTTTGATTCAGGATTTACAACAGCGAGTTCTCTTTCAACCTCGTCCATCTTTATCTGGTTGATATTCTTAACTAGTAAGCCAAGGTCAATGTCTACAAATGTATTCTTGTCGAATAAAGAACCTAAATCATCACGCAATCTAATGATGAATTGTGTACTAACATCTTCATCAGGTCTTAGATTATCGTTTTCAATATGACGTTTTGTTCTTCTCAAAACATCAAGTTCAATTCTAATATCATCTCTAGAGTCTGATAATGTCGAAATTTGAGAATTAAGCTCTTTAGCTTTCAATTCCAATCCAGTGATTTCCTTATTGGCATCGTCTAAAACCTTTTGAGACTTTTCAATTTTTGATTTCAATAGCTTTAATTTATCGTATGTTTCTGAGAACTCTTCCTTATTTCTTCTGAAGTTTCTATACCTATCAACGGCTTTTTTCATGTTTGTACTGATATTTCCATAGAAATTATCGACAAGGAATTTAGGATCGTACTCATTATCATTCTTTTTATTATTATTTGATGGAATAAGTCTAATAGGTACAATTTCAGCTATTTTTGGCAATCTCTCAAATACGTTATCAATAGCCTTATGTGTTTCAGAAGATATAAGTACCTTCTTACCTTTCTTTACCATCTGAGCAACCGTCTCTGCTATGACTTGTGTTTTACCAGTTCCTGGAGGACCTTGTAATAAGAATATTCCATTACTAGACACAGCTTTTCTTACAGCTTCTTTTTGTTTTTCATTTAACGATTCCAAATACCATGTCCAATCACCGTACTCTGCTTGCACACTAGATAAGCTTTCTGGATTAAAAAGATATGTTGAAAGATATGGGTTCTTTACAAATCCACTATAGAAGTTATTCAATGCAGTTTCTTGTCTAGAAATCTTTGCTTTTTCAGCTCTGTTATCATAAACAATATACTTACATGCTTTGATTGCTTTTATTTGTTTATCGTTAATAACGTTATTAGCATCGCCAAGTCTGAAGTATAAAGAGAATCTGATGATTGTTTCTTCTTCAATCACTTTTTCTTTGTCAGCTTTTAATTGTGTATCTAATTGCTCTTTAATAGAAACTTTCTCGGTTCTAATATCGTCTTTGTATTTGTTTCTTAGCTCAGTATTCTTTTTAGCTTCGTATTGAGTTACTTGGCGTTTTGCAGCAGATATTAATGATGCTTCATAATCAGCCAGCATCTTAATGTTTCTCTCAATATATAGAGCTTTGACATCGATTTCTGAATAGGCATCCTCGATTAACGAATTTAATCGTTCCTTATAAGCCTTTTCTTCTTCATCTTTTGCCTTCTTTGTTTCTTTAGTTAATTTCGCTTTAATTTCAGCTTTTAGCTTAGCTATTTTTGAAAGAACGCTTGAGTCAGCGTTGATCTTAACATCATCATTTAGAGAATCATCTAGCTGTTTTTTTCGTTCTAATAATTGCTTCTTAACCTCGCCATCAACTTCGTTTTGGTATGCTGCTATAGCTTTGCTTAATTCGTCTTTGATGACTTTCTCATATTTTGCATCAATTGCTTTATACGATTTATCTATATCAGATTCATATTGGTATGCTAATTGTTCCAAATGCTCATCTGGTTGTATATCAAAGGAAACAATTCTAAATCTATCTCCTAAAGCATAGCCAGCATTCAATAATTCGCCAAATTGAATTCTTTGTAGATTTCCATTTCGATCTCTATATTCAGAATTTCCTTCTGGATTTTTTGCAGTAATAAATACATTATCGCTAGCTAATGAACGGATTTTTCTTTCTTCTTCATTAACCATTCTGCCACGCTTACTTATACGTGCTTCATAGAATGCTTTTTTGTTTCTATCAATATTTAATCTTACTAATGGGAATGGTTCAGCATCCTCAATTTTTGAAGACAATACAACCATTTCACCTTTAGTAAAGTCTTGAATCCCATCCAATATATAATCATCGTAAATAGATGAGTTTTTTCTATAATCTTTTCTGTTAACAGCATATGCTTCAACATAATCAGCTGAATCTAATAAAAAGTTTCTTTTAGATTGCTCATCAAGATAATATTTTCTAAAGTTAATGTATTGATTCCATTCTTCAAAAGTTCTACGGATCTCTGAAGGATTCTTGACTGTATAACAAGATTGAATAAGTTCGTATACGAAATTTGGAGTGAACAGAGTATTACCCATATCAACTCTATCTATAGTCCACACGCTAAAAGTAACCATTTGTCCCATTCTGCTCATGCTTTGAGACTTTGCAAATGAACTACATGCTTCCGCATTTACTATCATGTCATTAGGAGATGACATCGATGCATCTATAAACTGGATTCCTTTAATTTGAAGAACCTTTGCTTTATTACTCTCGTAGATATCTCCAACCAATATAATATTTTGATTGTCAGGAAGATACCTTCTCATGCTTAAAGTAAGTTCAGGTCTTACTACAACATTTCTTAAATACGAAGGAGCACCACTTTCTCTTTGTTCCTTTTCACGTAAAAAGTTAGGACAAGAAATATAATATTTCTTTGTCATACCTGTCGGAAAGCAAGCTTCGATAAAAGATTGGAATGAGCTTGTTTGTCTATCTAATGGTATTCGTTTTTGAAGAAGTTTGAATTGTTCGTTTAATGATAAATTGTAGAACTCATTTTTTATATTTGTAGTTCTATCAAGATGATCCACGAACGATAAAAATAAATACGCCATGTTATTCCTCCCTAAATCTATGCAGTATTACTTGTTCTTGTATGCTTCGAATATTTCAAGATAATCAATAAACTGCTTAATTTCAGCTGTTGAAGAACCATCAGCTATTTTTGCTACTTTATCTAATAATACAGTTCTTGTAAATTCATCTAATCCATCAAATTTTTGAAGTGACACAAGTTGACGTTTAAGAGCAGCATTTTCTTTACTTAATGTTTCAATCTCCATAGATAAGCTTTCTATAGATGCAATAGATTCTTTTTTGTCCTGAATAGAACCCTTTAGAATGCTTGAAATTCTATTAACATACTGTGCCAAAATATCGTTATCTGACTCGTCTAAAACTAATTCAAGATCTTCTTTTGTTTCCTTACCGAAAAGATAAAAAATCTTAAACTGTTTATCACTTGGAATATCTCCAAAATCATCTAGATTTCTATAATTGTAAATTGTAGCTTTTGATATTTCTAAGTATTTAGCAAGGTCATTTACTTTAATTGAAAACTTTGTAACTAATCTTTCAAATAATTTTGTTGTCATATATATCACCTCAAGGATTTGTCTTTTACACTATTATATTACATTTTTCTAATTTGGTCAATAATTCGGCATTTAAAACATATCAAAAAGAGTAAAAGAATGAATACAATATTCTAATTTAGACTATTTTAGACTGTTTTAGATAAATAAAAAGCCCTATATTTAGTGTTTAAGGGCTAATTTTATTCTTATTTTGTTATTTCTATTCCGTTCTTGAATACAAACTTAATTGTTCCATTCTCATCGACTAATGCATCCTGAATCATCAAGTTCCATAGGTCTGTTGAGAATTCATCTATGACGGCTTCTTTATCTTCTAAGGAAGCTATGAAGGCATTGAGTATTTCAATCCTGTCTAGCTTTGATTGCTTTTCCTCTAGCAAGGATTCCATTTTGGCTTTAGATGAATTGAATTGGTTTACCAGTTCTTTGTAGTGCCTTTCATACTCTTCTTGGTCTTGGTTTCTTCTGGCGTTGTCGTGGATTAGGTTCTCTACCAATAGCTGAACCTCCTCCATCTCGTTTGCTAAGGCTTGAACCTTTGCGTCTATTTCTTCTGTTGAGGTTAGCATTTCGACTACCGCTTTGGTGTCCTCTATCAACCCTTCCTTGTTATCCATCACCTGGTTGTAGACTTCTATGAACTTCCTGTTGACCTCGTCTTGGCTAAGGTTGGGTGACTTG
Source organism: Bacilli bacterium (assembly GCA_024399115.1). Classification (GTDB taxonomy): domain Bacteria; phylum Bacillota_I; class Bacilli_A; order RFN20; family CAG-826; genus RGIG9670. The sequence continues at coordinate 117,137 of JAKSHZ010000004.1, forward strand.
CATCCGCATTTGTATTTGCCGTTGCATTGCAATACCTCTTTTCTGTGGATCGAGTTGGAATGCCATACCTTGATCCCGAAGAAGTGCCCGCATTCGGCGCATCTTAGCTTTGCCAAGCCTAACCCTCCTAGATTCCATCGCCAGACATTTACAGCACTTCCGATGTCCTCTGAATCCATTATCAGCAATTCATATGGCTCGCCGGTTGGACTTGAATGAAGCACCACGTTGCCTCCAGAGTTTCCGGTTATAAGTTTTGTAGCTGTTGATACGGCAGAGTTCACTAAGCTAGGGAATCTGTCCACACTCTTTTTCGTTGTTTCAACCTCATTGCTTATTGTTCTTACGTCGTCAGCTAGGTTGGCTTTTGAGCTTCCTAGTGTTATCGACGTGTATTTTTCAAGCAATGTGTCATAGGATGTTTTGACCACCTTAGTTTTTATCGTCACACCTAATTCTGAGTGTCTGACCGTTACCGTATCGCATAGTGACACCCTTTCTAGAACAGCGACGAACTCTGGTTGCTTCCAAAGGGCCTCAAACGAGATGTTTATCGTTGGCGTTTCGATGCCTAAAGGATTGTTTTTTAAATATTTCTCTGCCTTTGCCCTTAGATGTTCTTCGTCTATAGGCTCGTCATCATCGAACGAATCAGTAAAATCCTTAATTACGTTCTTTCTTTTTTCCAACGTAGTAGATATTGGTATTAGCTGTTCGGGAAGTGTGATGACCACATCGTTTCCTTCTTCATCTTGTTTGACCGCGTAAGGAAGCAAATCCGTATAAACGTCAGAAACATCGGAGTCGTGGTCGAATTTGGTTAGGTTTTTGCCATATTCGATTACTACTCCGTTATTGTTGCCTCTCCCTTGATGATGGATGATTTTGAAGTTGTCCCACTCGAACTCACCGCCCCACTCGCTCATCAAACTTCCTGCAGAACCGCCTAGACATGCTCTTATGCTTTTGGGCTTATCAACCATGAAGTCCTTGGCGGATGAATAGTCGGTTCTAAACGTGAATTGATGAGGGATTGTTGCATTCCCTAGAACAGCCTCCATTGCTTGCGTTGGTGTGGCGCCAGTTAATGAAAACGGAGTGACCGCGATGCCCGCGAGATCGTAAGAGATGTGCTGAGCATATACACTAACCACCCCATTGATAGGTATTGTAATTCGGTAGATTCTGAAAGCTTGGTTGGATGACGTATCATTAGGTTTTGCCTTTATGATTCTCTCCTTCTTTAGTTCACGGTAAAGACTACCGTTTGTCGGATATTTCAAGGTAAGCTCGTATTTGCCGTTTCTTTCTTCAGTTACAATGCATGACGTCGTTTCCGATAAAGCACCAATACCATAGGTATTGAAATTGGTTGCATCAGCTTTATATAGAATTGGTATCATAAGCTCACCCACCTTGGTATTATCTCGACGCTAGTTATCCCTCCTTCAAAAGATATAGAGTTTAATCCAGGTTGCAATTCAGGGAATCCATCGCCTGAGACCGTATCGTTCTTAGGAGTTGTGTCATGATAGAAATTCATTAATTCAGAGTCGCATTCCGTATAACCGTTTAGAGTTTCAAATTGCCATACCTTATTGTTGATGATAAGGCTTCCTGATCCTCTTCCAATCACCTTGATGTAAGGTTTTGAAGAAAATGCAAATTCATTATTTAGAGTGAAGGATGAATCGTGAGTTTCCTTTGCTAAGCCAGAAAGTAGATATCTGAATGGAACGCACGAGAAAGTAATGGTAAAAACCCCAATCTTTAGTGCTTCATCGGTTATATCAAGTTTGCTGTTGAACACCGCTCTTCTCTTGAACTTCGCGTCATAACTGTCAGTTAAATCGTGGTATCTGTCTGGTTCCTTGTAGAGCCAGTTTTTAATTTTTGTTAGCTTGTCGCATAGTTCATCTATGGACTTTGCTGGTACATAACAGGTATAGGAAACAGTGACGTTTGCGTATCTTCCGTTTGGAGATATTAAGTCACCGTTCCTTCCTGGTATTGTTGTAAGATTTGCATCGTACTTAGGAGCTGAATAGATGTTTTTTGTTTGAATTCTGATACCTAAGCTTTCACTAGATATTCCATTGTAGATTAAATAACTCATCCGAAAACCACTCCTTTCCTCTTTGCAAAATTACTTGCTGTTTCCATTATCTCTTCAGTAAGACTGTTGATGTCTTCCTTTGAGTAATTGTTAAAGTTAGCTATGCTAAGTTGTAACGATAGACCGCCTAATGGTTGACTTATGCCGTTTCTAATGCTTCCTGCAGTACTTGAAACATTGAAGTCTGTAGGAACACCGCTCATGTCAGCGGATAAGTCATCAAACACGGAATTCAAATCCTTAGTCATATCATTCGCTGAATCGATGACCTCGCCTGCTGTCTCATCAATGCCTCCGGCTAAGCCCTCCATCAACATATCTCCGATCCATGCCATCTTCTTTGATGGTGAATGAATACCGAAGAAGTTCTTTATTCCGCTCCATAGATCACTAGCCCAGTTTGAAACCTTATCCCATATCCAACCAGCTAAGCTTTGTATACCTTCCCATAAGCCTTTTACTAGGTTCTTTCCTACATCGGCCATTTGTGAGAAACCGGATGCAAAACCATTAATGATTGACGATAGGATTTGAGGTATTGCCTTAACAATTTCTATTATGATTGTCGGTAAGTTTTTGATTAAACTTGTAAACAAATCGATACCGCATTGGATAATCAGCGGGATGTTAGATACTAAAGCATTTATTATCGAATTGATGATCGTTGGAATAGAAACAAGCAGCAACTCTATGATGGTTGGTAGAGCTTGTATCAATGAAGTAAATAGATTAATGCCTGCCTCAATGATTAATGGCAGGTTCTCTACTATCGCATTGATGATTCCGTCAATGATCACAGGTATTGCCGTTAATATCCCCTCTATGATGGTTGGAAGCGCCTCGATAAGACTGGTAAATAATTTAATGCCAGTCTCAATGATCTGCGGTATTGATCCTATTATGAAATCCACTACAGAAACGATTAACTCCGGAAGCGCCTCAATTAACACCGGAATTGCATCAATAACCCCTTGTGCCAGCCCACTGATTAACTGCAAGGCTGCATCAAGAATCATTCTTCATTGCAGTGATATTCTTCTTCATCGAGCCAGTCAAAGTCTCAACAGATACGTCCACAAGTTCAGCAGCGTACATATACTCTTGAAGTTTCTCAGCAGATATTCCAGTAACTGTGCTTTCTGTAAGAACGGTATCAGCATAAGCTGCACCTTCCTTTGTCATGTCGACTAAGGCTTTTCCTGCCGCAACAGCCGCAGCTGTGACCGCCGCAAATGCTGCAGCCATTGTCGCACCAACCGCTTTACATACGCCGCCTAATGCCTCGAATTTGCCCTTGGAATCGTCTGCCTTATCCGCTGCATCTTCAATATCCTTGCCCATTCCCTTTGCAGAATCACCGGCTTCATCCATGCCTTTATCGGTCTTACTCAAGGCTTCATTGTTGTCCTTGAGTTCCTTTTCCATCTTATTCAACTCTGCTTGAGCATTGTTGAGCTGGATTTGCCATGCTTGGGTTCTCTTATCGTTTTCACCAAAAGATGATGCGGCATTTTCAAGAGCTGAACGCAAGACTTCTATCTTTTGCTTTTGTGTATCTATGGACTTCCTTATATCCATTTGTTTCGATTCACCGCTTAAATATCTGGACATCGATGCGGCTGTGATGCCGTTGGTTTCAAAATGCTTAGTGTTGTACTCGTAAAGATCAATTAGCTCCTTAATGCAACTACTTAGACTCTCTGAATCCTCAATCAATCTAATGACCTTCTTTTCGGCATCTAGATTTCTCTTTTTCATTTCTGCCAAATCGCTGCGAGTAAGCATATTGTCAAAGTCATTGGATAAGGTAATTTCGTATTTCATATCGTCTTCTATGCCTTTGCATAGGTAACAGAACGTTGTGACATTCTTGCTTGAGATGTATGATTTGCCGCTTTTAACCTTGAATTTAAGAGCACATTCATCCATGTGCCTCTTCGCATATTCTGTGATTACCGCATCGCCGTCATCGTCCCTGATTACATATTTTTCATCATCGTAAATGACATGGTTATCTACGTAGATGAAGTTCTGCAGATATATCATGCCCAGAAGGTTGTAATCGTTCCTCTGGCTGTATGCTTTTATGAATTCTTCTTCTGTTATCGAATAGGATTCATCATACTTTAACGAGCCTTTTTTATAAGAATGGGCATCTATATACCTTTCTTTCTCTCTATCCCATTCGAATACGCTTATCCCATCAAGGAAGCCCAACTCCCTTAGTCGCTTCTTTATCGCTGGAATGGTGACACTGAACTCAGATCTAAGATCGCTAATCATCCTATCCATGAATTCTATAGGCTCGGCTTTTTCGCTATAGGTTTTATAAAGATATTTGGCTCTGTTCTTGAATGTCTCCTCTGGCATTACCAAATATGGAGCAATACCATTCGCTTGAGATTCCATGAAGGACTCATTTTCGTTTGTTTCCTCTATCCCGCTAACAGTTCCACCGTTGACACAAGAAATACAGGAAATATGACCATTAGTTATGAATTTGGCAAATATGAATGCTTTCTTATGCAAAGCGTAATGGACGCATTCATGAGCTATAGTGATCTCCTCGCTTCCGTATGAATACACAGAGTGACATGCAGGATCATATAGGATGGTATTTGCTGGAACCGTAACTTCAACTTGCTCATCTCTGTTTTTGTCATAGAAAGTGGTCTTTGTTTCTGCAAAATAAATCTGACCGAATATCGCTTTGCCTTTTTCAAAAGCGAACCCTGAATTCAACGGTTTAACCGCTAGCCCCATCTTGCTGGCGAGTTCTCTTGCCCTTATAGGCTTATTCAAGTCATAATCTGGACCATAATACTGTTTAATGATATCGACAGCATATTTAGAGTATTCTGCTGCGCTAATTATCGGAACCATATCTCCATTCAGAGGTTTATGTTTTGCTTCTTTTTCATATGGCTCTGGACCATATAGCCTTGCTTTCTTCAGCGCATTTAATTTCGCAGAGCCGTGGATGACGATCCATATATTCGAAGCACAGTCCGAATCATGGTCCGCTCTTCTTTTAACGTATCTTATGAATTCATAGTTAACATCGCATCTGCACACGACATCAAAATCAATGTCGTTTTCGCCTTTATCCTCGATATACACCGCTTCAACACTGTAATCTTCGAGTTCAGGATGCATAACTCTTACGTCATCGTCAATTTGATCGCGTATGAAAGAAGGGTGTGATGAAACATATCCATTTAATCTCTCATAAATGGAATCATAGTAGTATTCTTCAATAAATGATTTAAACGTATTATTTTTCATTGCTCTCCTCCTAACTATAAAAGGGGATCATCCAAAGATAACCCCCATTTAGTTACATTACCTCCACTACTTTCGCGTCGACAGTGCTGACAAATGCTTTGATGAAGGACAGGATCACTCTATTCTTATCTTCGTCTTTCTCGATAGCATCGTAGAATTCTCCGTAGAATAGAGAGAATAACACAATCGGTTTAATGATTTTGTTTTTTGTCTTAGAAATTTCATCTGATGATGCAGATAAACCATAGACCTCGCTTCTTAATTGATCGGAATCTAGGCACAACTTAACGGTAATTTTCTTATTGACCGTATCTCTAGCCACGTCGCATATCAATGTTGCTTCATCTAAGATTTTAATATCTAAATCTAGGCTTTTTGCAGGGTTATTGTTTTCTTTTTCTGGAGTCTTTTCGTTTTTAATCTCGAAGGTGATCTTCTCTGATTCAAGCGAATAAGCGTTATTCTTGAAATACATGAATTGGAACGTGTAAGTTCCTGGCTTTAAGACTCCCGCATTAATAGTGTATTGTATTCTTCCGTTCATGAAGTTTCTTTGGATGTCTCCAAAGTTTCTGTCATTCATGAACGTATAAATTAAAGCTTCCTCGTTGATGTGTTTTTGAGCCTTTGTTGTAACAACAAAGACAACATTTTCGTCCCTATAGAACTCTCTTTTTGGCGAAGTGATATCTAAAGAAACGATATGGTCTTCGTATATTTCTTCTGGAGTTGGATTGTAGTGATGCCCAGGCTTGCCAGGAAGCACTGTACCAGTCTTTAAAAACTTGCTGTACTCGTTCTTTACCTGGCGAGAAACTTCATCTAACAAATCTTGGTCTATTGATGACGAAACAGACTTCTCACCAATAATACCATTGATTTCAATCAGTTTTTCGGTTGAGGCAAGAGCCTTGACTACCTTATCTAAGAAACCATGAGTAAGGTCGCTATCAACGATTCTTGCTCTATCCGTAGTGAAGAATTTGTATTTTTCTGTTTCCAAAACGTCAAGATTAATTACTACCATTAATCTATAACGCAGGAAATTTAGACCAGCGTTATTAAGTTTTGTGTATCTCTCTGTTGTAATAGTTTGCCCGTTTACTGTATAGATGATCGGATCATAATATACATTGAACTGCTCAAACACTTTCTTACATTCAGATTCGCTGCCCCACTTCGCTTCATCGTTCGGAAGGAGCATATAGTAATCTATATTATACAAGCGATTATTGTGCTCAATTTTGATAGTTCCACAGTAATCCTTCTTAACGTAACGTTTGGAAGTTTTTAATTTGAGTTGAGAACCGTATACCGATCTGTTTTGCAAATGGGCATTTGATGAATAATCTGCTCTGTTTTCTATCACCTTAACAGGCAAACCAACGTTGAATAACTCTGTATTAAGATAGTCGCCAAGCATTCCTGGCTTTGTAACTTCATTATCTCTGAATCTTTTTGAAATTTCAGATTCAACCATCCTAACTAGAGTTCCGGACTCCTCTTCTGCAATGAAATCTTCTAAGTATAGGTCATCACATTTGAAACCATCAAATTCGACTTCAGGAATTTGATCTTCTAATGTCATATAGACATATACCATGTTCTTATAATCTGTCAATTCAACACGCTTGATGACAGTAAATGACACCTTACCATTCTTCTTTGACAAGATTATTGTCGCATATGTAAATGGCAAAGAGGTTGAACCACCTTGACCGAATGCACCAATCAAATAAGACTTATCTCTAGATAATTTATTACCATGATTGATGGATAAGATCGTATTCTCGAATTCACTTCCAAGTAGACCAGTACCTTTATCAATAATGTCGAATGTTGGCTTGTTTGATCTTGAACCGTCGTTTACAGCTAATATTACTTGGTCTTCAGCATCTTTTGCAGATGATCTATCAGCGCTGTCGTTCATGACATCCTGCATATTGGAGTAATAATTAGGGAACGCCTTTTTAATGATTACTCTAGAATCTTTTGCTGTTCCAATACCGCATTTGTTCTTTTGCTTTTCAATGACAGCATCAATAGCATTAGTGATTCGCTCTACTAATCCTTTCTCTCCACTTGTAAGCTGACCTACGTTTGAGCCGTTAGAGCTGCTGTTTCCTAAAAAGCGGTAATTCGCTTTGATTTTGTCGTAAGAGAGGTCTCTCTCGTTAAGATCGAGACCTGTGTACTTCTTTAAGAAGGCATCAACTTGCGACTCTTTATAAATAGAAAGCACTTCTTCAATTCTAATCATAAAGCACCTCCGCAGCGATTATCTGCCCATCATCATGGTAGTCATCTTGACTTGCATGAATAATGTTTGCCAAAGGTTGCTGTTCTTTCCTGTTGCATTAGGATTGTTACCTAAGTCACGTGACATTTGGATCGTGCTAGCAACTAAGCTATTTCCAAGTTCATTTAGTAATGCAATTGGATCTGATAACCATTCGTATTTGCCGTTTTTTTCAACAACTAAAGCTCTGAATGCTCCGATAATCGGATAAAGGAATCCATTAGGAGAGCTGTAGTCCATTTCATATTCATAGAACTTGGATTTGTATTTTTCTTTTCCAGGCTTTACCATGCTTACGCCAGTGATTGAACCGTATTTCTTAACGCCGGTTGCTTCACCTTTATAGAATTCAGGCATTCTTCTCTCTAATTCATCATAAAGCTTAGCAATTTGAGGCATAATGTCCTTCATTTTGTAATATGGGTTAGTTGTTTGGTCGTTTTCGTGCTTCTTATGCTCCTCAATATAGAAATCAGTGCATGACTTCTTGCTTGAGTATGAGTTAATTGGCATAGGTGAAAGCTTGTCTGTTGGATACTTATCAATATTGAATAAGTTAAGAACGGCAAGAATATCAGCGACATCGATTCTCTTGACATCGTTTTGCTTATAGCTGATATCCCCGAAGAATCTTTCGTTTCTGAAAGCATCCTTGATCAATTCGAATCTATTCTCTAATTCAGCGATAGATTGATCGTTAACTTGAACTGAAGTATTTCTAGCGCCAGCTAATTGTTCGAACATATCTTCGATGCCTGTTAGAACTTCCACTTTAACATATTGTTCGCCAGCCTCTAATTGATCTCTGACGTCTTTGATAATTGTGTAAGTGTGTCCACCATCGACGTTTCCGTGCACTGTTAAATCTTCAAATAAAACAGTTACTACATTCTCTTCGTTGTTATAGCTGACTGATTTTGCAGAAAGCAAAATTCCTCTATTGAGAAGATAGAAATTTCTTTCTGTATGGTTAGTTAATGATGTTTGAATCTTCTTTGCGACTTTAGTCTTCTCGTTTTGCATTCTAGGATTTGTTCCCATTGGGATGTCTGTTGGTAAATCCTTAACGTCGCAAATTAATACGTACATTTCTGGTTTAGTTTCACCTACATTTTCAGACTTAATGTAAGGGTTTGGAATCTTTCTAAAGCTTGAAACTTTGAACTTTAGTTCCATTCTGTTGTTATTGCTCATCTGTGAGACCTCTTTCTCTGCTTCATTTTCTTAGCCAAGCAGTGGCTTCAATGCATACAGGATTACCTCATGCACTTATATTTTATTCTAATCGTGTATTTCTCTCAACGTCATATATAGCGTTTTGATATTTATTTTGATATAATATCTTTAAGAAGGTGATAGAGTGTCTAAGAGAAAATCCAACAAGGATCTGGGTTATCGATATAGATTAGGGCAGAACATCGCTCGAATCAGAAAACAGGAAACCGGATATACTCAAGAAGACATGGAATTGTATACGGGCGTTTCACGTGCCTATTATGGAAGGATCGAGCTCGGAGTTCACGCTGCATCAATTGATGTGCTAATAAAAATAGCGGACGCGTTAAACGTTCCGCTATATAGATTATTTTTAGATGAGAATGATAAACCAATTTGATTATTAATCTGTAAATAATATATGGACCAATTCTTCTAAAAAAGGCACACCAGATTATTGATGTGCTTTTTCAGTTATATCAAATTATTATTTTTTAATCCATCAAATAACATTTGTCTACCAGACCAATTCCAATATGTCATATCTTGTTCGATAAACAACCATTTGACACATAAAATAATTATTTCTATAGGTCGTTGTGTACCAGAATAATCCGTGAAATGGCCCAAACTAGTCGACGAGAAATTAACATTTTGACAATTAAAGATATCCAATAATATAGGTTTAATTTTAGAATCATAATGTTTGGTATTTTGATTTCTGCAATCTGAAAGTGCTAAGAAAATATCATTATGAGACGGATCTGTGTGTCTCTTGTTCTTTTTAAAAAACATTCCATTTACATGAACTGTAAAATCAAAACCTTTATTTAAAGTCGCAGGACGATGAAGTTCTATTGAAATTCCATTGTAGCTATCTACTGTATAATGCACTTTAGAAGCTAAAGCGCCAGTTCCAGTTCCAGGATTTTCAGCTAAAAACCAATTTATTACCTCGTCTCTGATAGTTGCTCTTGTCGTGGAACTAAGTGTTTTATTTAATGTAACTAATGGCATATTTTCCTCCTAGAACTCGCTTAAAATATTATTTTCTAGCTCTTTTATACAATAGATGGTATCTAAAACATCAAAAGTTTCTTTAAGGTTATTTCTTGCAGAAATCCAGCCTAAGCCATCGGTAAACCAAACAAACTTAAATCCATCTATACCTTTAGACTCTAAAGCTAAAGTTTTGTAACTTCTTGCTGTTTCGTTTAATTTCGATCCACCAGAAGCATAGAAATTGCATTCGCACGCATAGATGCATTTGTCAGAAATGATAACGTAATCAAATCGCTTTGCTGTATTACCAGAATTTGATAATGCAGATAAATCAAGTCCAGTTCGCTTTTCCAAATCGGATAAATACATTTCTTTAAAGTAGGTTTTGTTTTTGATGAAACCAGCTTTTTTTATGTAGGATTCAACTAAATCTTCCATAAGATGTCCACCACGATTTTTTCTTCCGTTTGAATTTAATCCGGCTTCAACACCTATAACATAATCATACAAATTACTAACAAGGTGCTTTTCCATTAACTCAAACAGACCTGTTTTTCTCATGAATACTACATATTCTTCTACTGAATAATTTAGTTTTTTAAAATCATATGTGAATGAGCCTTCTTCATCCATGCAAAAAATATTCATTTCTCTTTTTGCAAGAAGAATTGGAATACATCTCAATACAGAAGGATATTTGGATACCAAATTTCTGAAATCAACTTCGATACTTTGTGAGCCGATTAGTGAATTCATCATATTAAGTTCGATTTTAATTGAATCTGCATTTTTATAGACAGTGTCAAATTCAACATAATATGAATAATTAGCTATGCTTTCTCTAAACGAAGAAAGCCAAACATTAAAATCCTTCATAGTTAAAAGCCCCTTTCTGTACATAAAGCATCTATTTCTCTCCACCCCATACCTCGCATGAAGTTGGCTGCTTCATAAACCGAAGCCCCTTCGAACAGAAGCTTATAAATGCCTAATCTTTTTATCCTTTTTCCTAATCTTGTGAATCTTTTATTTTCCTCTGCTATCATCGCCATGTACAAAATGGTAAAAATCTTATGAATTTTTAATTGGTCTGTGCCAAAATTCATTGATGCTTGTTCAGCAGCGTTAAGTCCATTCTCATCCACTGTTTTTCCAGTATGGTCGTATACAAAAACATACGCTGAATAAAGCGCATCTTCTGTATATGTCTTTGACAGTTCCTTGATGTCAGAAAAATAATCTCTGTCTAATGGTGGTCTTCTGCTTCCATCAGGTTCAACCATATATACACACCAATCATCAAAACTACCTCTGTCATATTCTAGATATGAGCCATCTGGGAAGGATTTAATAAGTCTACCCACATCATTCACCACCTTATATACAAGATACAGCCCGTCATCCGACGAGCTAATGTAAATATGTGTATATTATATCATAAAACAATGATTTTGGCTATTGATCCGGCACATTAAAAAGAAGGCAAGGTTATACTTTTTTTAACCTTGCCTTTGTGATTTCTAAATATTCTTCCTCAACTTCTATTCCGATGTACCGTCTGCCTAAGCGTTTAGCAACAACTCCTGTGGTGCCGCTTCCGTTGAACGGATCAAGAATCAGGTCATTTTCTTTGGTGGAAGCCAATATTATTCTTTCAAGAACCGATTCTGGTTTTTGTGTTGGATGTTTTCCCTGAGCCTTCTCTTTTTTCTTAGGAAGGTTTAACAGCCAAACATCCTTCATTTGCTTTCCGCCATTAATCTCTTTCATCAATTGATAATCAAAATAATGATTTCCTTTTTTCGTTCCATCAATCTTTCTGGCCCAAATTATCGTTTCGGTGGAATGGGTGAAACTTCTGCACGCTAGATTCGGCGCAGGATTCGGCTTCTGCCAAGTGATATTGTTGATTATAGAAAATCCTTCTAACTCCAATGCCACACCGATTGAATATATATTGTGGTAAGTTCCGCTAATCCAAATGGTGCCATCATTCTTCAGAACCTTGCGACATAACCTAATCCATTTTCTGTTGTATTCTAGTTTTTCTTTTGGATTAAGTCCTTTGTCCCAATTACCTTTATCGACCACAACCTGTTTTCCTGAATGACAAGAAACACCACCATTGGATAGGAAATAAGGAGGATCTGCGAAAATCATATCTATAGATTTTTCATCAAGTTTTTTAAGTTCTTTAAAACAATCGCCATGATATAGTTTTACGTCACCTTCATCATAATAAGCCTTGCTCATGTTACTCACCTCAATAGTTAGTAATAATTACTTCCTGAACGTTTCCTCTGCCATTTGGATCGGAATTTATCATTCGCTTTGCATCTATAACATGTATGTTAAATCCGTCATATAACTCATTTATGAATGGGGTATTATGGTTAGAAAGCATAACGTAAACTCCTTTATCCGCAAGTTCTTTGAAACAGTCCCTTAACCTAATTTGCTCGCTTTTGCCAAACCCCTCCTTGCCATAGTCGACGAATCCGTTCTTGTCAGGGAATACATCATATGGAGGATCGAAATATACAAAGTCCCCTTTAGCCGCGCTTTTAACAGTTTTCGAATAATCTTGGTTAAATACTTGAACGTCTTTTCTTCCTAGATAATTTCTTAAAGCTTTGAAGTTTTCTTCGTCAAAAGCCTTAACAGTGCTTTTTTTAGCAGAAGGAACGTTGAAGTATCCTTTTGAATTCACTCTGTATAATCCGTTAAAGCACGCTTTATTTAGGTAAATAAATCTTGCAGCGTGTTCCACTTCATCTCTTAGAGTAAAATTCTCTTCTCTATCCCAACTTCTTACTTCCAAATAGTAATCTTCAGAATGATTCAATTCATGCTCTTTAAGTTTCATTATCAATCGTTCAAACATTGTCTCGTTTTGGAAACACTTATAAGCACAAATCAACTCATAATTTTGATCGCTGATAAATGAATGTTCTGGAGCGATTGAGAAAAGGAAAGCACCCCCTCCAACAAAAGGCTCGTAATAGCGACCAAATTGTTTAGGCATGAATTCCTTTAATCTATTAATAATTTGCGTTTTGCCACCGGCCCATTTGACAAAAGGGTGTGCTGGCGTCGAACTATCAATATCCATTAATTCTTTTATTGTGACATCTAGGGCATTAGAAAGTTTTTCTATAGTTTCCAAAGTAGCATTTACCTTACCTTTTTCGATTTTAGAAATTTGAGTCCTATCTATTCCAGACCTTTCAGCTAATTCATCTTGAGACATTAATTTAGCTTGTCTCAATTCTTTTATTCTGGTACCAAAAGTCAATTGCAACATATATCTCACCTCTTAAAATATTATATCATAAATGTGAGTTAAAGTCCACAATTCTACAACATTATAACCCCTAAAAATAATAAATTTTCAAATCGTGTAAATCGTGTAATTTTTAGCACCCTTAAAGGCAAATCGTGTAAAGCTCTTATATATCTTATTAATAAAGAGTGAACAAAATCTTCTTCCAAAAACAAAAAAGAACCCAGAAACTATCGATTCTCTGAGTTCACACCTATTCTAACAAATAAAAAAGGCTTGATATCGATGTATCAAACCTATTCTACTTATATGGTGGAGCCGAGGAGAGTTGAACCCCTGTCCAGAGAAGGCCTTTCAATAACGTC
>JAKSHZ010000040.1 GCA_024399115.1 Bacilli bacterium
GACTTTCGAGATACGATTTGATAACAAAATGATAACACTTGCTAAAATTGTATTATTGAAAAGTATTACAAGTGGTTAGCAAGTATGGTTTCAGACAAGATTAAAAAGGTCTTGCCTAGCTAATGAAAATTAGCTGGGCGAGGCCTTTTTTCTTTTTGTGTATGTGTAAGCCGATGGAAACAATACAATTTACTTTTTTGATTTTTTCTTCTTGGATTTATCCATTTGCTTTTCAATATCAAGAAGCATATCGCTTAAGCCTTGCGGAATTACTTTTGCAAAATGGGTATGGGTTGTCTGTTCTGGAATTGGATAGTTATATCTCCAATTATCATATTCATCCTGGGTGATGGTACCAGCTTCGAGATCACAGGCTTTATCCATCCAATCCATCATCATGTCGTATATCTGATTGCTCTGGGGGAAATGTCTGATATCCAAGTAAAGACGAGGCTGTCCATCTTCAGCCTTCTCTATTTTGAGACCATAGCGATCTTCAAGTGTGAAGAGAGTATGCATGATGCCAATATAAGAATCAATATCTGGAACTCTTAAGGCTTCTGGAGCAACCTCAAATATAGATGCGAGTGATTCTACGAGATTATCCTTTGGGACACGCGTTTCACTTTCATATTGAGCCATACGTACATCAGCAGATTTTTCATCGAAGCCGATTTGATTTCCTACATATTTTTGTGTCATTCCGCGTTTTGTACGGAAAAAATGAATTCGTTCTCCTATTGCCATGATTGTTTGCTCCTTTCGCTGTTAGGTCGAAGATTTGTCCGACATAAATATCTTAACATATTTGTTTAGGACACTCAAGGATAAATTAAACAAAAAAGTTTAATTATTCACTTGACTTTAACAAATATGTTTAGTATTATAACAATCGAAGTTAAACAAAAATGTTTAATATAAAAATTGAATGACCGTCCAAATCGAGATAAACCGCCAAGATCCCGTAACAGGGGGAGCGCTTCATATTATGGAGACGGTGCAGCGCCGAGCAGGGTTGCCCACCAGGAAACGAAATGGAAGAACGGCAAAGCCTCATCTAAGAAACTATAAATAATCAACAAATAATAATTGGAGGAAATAAAGAAATGGAAAAAATGTTTTTAAGAGTGAGTGATGTTGAAGAGATTTTAGGCGTATCAGAAAGCTATGCATACAAGCTGATTCGCAAGTTGAACAAGGAGATGGAGGCTCTTGGATTTACTACCATTCAGGGAAGAATTGATACCAAGTTTTTCTATGAGCATTTCTACCAGACTCAGAATTATGAAAGGGGGAATGCGTAGTGCCTGTATATAAAAATGAAAAAAATGGTACCTGGTATTCGATGGTACGATACCGGGATTGGACTGGTGAAAACAAACAAAAGTGTCAGCGTGGATTTGCGACAAGACGTGAGGCGCTGGAGTGGGAGGCACAATTCAAATTGAAGAAAGCGTCGGATATCGATATGACGCTGGAATCATTTTATGAAATGTATGAGCAGGATGTACGTCCGAGGCTTAAGGAAAACACATGGATGACGAAGCAGGTTATTTATGAGAAGAAAATTCTTCCTTATTTAGGAAAACGTAAATTGTCTGAGATAACTGCAAAGGATGTAATCGATTGGCAGAATGAAATAATGAAGCTTACTAATACAAAAGGTGAGCCATTGTCACCATGTTACCTTAAAACGATTCATGCAGAACTTAGTGCTTTATTTAATCATGCTGCTAAGTATTATCACTTGAGTTTTAACCCAGCTAGAAATGCTGGATGTATGGGACAGGAGGAAATAAAAGAAATGTCATTTTGGACAAAAGAAGAATACCTGGAATTTGCTGAAGCAATTATGGATAGACCAATTTCCTATTATGCATTTGAGGTTTTGTACTGGTGCGGAATACGTGAAGGCGAGTTACTGGCACTTACACCATCAGATTTTGATTTTGAGAAAGCAACACTTCGTATTAATAAATCATACCAGAGAATGCATGGTGAGGATGTTATAACAACACCAAAAACCAAGAAAAGTAATCGTGTGATAAAGCTTCCACAGTTTTTATGTGATGAAATGCAGGATTGCTTGAAGATGTTTTATGACATAAAGCCAACAGATCGTATATTCCAGTCGTTGTCGAAGCATGTGCTGTCTACGGAAATGGATAGAGGATGTGCTGCAACAGGAATAAAGCGTATCAGAATCCATGATCTAAGACACTCCCATGTATCATTTTTAATCAATAAGGGATTTACAGCTCTAGAGATTGGAAATCGCGTTGGCCATGAATCAGAAAAAATAACTTATAGATATGCACATTTGTTTCCTACAAAGCAAGAGGAAATGGCGAATTTCCTTGATAATGAACGTGGGATTGGCAAGAAAGGAGATGAAGAAAATGTCAGCTAAAAATCTTGATCAAAGGGGGAGATTCAGGAGCAAGATAGTTGCTTTTCGAGTTTCACCTGAGGAAGACGAGTTAATTGAAAAAGCAGTACATCTATCCGGGCTCACAAAGCAGGATTTCATAATAAAAAGGCTACAAAATAAGGAGGTTGTAGTACAAGGGAATCCTAAAGTATTTAAGGCACTTAAAGATGAATTAAGAGAGGTGCTGGATGAACTAAAAAGAATATCTACTGGGAATACGGTAGATCCGGATATGGTGGAAACAATACAGCTAATCACAATGACGCTAGATGGGATGAAGCGAGATGATGAATGG
Organism: Bacilli bacterium; assembly: GCA_024399115.1. Classification (GTDB taxonomy): domain Bacteria; phylum Bacillota_I; class Bacilli_A; order RFN20; family CAG-826; genus RGIG9670. The sequence continues at coordinate 2,727 of JAKSHZ010000040.1, forward strand.
TTGTAATAAAAGAAAAAATCCTTGCTGGTAACAAGGAATTTTTCTAAAAAGCCGAAGCCTTTCTATACATATATTAACAATAAAATTATAGCAAGGCTTCCGGCTGATTTCAATGAAAAAATTAGCAGGAGGTTAAGAAGAGTGAACATTTTTGAAGAAGTAAAATCTTCAGTGTCAGCAAGGGCTGTAATAGAAAATTATGGACTTAAAGTTGGCAGAAATGGAATGGCGTGTTGTCCATTTCATAATGATAAGCATCCAAGCATGAAGGTTGATGACACACACTACCATTGCTTTGGCTGTGGCGCACATGGAGATGCAATCGGATATGTTGCACAGATGTATTCTATATCGCAGTATGAGGCTGCATGTAAGATTGTTGATGATTTTCATTTGCTGATTGATACGAATCATGAGTTTTCAGAGGATGAAAAGAGATCATTTGAGAAAGTGCAGGAGCAGAAGGCTTTTGTGGCAAAAGTTCAGAAGAAATTCAAAAATTGGATTAATGAAACCATAGATGAGCTTAAGGAGTGCGAGAACCTTATTGAAGAGGCAAGAGAAACTTTTATAGGAAAGGAACCTGGAGCTGTGTTCATATCAAATGGCTTCGCTTATATGCTTCGATATGAATCTGTTGTTGGGTACTGGCTTGATGTTCTTTGTATGGGAAGTGAAGAAGATAAGCGACAGCTCTTTCTTGTTGATGGGAAGGAGGTGAAGCGTATTGCAGCAAATATTAAGCGAGCAGGAAATGAAATCCTTGGAAGAACTCGACAGTGCGCTGGATAGAAAATTGTATTCTGTTGAGGATGTGAAGGGGATGATTTCCTATGATGAAAAGGGGCGAATATATCAAAGTATTGATAATTGCATGATTGCAATGAAAAATGATCCCGTATTATCAGGTGCTATATGCCATAACGATTTAACCTGTAAAACAGATATTATTAAAAATCTTGGATGGGATAAGCCAAAGCAGGGTGGAATTCGAGATGTAGATGTGGATCAGATTGATTGGTATCTGGAGCGTACTTATGGTCTTAAAAATTATAAGGCAATTGGTAAGGCACTAAATATTATAGCCAGTGAAAATCATTATCATCCTATTAAAGAAATGCTTGAAAATCTGGAATGGGATGGAGTCAGTCGGATTGCAGATGTATTACCTAAATATCTGGGTGCGGACAAGACGGAATATACCACTGAGGTGATGCGACTTCTTATGCAGGCAGCAATACACAGAGTCTATGAACCAGGATGCAAATATGAAATTATGGTTTGCTTGGTTGGTGGTCAGGGTGCTGGAAAATCTTCTTTTTTCAGATTGCTGGCACTTAATGATGATTGGTTTTCTGATGATCTAAGTAAGCTTGGTGATGAAAATATATATAGGAGATTGCAGGGGCATTGGATTATTGAAATGCCGGAGATGCTTGCAACAGTCAGTGCAAAAACAGTTGAAGAGATAAAATCATTTTTAAGCCGCCCAAAGGATAATTATAAGATTCCATATGAAACGCATCCGGAGGATAGACCGAGACAGTGTGTTTTTGTTGGTACAAGTAATACGTTGGATTTTCTACCTCGTGATAGAACTGGCAATCGTAGATTTGCACCTATTATGGTACACATGGAACGGGTGGAAAAGCATATCCTTGAGGATGAAAAGGAATCCCGAGAATATATCAGACAGCTATGGGCTGAAATGATGGAGTTTTATCGAAAGCATAAGAATTTCAAGCTGAAGCTCAGTAAAGCTATGGAGGAATATTTGAAAGAGCTACAGAAGGATTTCATGCCAGAAGATACCATGGTTGGAATGATTCAGGCTTGGCTCGATGATACATCGGAGGAATATGTTTGTACCAGAACTATATATCATGAAGCACTGAGACACGAGTTTGAAGAACCAAAGACTTGGGAACTCCGAGATATTGGAGATATTTTGAATAACTCCATTGTTGGATGGGCTGTTGGTCCCCAGCATAGATTCAAAAAGTATGGTCAGCAACGCAGCTGGAAAAGGGCAACAGATGCAAATGGATTTATGACCTTACCAGAGAATAGTGATGTGCCATTTGATTAAAAAGTTTTTAGGCTCTGTTTACATGTTTTCGTTTACAAGCGGTTGTAAACATGATTGTAAACACATCTGTTTACAGCAGAATCCTTTATTTATGCGGGTTTGTGGGCTTGTAAACGATGTAAACAGAAAATAAGAAAAAGATATTTTCTTGGAAATAATGTAAACGCACTTTGTAAACGGAGTGCAGATTTTAGAAAGAATGAGGTAAATGAATAATGGAAGGATTTAATATTAACGGAAAAATTTTAATAGGAATTGATCACGGATATGGAAACATGAAAACCAGACATACAGTATTTAAGAGCGGAGTCAAGTGCTATCCATCAGAGCCACCGATTGCGTCAGAGGTACTTGCTTATGATGATAAGTATTATGTGATCGGAGAAAGTCATAAGGTATTTATAGCAAATAAGAACGAGGATGATGATTATTATATTCTCACATTAGCGGCAATAGCTAAGGAGTTAGCCTTTAGAGGAATTAATACTGCGGATGTAATACTTGCAGTTGGACTTCCGCTTAACTGGATGGCAAATCAGAAGAAGGAATTTAAGGATTATCTGATGAGGAAAAAGGAAGTGGATTTCAGATTTTGTAAAGAGAATTATCATATCAAAATCTGTGATGTGAGTGTGTATCCGCAAGGATATGCAGGTATAGTTTCATCGTTATCCGGCTATAAAGGAGTTCATATGTTAGCTGATATTGGAAATGGAACTATGAATACTCTTGTCATTACAAACGGAAGACCATTATCAGACAAGATGTTTACGGACAAGCTTGGCGTTCACCAGTGCGTGAAGAGAATATATAACGCAGTGCAGGCAGAATGTGGAAAGCTTCCAGACGAAAGCCTTATAGAAGATTTCCTTAAAAAAGGGACGGTAGATGCATCAAATCGTATCTTATCGGTTATGCAGATGGAGGCAGAAAAATATACGGGTGAGATATTTGATAAGCTCAGCGAGTATGAATATGATCCTGAGATGGTCAAGCTTCATATCATTGGTGGTGGTGGATGTTTGATTCAGAACTTTGGGACATATGATCCTAACAGCGTGGAAATAATTACAGATATCTGTGCTACAGCAAAGGGCTATGAAAGCCTTTACCTTACACAGTCGAGGATGAGAAAGGGAGCGTAAGCTCCCTTCTTCTTTGGAGAAAAACTATGGAAGAGAAAAGAATTAGCCTGAGATTTCAGATGAATAATGAATTGGATTTGAAAGCATGGGAGCTTCTTGAAGAGGCTGCAAAGAAGAAAAATGCATCTAAGAATTCTATTGTGATAGGGCTTATTTTAGCAGCTCTTGAACACGAGAATTCTGATGATGCACTTGCTGAGCGTATTGCTGAATTGGTTGTAGCAAAGCTTGGTGGAGTAACCATTCAGCGCGAAGCAACAGGGGGAGACAACTCTGCAACTGAAAAAGGAACTGATGTAAGGACAGAGTTGGAACCCCTGGCAGACGAACCAGAAATGTTGGGTGAGGATGCCGTCGGTTTTCTCGATATATTTGGCTAGGCATCAAAGTGATGCCACTTGGCAAATATATGTGGCGCTATTTTGATGCCACCATCGGGAAAAGCGAACAGGGCATAGCGAAGTGCAGATAGTCTTATCATCTGCATAAGATATGTCCTGAACCTGCCTATAGCTTTTATAGGCAGGCTAGCTCTCTGCAAGAGTCCCTCGGAAGGAGCGACTGGGCTTTTGATACGCAGTGTCAAAAGTAATAAGGAGTTACTCTTGGAAAGAGTAACAGAACCCGGTGAATACACCGGGAACCCGCTTAGGCGGGGCATAGCGAGAAAAATGATTATAAAGGAGATGAATTGCCTATGGGAAAAACGATATCATTTGTAAAAGGCAAAGGAAGTTTATCACATAATAACAGAGATTTTGTGGCAGAAAATGTTGATCAGGACAGAATGGATTGGAATGTATATTATATTCAGCAATCACTTAGGGAAGCATATGATCAGTTATTTGGCTCAGCTGTAGCAGAATATAATTCCAAACAGAAAAGGAAGGACAGGTGGGTATCAGATTATCTGACTGATATCAAGAATTCTGGAAATAATGAAAAACCGTTCTATGAGGTGGTTGTTCAGATTGGAAGGAAGGAGGATACTGGCGTGCTTGGTATGGATGGGAAATTATCTATAGATGCTGAAGCTGCAAAAATGATTTTGGACGAATATGCCAGGACATTCCAGGAGCGAAATCCAAATCTATATTTATTTAATGCAGTGCTTCATATGGACGAAGCAACACCACATTTGCATCTGGATTATATACCAGTTGCTCATGGCTATAAAACAAAAATGCATACACGAAACAGTCTTACAAAAGCATTACAGGAAATGGGAATAGAACCTGCTACCAGTAAACTTGACACTGAGACGATGCACTGGCAGGCAAGGGAGCGCGAGTATCTAATGGGTATGTGTCGAGAACGTGATATTGAAATCGATATTCTTGGTGAAAAGCGTGACAATTATACAATTCCAGAATATAAAGCTGCAAGGCAGGCTGCTGATGAACTTACTGCGGAACTTGAAATATTAAATGCTGAGAAACAGGAAGCGGAAGCTGTAATTGCATCCATGAATTCAGTTGCAGAAAATTCCAGAGAAGAGATTGCAGAAAGTAAGCAGCATCTGGCAGAAATTAATGCGGATATTGCTGAGAGGGAAAAACGATATGCAGTATATGAAAAGAAAATTGATAAAGTGATTGCCGCAGGTAAGCCTGTAAAGAAGGAGCTTGATTCAATTAGAAGTAAAACAAAATCACTTCCTGCGCTTCTTGGTGGAGAGCCATCTATTAAAATATCTGAAAAAGATTTTGAACGAGTTATGGAAATGGCTCAAGCTTCCGGCACATTGGAAAAATTGAATGAAGCGTACGATAAGGATATGGATACAATGCAAAGGAAAATCGATAAGCTTACAGTACAGGTAAGCACATTAAAAGAAAAGATTTCCAAAGCAGAAACATTCCTTAAAGTGAAAGGTCTTCTTGAAGAATTTCTAGATTATTTGAAACCAAAATCTATATCGCGATCCTTATCTGAAAAGAAAAAAGAAGTCGAAGAATATGACAAAACACATGTAAAGAAAGTTGTGAAAAAGGATAGAGGTATTGCTGTATAAAGGCAACTGTATATACGATG
>JAKSHZ010000041.1 GCA_024399115.1 Bacilli bacterium
AAGTTATATTGCTCATTCTAAATATCGAGAGAATTGCGAAAGTTCTCTCGATATTTTTTTGGAGTTGTTCCATACTTTCGCTGAAAAGCGCTGTAGAAGTAAGTTAGATTTGAAAAACCTAAAGAACTACAGATTTCATCAATTGTCATGTCAGAATGCTGAAGCATATCAACAGCATCATTTAAAGAAACAGCCAAAGCAAATTGTTTAATACTATATCCAGTATATTTTTTTACAATACGATTAAGATAGGAACCGCTATAAGATAAGGCATCCTCAAGGTCTTGCCTTGAAATGCGCCCATGCTGAATTTCAATTTGAGCACGTATTTTCTCAAATATGTGAATCTCCTGATCTGTTCCAATGTTTAACGGCACAATACGATAATGAGTAGAATCTGATAATTCAACGAGAATCTGTATCAATATTCTTTTTACATTGTATGTAGAACCAATTTCAGGGTGAACGAGCTGTTTTACTAGGCTATCAAAAAGATCATACATATATAGCTTAATCTCAGGCAAATCTTCATTTGGAATAAAATCGATGTATTCCTTTCTAATAAGTACTCCTTGACCAGGTTTAGAAACATTGATTTCAAAATACTGTTCGATCAACTGATTTCTGCATTTTTGCTCAACAGAAAAATAAAAATTGCTCATATCCTCAAGTATAGATCTTATGAAAGGAGAAGATAGACGCAAGAATAGTGCCCTGAAATCAGTGGAGAATTCTTCCTGGTGACTTATGAAGCAATTCAACAAGCAGAGACTGCCGGCTGTGTACAAATGTCGCTCTGTTTCAATTCGCTGAAACATGGTGCCGGATATGACATAGACTAACTCAAAATAATCATGATAATGAAGCTCTTCATATGTGGCCGGATTTGTAGAGTCAGTGGATCGAAAAGCCTGCGAGTAATAGGTATTGGGATTGATAAATGTAAAAATAAAATTTTGTTCTTCATCATCCGGATGAACAGTTTCAAAAATAACATCAGGAGCTGATGCAGATATGGTATCCGAAGTTCGTGTCATGAAACGGTTATTAAAATTGTCTTTTTCTATACCAATTGGAGGAGCGGAATATATTGGATTCATTATATTTATATAACCCCTTTCTATAATTTGGCTCATATTTGATAGTATTATAACAAATTTGTGCCAAATCTGCCATTAAACTAACGGAAATGCTGGATTAAACTGTGGAAAAAGCGGTTATATTGAAGAACAATAAAGTGTAGCCTAGAACCGCTAGAAGGGATAAAACGGGATGCAAAAAATTAATTTTTGTGAGGACTGGTACTTCAGTAGGAAGAACAGTAATGAGAAGAAACAGATCACTATTCCGCACGATGCTATGCTGGAAGAACCTCGTCTGGCGGATAATCCAAGTGGAGCTGGAGGGGCATACTTTTCTGGAGGATCATACCAATATGAAAAGACTTTTGATGTTCCAGTAGAGTGGAGCTCAAAAAAGGTAGTTTTCCAGTTTGAAGGAATATATCAGACTGCAGTAATTTATCTAAACCATCAGGAAATCGGAAAAATATGTAACGGTTATTCAACAATGGAATTTGTTGTTGATCAGTATTTGAAGTATGGTGAGCAAAACCTGATTCAAATATCGGTAGATAATCAGAACCAGCCTAATAGTCGATGGTATAGCGGTGCGGGAATGTATCGTCCTGTATGGATTTATCTGACAGAAAAGGATGGAATAGCACTTCATGGTGTGAAAATTAAAACAATTTCCTACGACCCTGCACAAATTGAAGTCACAGCATTAACTGGGAAAGGAATCCCAGAGATTACAATTACAGATGGAATTAAAGAAGTAGCCAAAGCGAGAGGGAACAGTGCTGTCATTGATATTCCAAACGCAAAATTATGGAGCGATGAATCGCCAAACATGTATACATGTCATGTTGAATTACATGCAGATGGGGTGGACGACATTTGGGAAGAAAAATTTGGCATCAGAAAAGTGGAATGGTCTACGAGCGGTTTATTTGTAAATGGTAAAAAAACTCTATTACGAGGCGGTTGTATACACCATGACAATGGACTGTTGGGCGCCTGTGGATATGAGGAAGCTGAATGGCGCAAGGTTCAAGTTATGAAGGATGCAGGCTTTAATGCTATTAGATCCTCACACAATCCATGTTCTACGGCAATGCTAGAAGCTTGTGATGCTCTTGGTATGTACATGATGGATGAAACCTGGGATATGTGGTATCGGCATAAAACAAAATACGACTACGCTGAATTCTTCCAGGACAATTATATAAAAGACATACAGGCCATGGTAACCAAGGATTTCAATCATCCAAGCGTAATTTTTTACTCTATAGGTAATGAGGTAAGTGAGCCAGCATCAAAGGAAGGCCTTGAAATTGAAAAAGAAATGGTTGATCTGATACACAATTTGGATTCTGAAAGAGCGGTGACAGCTGGCTTTAACCTAACTATTATTGCAAACGCAGCAAAAGGCTCACAGCTTTATGATGGCGAAGGTGGAATGAATACTGGAGAGTCAGAGAATATGGAGATGCCTCAGATGGACAGTGCTATGTTCAATCAGATGGCTCAACAGATTGGATTTGGGATGAATCATGCAGCTGACAGCGATGAATCAGATGAGGCAATTACACCTGCTATAGAGCTTCTGGATATTGCAGGATACAATTACGCATCTGGACGCTATCCACTGGAAGGTGAGAAACATCCAGACCGTATTCTTTTCGGAAGTGAAACGTTCCCACAGGATATTGGTCACAACTGGGAGCTGGTAAAAAAGTATCCGTATATCTTTGGCGACTTCATGTGGACAGCCTGGGATTACTTAGGAGAAGCAGGTATCGGTGCTTGGTCTGACTCCCCTGATGCAATGGGATTTGGAAACCCTTATCCATGGCTTTTAGGTGGAGCAGGAGTTATTGATTTACTAGGCGATTCAGATGGACAAGCTTTATACGCTAAGACGGTCTGGGGACTGTCCAAGGTACCACAGATTGCAGTCAGACCTGTTAATATGTCGGATGAAAAAACAAACAGGTCTATTTGGCGAGGAACCAATGCCATTCCTTCATGGTCATGGAGCGGATGTGAAGGAAAATCTGCTCTAGTAGAAGTATACTCAGAGGGCGTGGAAGCTGAACTGTTTATTAATGGGAAGTCAGCGGGAAGAAAGCCATTGGAATTAAAGAAGGCCTGCTTTGAAGTGGTATATGAGTCGGGAAAGATAGAAGCTGCAGTTTATGATAATGAGGGAAGAGAACTTTCTAGAAACTGTCTAACTTCAGCAAAAGATATATTACACATTGGTATTTCCCCAGAGAAGGATGCTGTAGCTGGTAAACTTTTATATGTCAATGTGAACATTTGTGATGACGAAGGCATTGTTGAGTGCAATAGGGACGAAAAGCTGCAGATCTTGGTTGAAGGAGGAGAACTCCTTGCCTTCGGAAGTGCAATCCCACGAACAGAGGATTCATATTTAGCAGGCAGTTTTACAACTTATCGAGGCAGAGCACAAGCAGTGATTCGTGTGGGAACAGAAAAAAAATTGAAGATTAACGTGATGAATGAAAAGGGACAGACAACATCGAGCACTGTCTTAGTAAAGTAAAAAAGGAGAAGTTAGTAATGAAGAAAACAAAAACGTATAACCCTGAAAGAGTATCTATTGGGAAAACATTGCTTTGGAACACCAGACCACTTTCGTTTGGTACAGTAACGATTCTTATGGGATATCTGTCTATGTTCTGTACAGATATTTTGCAGATGCCAGCAGTATTGGTAGGAACCCTTCTGATGGTTAGCAAGATTTTTGATGGTGTTACAGATTTGGTTGCCGGATATATCGTCGACAATACAAAAACAAAAATGGGAAAAGGAAGACCTTATGAACTTTGCTTAATTGGAGTTTGGATTTGTACATATGCGCTATTTGGGGCTGGCATTGACTGGAGTCTGCCTGCAAAATCTGTGTGGCTATTAGTAATGTACACATTAGTTTGGTCTATTTTCGGAACAATGTTGAATGCAGCTGAAACCCCATATATTATCAGAGCTTTTGGAAATCCAATTGCCATAACTAAAGTATCAGCTATTGGAGGCGTTTTCATTACACTTGGCTGTATGGTAGTGTCAATCACACTTCCAATGACAATTGGCGCGCTTGGTACAACAGCGCAGGGATGGAGAAAAATTATTGTTATGTATGCGATACCACTTCTTTTGATTGGTTTGCTTCGTTTCTTGTTTGTTAAGGAAGAGTTTACACCAGAAGGAGATGAGAATGGAGAGAAGGTTACTATCCGTGATATTCTTTCTGTTTTAAAGAGTAATCGATATATTTGGCTTTTGGCAATTGCATCTATGATTCCACAGACTATCTCAGGAATGGGTGCAAACTCGTATTATTTTAACATCGTGGTCGGAGATATTTCAAAGCTTTCAAGCATTTCGATGATTGGATTGGTATCAACATTGTTTATATTGTTTTTCCCTGCAATGATGAAGAAACGCACTGCTATGGATTTGGTGGGAATTTTCTCTATAGTTGGTGTAATAGGATTTGTATTGGTATTCTTTGCTGGATCAAATATGATTCTGTTAATTATTGCATTCTTTATGAGCGGTCTTGCAGCACTTCCTATGTCGTATATGCGTAGCCCAATTATCATGGATGTAGCAGAATACAATGAGAGACACGGAAGCCCTAGAATGGAAGCATCGATGGCTGCTGCAACAAACTTTACTGTAAAAGTAGGTCAGGCTTTAGGTGCATTCTTACTTGGCATTATGCTTAGTGCAGGCGGATATGACGGAGCCCTTGCAACACAGCCAGAAAGTGCAGTTATGATGATTCGTTTATTGAGCAGTTTCATTCCAGCAGCTCTGATGGTACTTTCTTTTATTTGTTGCGTAGCCTATCGCCCACTTGACAAATTCTTAAAGCAGGAAAGAGAGAGCTCTGCTTCACAGGAATAATAAGGAGATATAACTATGGACATGATGGAACAAATGCAGGAGCTTATGAAAAAACCTTTGGTTCTTCCGTATCCAGAACACTTGGAGGTAACTAGAAGGATCGCAGCAGACGGAATTGTCCTGCTAAAGAATGAAGAGGAGACACTCCCTCTAAAAACAAGAACAATTGCTTTGTTTGGAGCTGGCGCTGCAGATACAATTTCCTGCGGTACAGGCAGCGGGTATATTTCCGCGCCTCATGTAGTAACCGTGCAGGAAGGACTGGAAAATGCAGGCTTCTGCCTGACATCAAAGCCATGGTTGGAGCGCTTTATAGAGGAAAGCCAGAAGGCGAATGATGAAGACACGACATTAACGCCACTTGATCGAATCTGGAGTGGAAGGAAAATCTTGATTGATGATATTCCAATCACAGATGAAGAACTGGAAGAGGCAAAAAAAGCAGATACCGCAATCTACGTCATACGAAGAAATGCGGGAGAAGATGATGACCGAAAAGCAGAAAAGGGTGATTATTATCTGACTGATGCAGAAGAAGAAAATCTAAAAAAATTAGCAAAAAACTTTGCGAATACTATTGTGATTTTCAACACCTGTGTAGTGGATGCTTCATTTTTGGAGAGAATTCCAGGAATCAAGTCTGCAGTGCTTTTAGGCCTTGCAGGAAATGAGTGTGGAAATGCATTAGCAGATATTTTGTCAGGAAAAAGTAATCCTTGTGGTAAGCTGACTGATACATGGACAAGACACTATGAAGACAATCCAGCTAGTGCTAGCTTTGGACGTAACGATGGCAATTCACTACAGGAAGACTATACAGAAGACATATATGTAGGATACCGCTATTTTGACAGTTTTGGTGTACAAACTCTGTTTCCTTTTGGATATGGACTAAGCTATACAACATTTAGAATTGAGCCAATAGGATTCCAGGGGGACTGGAATGAGCTTAAGGTAGATGTGGAAGTCTTCAACACAGGCAAATACTCCGGAAGGGAAGTTGTTGAACTATATGTTACAGCACCTGAGGGGAAATTGTCTAAACCTCTACAGGAATTAAAAGCCTTTGCAAAAACGAAGCTTCTTAAACCTGGCGAGTCAGAGAAAATAACTCTATGTGTACCAACTGAAAACCTTGCATCCTATGATGAAAGTAAAGCTGCTTTTGTTATGGAAAAGGGGGATTATTTAATCCGAATTGGAGCTGACAGCCATCATACAACTGTAGCTTATGTCTTACGAACAGATGATGAGGCAACTTTACGACAGGTCCGAAATGAAGTAAAACCGGATCATGAAATGGAACTGTTAAGGGGACCAGCGAGAAAAGCATTATATGAGAAGCTTTCAAGTGGTACAGCTCTTGCAAAAATTGTTGAAGAATGCTTTGTGAAAAGAGAACCGAATTTAATTTTACATGGGTGTGAGTGTAAAACGATTGATGGGGCCTGCAAAACAATCGAATCAGATCAGATTAATAAGAAACGATTTGCCATTGCAAAAGCTGATGATAAGGCTACTTTGTTTGATGTGAAGAATAAGGTTGTTTCAATGGATGATTTCATTGCTTCGTTGGAACCAGAGGTGCTTGTACGATTAATTACAGGTGCAGCAAATGAGACTCCATATGAAACAAAAGATCGTATGCACCGTAAAATTGAACAACCAATGGCACCTGTGTCTTCGGGTTCGACTACAGCATTATTTACTTCGACACTAGGAATTCCTCAGTGGAGACTAACTGATGGTCCTGCAGGACTGCACCTGACTATGCTGGGGGCAACCTGTTTCCCAACTGATATAGTGATTGCACAGACTTGGGATCCTCAAATGGGAGTGTTGATGGGAGAAAGCCTGGGAAAAGAGATGGAATACTATACACAGGATGTAATTTTGGGGCCTGGTATGAACATTCACAGGGATCCCCTATGCGGCAGAAATTTTGAATACTTTTCAGAAGATCCATTAATAAGTGGAAAAATGTCTGCAGCAATTACAAAAGGAGTGCAAACCATTCCAGGTGTATCTGTGTCTATTAAGCATTTTGCATGTAATAATCAGGAAGCAGACCGTTTTATCACAAACAGCACAGTTTCAGAAAGAGCTTTGAGAGAAATCTATCTTAAGGGCTTTGAAATATGTGTACGAGAGGCAAATCCTCATACGGTAATGTCAAGTTATAATAAGCTGAATGGGATTCATACTTCTTCCAATTATGAATTGCTTACAGAAATTCTTCGGGGAGAGTGGGGCTTCAGCGGCCTAGTTATGACCGATTGGGGCACCAGAAGTGAAAAAGCGGAAGACTATCACGCCGGAAATGACTTAGTAATGGGAGGCTATCGTACAGACGTGCTCATAGCCGCCCTAGAAGGAAAAGAACCTGAATTTTCAGATGATGGATACGTTATTGTTCGGGAATATCCAATATACGGTGGATTTTCTACAGAAGTGGTTGAGAGTTGGAATGCATTCCAATTATGCAAAGATGGGCCCGATCAGATAATCGTTAATGTAGCCTCTGATAAAGAAGTGAATCCAAAGGTAATAGAAAGGATACAGTCTAAAGAGGCATCGATGGAAACTCTGCAGGATGGCACAAAAGTGATTACTTACTACGGAAAGAATCGAGGAAAATATCTAGATATCGACGATATCAGGGCCTGCGCCGCAAAGGTACTGGAACAGATTATGTGTTCAGTTTCATTTTGCAAGTTTGCAGACATTGTAAATGAGGTGTAGAAGTATGAACAAGCAGTGCTATAACCCGTATCTTCCAGGATGGGAATACATTCCAGATGGAGAACCTAAAGTATTCGGAGATAGATTGTACATTTTTGGTAGTCATGACAGA
>JAKSHZ010000042.1 GCA_024399115.1 Bacilli bacterium
AAATCTAAGAAACCGCCCCACAAACACATCATATTTTAACCTCTTCATCTTAATAGAAGAGTCCGTTATTTAATAGAAAATATACATAATCGCCATTTAATTAAGTACTTCTTTTTATTTAATTAAAGTAGTACGATACTTTATATTTTCTTTGGCAGGACATATACGTGTACAAAGAATAATTAAAAATATAGCCCAAACAAAGCATTTTTAAAACAATTTCGACTGTAAAATTTTAACGGCTAAAAGCACCTTATTTTAATTAATTAAGCAATTATATAAAGCTATTCGCTTAATAACTTATTTTTATAAAGATTTATATTTTACACTGGAAGAGTATTTAATTTCTATTTAAAATTAATTTAAACAGCTGCATAACATTAATTTAAAATAAGAACAATATTAAAACGCTTTAAAAATTATATTGGATAAGTTTCGAGTGTAATTATAAAAATATAAAGTATCGTACTACTTTAATTAAATAAAAAGAAGTGCTTAATTAAATGGGGGTTATGTATAGTTACTATTAAAATAATGGACTCTTCTATTAAATATGAAGAGGTTAAAACATGCTGTGTTTGTGGTGTGGTTTCTTAGATTTAAAAAAGAATCCCATGGAAGCAGTTTTAACACTAATCTAAAACTGCTGCTAAGAGCTCCTTTTCATGAAGTATTTTTTTAAATAATTTCAACTCTAAAAAAATATAACAAGGAAAAAAGAGATTTTTTATTTTCTTGGGAAAGCCCTTTAAAAATTTCTCAAATGGAGTTTGAATTCTTAACAATATTTAAATTCTTAATATTTGAATTCTCAATCCTTGATTCTTCAATATTTGAGCCTTTAATAAAAGATATCACCGCCAGCACGAACTTCACCATGAACATAATTAAAAGAATAAACCTGACCAGTACTTTCAAGTATATCAACATATCATACAGTATATTATGTCGGATAGTGTCACGATACTTGCCACAAATTAAGAATTTGTCGTGCTCAGAACGAAACACATGTTCCAAGAACCTGAAAGTAGCTACAATAGTTTTACCAGAACGCACAGCACCATAAGCAATGTTCAGGAAAGAATCAGTATTATCGAAGTAATTAAAAGCTACCTCTCCAAAATTACCAATCACCACCATTACACAAAACATCTCTAATAGTTATATTATTGATTCTTCCTTCAATAATAAGTTAATAAATAATACATAGAGTATATTGCTAATCAAATGTTTCTATTATTTTAGTTGTTGCTCTCTCTATTTTGAGCTATTTCTTCTCCTTTATCAGATCCTGCAAACCCTCCACTTATTGCACCTGCAAGCAATCCTGCATTTGCACCTGTTTTTAGTCCTATAAGCCCGAAGGCGATTGCTCCTGCAGGTCCTCCTATACAAAACCCTATAAGTCCCCCTACTAATACTCCTGCAAGTCCTCCTGTGATGTATCCTGTAGCTCCTCCTGTGATGACTCCTACAAGTCCTCCTACTGCTTCTTCATCTCCTTTAAATCTATCATCACCCAAAACCCACTCAGCTACTGATTCTCCTACTTTTTCTCCTATGATTGCTCCTACAATCCCGCCAGCTACAGCTGTAGCGGCTCCAGCAAAGCCGCACCCTACAACAAAGTCAGTTGTTGCGTAAGGTGGTGGTGAAACAAAGTTTTGATAAAAGCCAGTTTCATAGTCATAGATATGGTATGTGTTATGATGAATGAACAGATAATCATGTAAGCCTTGTGCTATGTCAAGTCCAATACAAGTTCCTTCATATCCGTACTTGGCTGCACCTGTAAGAAATCCCAAGAAAGTCTGAAATTCCGGTGATTGTGTACTATCAAAATCACCACGAGTAGTCAAATTACCAGCAGCAGCCAAATCACCACGAGTAGTCAAATTATCAACAACTGTATTATTAACATCATCAGTAGTCAAATTATCTGCTGCTGAAACACAACTAATTGCATTAATCGATAATAAAAGAATTAAAAAAGCACATCCTAATAAAAATGTTCTCCTATCCTTTAACTTCATATGAATACCCATATAACTTACCTCCCGCCGGATAATATTATCATTATTAGTATATTATACTTCTTCATATTAAAAATAGTATGTATATAAAACCGAATAAGATATATATAAGAAAAAAGTGAGTTAAAAAATCTCGCATGACTTATTTATTTAGCAAGGTATAATATCATAAAATAAGTGTATGAAATAAGATACGCATATATTTTTGTCTTTGAATAACCATAAAATTCAAATATAGATCCCAATCCTCTGATTAATATATCTGAAACAATTCTCATCCAACCACCATGTTTGGTTGGAAATGATAAGCATCAAACATAACCAAAGTAACAATAGAAGCAAAAACAATACTTATTTTACGATTACCAGTCAATTTATAAGTTAAATATAACACTAGAATAAATAGAGCAAATTTAAATAATTCTTCACTAATTAAATCCAATGCAAGATCAATGTCACATAATAAATAATTGCCAAATCATAAAATTCAGAAGCAATAAAAAGACCATCATTGGGAACAGGAAATAAACTATTCGCCCAAGAATAAAGTATATGTCCTGCCACGAGATAAACCAAGAAATATAATAATAAGCGCGACATCATTTATGAAGAGGTTAAAATATGATGTGTTTGTGGGGCGGTTTCTTAGATTTAGAAAAGAATCCCATAGAAGCAGTTTAACACTAATCTAAAACGGCTGCTAAGAGCTCCTTTTTATGAAGTATTTTTTAAATAATTTCAACTCTAAAAAATATAACAAGGAAAAAAGAGATTTTTTAGATAAATTCCTCTTTTTTATCTTATTCAAAACCTTTTTCTATTTTCTTTAGAAAGTTTCTGCAACGAATTTCTAAAAAGAGTTTAAATTCAAACCTCTAAGTTTTCAAATACTTCTCATTAATCTTATCATTCGTAAGGTAGTCAGTGTACAGTCAACGGTAAGGGCTGTCTGGATTAGTGGTTATAAATATCCTGAAACCTGGTAAACTGCAACGAGTCAAGAGCATCTCGAAAGCTGAACGAGGAACGGTGGTGGCCTCATCCAACAAGGCTCCACCAACAGCAAAACCATTGAGCTTATTTGTAGCCTTCCCATCATTCAAATCAAATGACTCCTTTGGTTAGCTATTTTGTCTCCTGTAAATATTCCCTCAATTAGTCCGCTCATAAAACCTGACAATGATCCTGCAAGTGCTCCTGCTTTTGCTCCAACCCACGCACATGCCAAAGTTGCTCCAGGCACAGGCGCTAGTAAAAATAAACCTATTCCAGCCCCTACAATTGCTCCTACAGTTGCGCCTGCACCTGCACCTGCAAGAGATCCTGCAATTCCTCCTATTATTCCTCCTGCTAGTCTTTCATGTTTTTCACATATACCAGACGTTCTATTATTTGTTAGAACGAATTCTGTTGCATATTTTCCAGCATATTTTCCTGCAATTGCTCCTGCAATTCCACCAGCCATGCCGGCAGCCATTCCAGCCGTACCTGCTGCACAAGTATATAATTTTGGTGTGTGATAAGATGGTGCATTCAGTCCTAAACTTGACTCAACTCCATCTTCTGCCACGAATAGAATTGAAGCTCTTGGACTTGCAGCTTGAGAGACTAATGCGTGTTCGGCTTCATCTAGTGCTTTTATTGCTTTTATTGCCCATTCTGCTCCGTAACCTCCTCCTATGCATCCTCCAGTTAAGGCACTTCCAACTAAAACCTTAATATCATCACGTACTGCTGAGCTATTCTTAACAGTTGATGTGTTTAAATCTTCACTACGTAAATTATCAACCGTTGAATTATTTATATTTAAATAAGAAGAGATGGGATTAGTAATAAGAATATTATCCTGAGTATTATTAAATTCCATCACATCAGTATTATGGATTTCAATATTTGCACTAATATTGTTACATACAACTTGAGTCTCATTAGGAGTGTCTGCTGCTGAAACACAACTTATCACAATCAACATTAAAGCCAGAAAGGTTCCGATTAATAAAATATTTTTAATATTCATAACAAATCAGCTATTCAAATAATCTTCTTCAGGGAGAATTTCAATATTTAATTCTTTATATGAATCATTGAAAGATTTAATAGGATAAGAATAATACTCACTAATGCAAACACCTTCATACTTTAAACTGTATTTATGGTCTTTTTCGAATATAAATAAGAAAGAAGGCTCCTCTTTACTCAAATCTTTACAATCAATAACTTCACCATCTCTAAGCAAGAATAATTCACCTGCATCAACATTAAATTCATTATGAAACAGGTTCCAACCCAGGATGACAGGGATTCCTGGGAAATGCGGCTCGTAAGCGATTACTTCAGCATAGATCTCAAGTGGATATCCATCATACCCAGAGAGATCACTAAAAAAGGAATCAGACCTGACTTTAATATAAGTGGAATAATGTTCACAATCAAAACAATGTGTTACTCCAGGGTCCTCTACATCGTCACTTGCCGCAACCGCACCAGTGACAAAAGATACTATCAAAATACATAAAAAAATATACTTAAAACATTTTAACATCATTTAGAATCACTCTCTATCGATTTCATAGGAAATAACTTTACACGTCACAGGTTCTAACGAATGAACACAAATTATATAAGCCTTCTGCTAAGGATCTTAAGTAAAAACTCCACAATCTCTCGTGTTATTTTATCTATAAAAGCTCTCATGAAACGACCAGGAAATAGCAGTCCTGGTGTACTATCAACATCGTCAGTAATCGAATTACCAACAAATGGTCTTTTTTTTACTACTCCTACTGTGGTATTTGAACCGTCAGAGTCTGAACCGAAAATAGGTGTTGGTCTGACACTCTTTGACTCTGCTAAATCTATTACATCAGTTGAATTGGAAACAGTTAAGACACGAATTATTGACTTTTCAAAACTTGCCTTTAGAGTAGTTGAATTCCATAAAATTAAATCATGAAACTTTGAATTTTTAAGATTGAAATCATAAATCTTTGAATTATTAATAATTGAGTTTAGAATAGTTGAATTCCATAAAGTTAAATCATAAATCTTTGAAAATTCAAGACTTAAATCCATAATATTTGAATTCCATAAAGTTAAATCATAAATCTTTGAATTACTAATAATTATAGTACCGATTGTTGAATTAACTATACATACAGAAGAAGAAGTCGAATTAGAAATAACAACAACTTCTTTTATAACATTTTCAATAACAATTTTATCATGCGTATTATTAAATTCCATCACGTCAGCATTATTAACTTCAACAGCTAAGCTAACATTATCATTGCAGTTTTCACATACGACCTGACTATTGTCATCTGCTGCTGCAACACTGCTCATCATAGCAAACAACAGCAAGAATAACAAGAAAGCTCCACCTAATAAAAATGTTCTCCTATCTTTTAACTTCATATAAATATCCATAATAACTTACCTCCCACCGGATAATATTATCATTATTAGTATATTATACTTCTTCATATTAAAAATAGTATGTATATAAAACCGAATAAGTATATATAAGAAAAAAGTGAGTTAAAAAAATCCACATGACTTATTTATTTAGCAAGGTCTAATATCATAAAATAACTGTATGAAATAAGATACCCAGATGTTTTTGTCTTTAAATAGCCATAAAATTCAAATATAGATCCCAATCCTCTTCTTTAGGATTGGGCTTATTTTTATATAAAGCTTCACACAAAAACAAGAACTTATATTCCCCTTGCTTATTTTTCTTCTCTTTAAAAACATCGTTCAATAAATCAACAGGATAATAAAGTTTCAACACTTTCGACAAATCAGCCTTCTCCTTCAGAGTTTCAGCCTCATCCACATTCGCCAAAATATCCTCAAACAAATCATGAACAATCAAAGCACAGGATTTGAAAATCTCAACATGTTTCTCCTCCACTTCATCAAAAGCATTCATTATTATGTATTCATCATACTCAGTTGCACGTTTAACCCAATCCCAACGCATAGACAACCTTAAGATGAGATTCTCCTTTATTATATATTTCAGATACTTTTCCAATGCTTCTTTTGATTCCTAATTTAGCATAGCACTGGAAATATAAAAATGCTCTGGGTGGTTCTTTTTTCTCAACACCATCAAAAATTTTAGTTATTTCTATGTTTCCATGATTTTTGTTTTCTGTCATGTTTTTATTTTTTTGGTATCATTTTGTACCCTTTTGGTATACTTTTGGTGTCATTTTATGTCATTTTAAGTTCTTTTTATTTCATTGTTTAACACCATTTATCTTTTTATTTTTTGGTTTATTTTTGGTTTATTATATTTGTGTGTTTCTATTTGATTATATTATCATGAATGATTTTCTGCAAGGTTTAAACAGACACAATAGTATGAAAACTACTCAATTAGATTACCAACCACCAGAATACATTTTTTCACACTATTTTAATCAAAATACAATCATTTATTAATTAAATGATGGTTTAGATTATAGTTGCTATTTTAATAGTATCATCCTAATAAAAACAAAACTTATACGTGACATGTATAAAAATAAATAAATGCTGTGGAAAAAGATTATATAAAAAAATGATATTATTATTCTTATTGACTATAAAAAATATAACCACAGCCAAATAGAAAAAGAATATCGTTAAGATTTTCAATAATTAGCTAATATTTTCCCAAAAAGAATTATTAAAGAAGTTTTCCCATGATCTTTACCTAAGTTCAAATTTTTTATGATACTCGAACTTTTTCCAAGCAAAAAATTGAATTTAAGTTAAAGAGGTGTATTAACCTTTTTAACTTATTCATACTACCACTCTTTTTTTAGATCTTCAAAGTTTTTTTATTTAACTCTAAGAATTATCATTTAGATTTAAAACTTTTTATGTTTACATATTATATCGCCAGCTACCAGAAATACACTATCACAATACTTTTTCCGGTGAATTATGGTTACCTTTTTATATTTTAACATTTTACCCTATTTTTTTACTGTATTTACTATTGGTTAGTATTTTTTACAATCCGCTATATTATAATTCATTCCTGTTATTTGCCATAATATTTTTTTGCAACATATACTCGTTAATTTTAATATATTCATTTTTTACTGTCTAAAAACTAATAAAAAATGGTTTCTGTTTCTGTTTTCTTAATTTTAAAAAGTTGGAGGTAAAAGACTAAATTGGAAAATATAGTGTGCTTTAGTGGTTTATCATTCCCAGTCATGAAAAAAGAGAGATGAAATATTATCAATTATACTCCGCTATTTTATTAAAAAATTCAATTGCATACTTTACATACCAATAATACCAACATTTCATATTCTGTTATAAAAAATACATATATTAAAAAATATAATGAATTTGAAAATCCTG
>JAKSHZ010000043.1 GCA_024399115.1 Bacilli bacterium
TAGGTTGTGAAAATATGGAGGGCGGATCCTCAAGTGTTTCGTTGAGAATTTCTAACCACTTCACAACAACGAAAAAAACGGAATCTTACACAATATATGCGGAAATGTTCCCTAAAAGCAAGATGATCAAAAAAGCCCTTGATGAAGAGGTTCTGTGATTCTTAACTTCAAAGAAATGATAGCCTCCTATCTTGTGTTACAATTGATTAAGACCCATTTAAACCCCTCGAATTCAATGGGTTTAACGTGATTTTAGAACGCGTCAAGAATTTGTTAATATAACGGAAATCAGTAACATTGCGATAAATCTTCATAAAGTTGTCAAATTCGACCACTTTAAAATATGGCGAATTCGCCACATTTATTACAAACGCAATATCTCTATAGTTTCCATTAATAGGGGTCGAATTCGACCCCCAAAAAAATTAGCAGTTCTTCTTTCCAGACGCCTGCGACACCATTTCCAGCAGTTGCTGCTTTGAAACGAAATTCAGCACGGAGAATGCGGTCAATTTTTTCCCGACTCGGGCTGATACACGATGATTTCGTTTTTCTCTTCCATATTTACTCCTTTGTGTTACAAGCTGGATAAAAAACACAAAATTCACTTCAGCAATTTGTTTTGCCCGATACTTTCCAAAACTGTCATCTGCGAAATTGCAATCTGGTTTAACTTTGCTAAGCGCTCGCTTTGCGTTACACCTTCGTTGATCAGGACTGAGTTTAACGATTCCATGTTGCTGAGGCAAATCAGCTGGTTGACCGTCGCGTAATCACGGACGTTCCCTGGTAGTGCAGGGTTGGCTGTGCGCCACTCCGCTGCTGTGAAACCGAACAGAGCCTTGTTCAATACGTCGGCCTCATTGGCATAGACGAAGGAAATTTCTTGTGGAGTAAGTGCCGCGGGAATCAAGTTCTGCTTGACAGCGTCTGTGTGGATATGGTAATTAATTTTTGAAAGTTCTCGCTTTACGGACCAGCCGAGTTGAGCCTGCTCGGCTGCTTTGAGACGCTGATATTCTTTTACCATGAGTAATTGAAATTTGGGACTAATCCACATTCCGAAATGGTATGCGATATCGCGGTGCGCGTAGGTTCCTCCGTATCTTCCGGATTTAGCAATAATTCCGATTGCGTTGGTCTGGAGAATCCACTGTTTTGTTGATAGAACGAAATTGTTGGAACCGGCGGCATTTTTAATTGTACCGAATTCGGTATAATTAAAATTTGGATTATAGATTGATTCCCATTCCCCAATATATTCGATGGTATTCTTTGTACTGAGCCATTTGAAAATGATATGCTCTTGCAATTGACTCTTGGCCATATCCGTCAATGAAATGTAATCTTCGCCATTTACATTTTGAACGGAAATTTCGGTATTCATGACTTCAATCTTGCTCATATTTACTCCTTTGTGTTACAAGCTGGATATAAAAACACAAATTTAATGCACAAATGTTCTAGTGAACAAAATATAACTAATTTTATAAAAATGGGCAATAGGTGCGTTGAAAAATTTTGAGTGACACCTACTGACATGTAGGATTAACTATATTCCCTGCGTACATAAAGAGTTTTGTTCTTGTCCACTCTTGAAACTTCGACACTTTCACGATCCGCGACAAGGCAACGCTCACGCTTGCTATTGGGCTTTGCCTAATGGCATCGTTTTGCTGCATGCATTTTGTTATATCTGCCTGTGCGCAATGCGACCCTTAAGATGCTAAGGCATCTGCTGCCGTGTTTACGGTAAGCTTTTGGGGCGTGGGTTGTTTGCGTTTATTTGGATCGGGCAGTCGAAGGCCTCAAGAGAGTAAGCGCATTCAGCCTCACGCCTTTTTTTCGTTTAAATCGTGTGGAAGTTTCGCGGCAAGTCAAGCTCTTGCTGGGTTTGCTCTCATTCTCTCTTGAAACTTCGACACTTTCAGATTCAAGAATAAGACAAACGTTCATCGACCTATGGTTGCATAGGTCGTGCTGTACCCTGGGCGTACTGTATCCACTCGGTGCCCAGGGAATTCGTGCGTGTATCCACACGTGCGTTTGCGGGCGTTTTCTTTGCTTGTTTTGACATCGCGGTTTCTTGCTCCCGACTGAGGGTGAACTCGTTCACCTTCAACTCGAGGAACGAGATACATGGCTACGAAAAAGACTAAGCATGAGAAGATCAAAGTTCTTTCTTTATTTTCCGGCTGTGGCGGACTTGATTTAGGATTTGAACAAACAGGCGATTACGAAACCGTTTGGGCAAATGACATTAACGAATGGGCTGTAAAAACTTTTCGTAGACACTTTGGAGATGTCATTACATCGGAAAATATTGAAAAAATAGAACCCGATACCGACAAAAGTATTCCTGATTGTGATTTAATTGTCGGCGGATTTCCTTGCCAGGACTTTTCCATTATTTGGAAACAACCGGGACTTGAAGGTAATAGAGGAAGTCTCTATAAAAATTTTTTGCGCTTTATAGCAGCAAAGAAACCAAAAGCTTTTGTTGCCGAGAATGTAAAAGGCTTGCTTACAGCCAATGATGGACGGGCTATTAAACAGATTATTGAAGATTTCAGTAAAATTGGTCCCGGATATATGGTAAAAATGCAACTCTACAACTTTGCGGAATACGGCGTTCCGCAGTTTAGAGAGCGAGTTCTTCTTGTTGGCATTCGGCTCGATTTGGGTTTTAATTTTATTCACCCAGCACCAACACATGGACCGCGAGGTTCAAAGCCATATGTCACTGTTGGAGATGCTTTTAAAAATGTTGAAAAAGTAAAATCCAATAACGAGATAATCAATATAACAGACAAGGTTAAGAGACGCCTTGAAAAAATTTCCGAAGGGGGAAATTTTACAGATATAGCTCCAGACGATCCGTTGTATGTAAAGGGAATGATCAGTCACGTCTATAGGAGAGTTCATCGTAATGAACCATCCACAACAATCATTGCTGCCGGTGGAGGTGGTACATGGGGATATCATTACCCAGAACCAAGACCTTTGACAAACCGCGAACGCGCAAGAATTCAAACTTTCCCTGATGATTTTGTTTTTGAAGGTTCTATTGCGGAAGTTAGACGTCAAATAGGAAATGCAGTTCCTCCAACAGGAGTAAAGCTTGTTGCTGAAGCTTTGAAACCATTGTTCTTTAACGAATACGAAAAAGTTGATATTAAAGCAATAAACGATAAATTACAAACGATGTCTATAAAGGAACGCTTGGCGTTTGATTATCTGCAGAGGACACAAAAGTGATAGAATTGCTTGGATCTGGATATTTTCCTGTTGAATGGAATGGAAAAACTTTCATAGATACATTTGACTCAATGTTAAATGGAGCACAAGAAATATCTATTGCGACGGGCTATTGTTCTGAGGAATCTATCGCCAAGTTAATTGGCCTCTATGAAAAAGAATATACTGCGCACTTGGAACTTATAATAGGAATGCACTATTTTGAAGGTTTTACAAAAGCTCAGTTTGATGGATTA
Organism: Bacilli bacterium; assembly: GCA_024399115.1. Lineage (GTDB taxonomy): Bacteria > Bacillota_I > Bacilli_A > RFN20 > CAG-826 > RGIG9670. The sequence goes on from JAKSHZ010000043.1 coordinate 3,495, forward strand.
AGATATTTAGATGAAATATTAAAACGAGGAGAACGAGGAAATGTTTTCCTTGCGAACAGAACAAAATATCATGGGAAAATATACTTGGTTAAATATTTTCCGAATACGTATAAATCAATTGTTGGTTCTAGCAATATTTCAAAATTGAATATTATGGAACGCATTTTTGACAATGACGTTTTTACTGACGAGAATGCGATAACCAAACCCCTAAAAAGCTTTTTCTCCGAACTTAGAGATAAAAATTGTGTCTCGCTAACAGATGTTAACAGAGATGAAATAAAAATTCATAACAATAGGGATTTGTTTGAAAATTATTTAGATGTAGAAAAAGTGTCTCCAGCAAAACTCACGTCGCTTAAAACAAGAGCCTCTCTATCAAATGTTGTGTTTGATATCCCAATGAAAACAGAAGAAAAAAGCAATCTAAATGTATTCTTTGGAAAAGGCCGAGAAAATACAGCAAACGGAATAACCCTCCCCCGCGATTGGTATGAGGTGGAATTGATCGTTTCAAAATCAATAACAAGCGACGCCAGTTATCCGCATAAAAGAGAATTTACGGTTTATACGGATGATGGGTTCTCTTTCCAATGTAAAACAAGCGGTGATTATTCGAAAAATTTTAGGTCAGCGAAAGATTTAAAAATTCTTGGAAAATGGCTGAAGGGACGTCTTGAAAATTCTGGGGCATTAATTGCGGGAAAACCTGTTACAGAACATGTACTAAACTCTTATGGCAGAAATTCCATGAAAATGAGTCGTCTTAATGATGACGAATGGTTTCTTGATTTCGGAGTGTAGCAAGTGAGTTACTTAGAACGATATTTATCTTACGTTCCGTTTGAGGATACTAGAAAAAGCATTCGTAGCACAGCGGATAAAATTTTGAAAATTGATCTCGCTGCAGGGTTTAGGAAAAGGGTTTTCAACGAACTTCTTTTGGGCGAAGTACAAAGCGGAAAGACTAGTCATATGTTTGGAGTGATGGCGGCTGCTATTGATGCTGGTTTTTATCATTTTTTACTTGTGACAAGTGACAATACAAAACTTCAAAATCAAACATTTACTAGAGCCTTAGAAAGTTTTCAGGAAGGAATTTCTATTTGCGATGAAAACGACACACTTCGATTTAGGACGAATAGAACCTTACCATCTTTGGTTATCTTAAAGAAAAATTCACGAATTTTGAAAAAATGGCGGAACGAATTTTTAGATTCTCAAAGATTGAAAGATTCTCCAATATTCATAATTGATGATGAAGCCGATGCGGGAAGTCTCAATACTAAAGTCAACAAAGATGAATTTAGTGCGATCAATAGTAATTTGAGAGCCATTCGTGACGATGCCAATTCTTGTATATATATGCAAGTTACAGCAACACCGCAAGCGGTGTTACTGCAAAGTCTTGAATCTGATTTTAGACCTGATGCCGTTACGTATTTTGAACCAGGTGAAGCCTATGTAGGAGGAAATTTCTTCTTCGCAAAACCAGACTCTTTTTGCATTCGTGAAATTGAGGAAACGGAAATCGATGACAACAAGGAAGAGTATGCTGAAATCACGGAAGGCTTGGCCACAGCCGTAAGACATTTTCTTCTTGTTTCTGCGGAAACAAACCTTCTTGGAAAAGACACATGTTCGGCACTTATACATCCAAGCGTCCGAATTAAAGAACATAACTTAATAGCCAGCAAAATTAGAGCTCATTTAAATGACATTTTGTCAAATATAGATGATGAAATTCAAAAAAAAGCTTTTGAAGATATTTGGATTGACATTCGTTCTTCAAAACCTGATTTTCCGTCATTTAATAAAATTTATTCGGGTGTTAGAGATTTATTGTTTGATATGAAAGTCAATGTGATTACCTTGAATTCAGAATCAGACGCTTCTCGGTCTATTACAAAGGGATTTAACATTGTAATCGGCGGAAATACGTTAGGACGAGGTGTGACTTTTCCTTATTTGCAAACCGTGTACTACTCAAGAACAGCAAAGGTTCCACAAGCAGATACGTTTTGGCAGCATTGTCGTATGTTTGGCTACGACAGAGATCGAAGTAGCATTAGATTGTATATGCCGTCCTTTGTTCATAAACTTTTTCAAGAATTAAATTCATCCCAGAATGCTTTGGTAAAACAAATCAGGAACAAAGGATTTGATGACACGCATTTACTTTATGTAAATGGAATTCGACCAACAAGAAAGAACGTTATTGATTCTCAAAAATTGCAGCTACTTGTCGGGGGCGTGAATTATTTTGCATCGTATCCGCAAAATTTGGATTTAGAAAAATTGGATCAAGTGATGTCTGAATTTTCTGATTCAGAGTCTATGTATCATGTTGATATATCAATCCTTAAACAAATTTTAAATCTGGTTGATAGTAGGTGTCAGGAAGATTGGCAATCAAAAAATTTTGTCAATGCTTTAGATGCTTTAGAAAAGTTAGATGAATTTGAAAACCAAAAGGCTTTGTTGCTAGTAAAAAGAAATCGTGCAATAAGCGCGGGAACCGGAACAATGCTTTCTGCAAATGATAGAATAACCGTTCAAAAGTATCTTGATAAAATTGTATTTGTGATGTATCGGTTAACAGGAGAAAAACGCTTAGGATGGAATGGAAATCCTTTATGGATGCCATCAATAACATTGCCTGAAGGATATACGTTTTTTAAAATGTAATGCGTTTTTTGCGTTAGGGATGGTTACCCCCGTGAGCCAAAAGCAACTTGTATTAACAAGTTGTGTTGGCGAAAGTGAGGCAAAAGCCGAACGGTCTTTATGGGGCGGAGACTTGCAAGGCAAGGCTCCGTGAGCGAAGCGAGTACAGCCCGACCCCGGCGGCGGTTACATTGCGTGGGTCCCGGAAGCCGGGGGAACGCCCTTACCACAAAATCGTTGGCATCCAGCTGGATGTAAAGTCCGTAATGCGAAACTACCGTCGCAACGAAATTGCTCAATTCAGGTTGGCGGAAGTTGTGAAGGAAGAACTGTTGAAAATTGCAAAGTCTTCTGTATCGGATGAAATGATTGAACAAAATTCTATTGCTTTAACTGCCGAATAATGGCTTCTCGGATTTTATTAAAGAATTTATTTTTAGATTGCTATTATAAAATCTGAAAATTTAAAATCCGAAAAGTTTTATGAAAAAGAAATTTGTTTTGTCGGCGGCAATGATTGCTGCTCTTGGTTTGGCGGGTACCGCCCAGGCTGCACAGACGGTGATTAAGGTGGATGATACCAAGCCGGGTGTGGTGATTAACAAGAATAATATGATGTCTGCGGATTTGGCTATCTGGAATCCGCCTAGCCGTTATTACGATATGACCGACGCCCTGGTGGATGGCGGTTACACCTTGTTCCGCTTTCCTAACGGCAGCTTGAGTAATGACTACCACTGGAATGGTATTGGCAAGTATGATAGCACGGGCCTTTGGATCACTACGGAAGAAGAGGGCAAGTATGCTCCGGGTTTCTTGGGGGAAACTATTTACCGCGGCACCACCAAGGACAATTACGGTTTTGTCCGTCGCAGTCATTTGGCCGACGGCAAAATGGAAACCATGTGGTGGGGCGAGATTCTGGATCCTAACGATCCGCCTTGGGTTGTGGTGGAATTCCCCGAAAAGAAGAACATTGATTCCCTGCAGATTAGCTGGGGAGATTTGCGCCCCAAGGCTTTCCAGTATGAATACTGGACTACAGATTATGCGGAATATCCGGGTGTTCATCAGGCGTTGACCAACGACTTGAAATTGGAAGCAAGCGTGAAGGTGACTGGCCCCGAGACCATGTACAAGGGCAAGTCCGTGCGTACTCGTTATGTGGCTATCCGCTTTAAGTTGCAGGATTTGCCGGGCAAGGGCGTGCAGATTCGCGAGATGA
>JAKSHZ010000044.1 GCA_024399115.1 Bacilli bacterium
AATCTGTGGTTCCTGCTCCTTGGGTTGCTGGCAGTTCCCTTTATACCGTTCCGTTTAATCGGATTTCCTCAAATCTTCTCGTGGCTCGGTAGCCTGAGAAGCTCTCCATCTTCCAATACTGGAACTGCTATGGTAGAAACCATTGGGGCCGATCCAACCGGAAATGTAAATTGGATGAATGACTTTACTCTTTCTGTAAATAGCGAAGCTCCATCCATTGCCGGATACATATTATTAGGGATATGGATTGTAGGTATTCTTGCAATGATTATTTTGGTAATCAAATCCTCTCTCCGTTTACGCAACTTGGAGAAATCTGCACTTCCCCTTCAGAACAAGGAAGTCCGCAGACTGTATCATCACTGCTTAGAAGAGATGGGGATTCACAGAGATATTCCTGTCTACAGTACCGCATTTTTGAAATCCCCGATTATTGTTGGACTTTTGAAACCGTGTATTTATCTTCCGATTCATCTGATCTCTGATTATAACGAATCCGATATGCGGTATATGCTGTTACATGAACTGCAACATTACAAGCACCATGATGCTATTGCCAGTTATCTGATGAACCTTGCTGGAGTGGTATATTGGTTCAATCCTCTTGTTTGGTACGCTCTGAAAGAAATGCGTAATGACAGAGAGGTTGCCTGTGACACCTCTGTTTTAAAGATGCTTGAAGAGGATGCTTACGAGGATTATGGCAATACACTGATTAACTTTGCTGAAAAGGTTTCTCTTACTCCTTTTCCGTTTGCTGCCGGCCTTGGTGGAAACATGAAGCAGATGAAGCGGAGAATTATCAATATTGCATCTTATGAGAAGCCAACATTTACAAAAAGGCTAAAAGGTATGACGGCATTTGTACTGACTGCTGTTCTCCTGTTAGGTTTTGCTCCTTTTATTTCTACATACGCAGCAGATGGAAGCCACTACCAATGGGATTCCTCATCAGAGAATATATCCTATGTAGACCTTTCTACATACTTTGGAGAATACGAAGGCAGCTTTGTTTTATACGATTTGGAAAATGATGCATGGAGCATACACGACAAGGAGCATGCCACCCTGCGAGTTGCACCAAACTCCACCTACAAGATATACGATGCCCTGTTCGGATTGGAAGAAGATATCATTACACCGGAAAATTCGTTCATTGCATGGAATGGAGAAACCTATCCATTTGAAGCATGGAATGCAGACCAGACCTTACAGTCAGCAATGAATTCCTCTGTGAATTGGTATTTTGAATCTGTGGACGAACAGCTTGGAGCCGCTAACATTTCCAACTATATTGAGGAAATTTGGTATGGAAACGAAAATATAAGTGGTGATTTCTCCACTTATTGGATGGAATCTTCCTTGAAGATTTCCCCAATAGAGCAGGTCGAACTTCTAACCAGGCTGCAGAATAACAGCTTTGGCTTCGCCCCTAAAAATATCAATGCAGTAAAAGATGCCATCTGCCTTTCCTCTTCCGATGCCGGAACATTCTACGGAAAGACCGGAACCGGACGTGTGGATGGCCAGGATGTGAACGGATGGTTTATCGGTTATATCGAAACTGCAGATAATACATACTTTTTTGCTACCAACATTGGTGCAGACAGCGATGCTACCGGAGGCAACGCAACTGAAATAACCATGTCTATCTTGTCAGACATGAATATCTGGAAATAAAGAAATCGGGTAAAGGTCAACTACGCAAACTGACCCTTACCCGATTTCATTTTATTTTTCGCCTGTTACTTCATAATACTTTTCATTTCCGGTTGCTGACCATGATGTTTTACCGCTACTAACCACATCTTTTGTAGACACATTATAAGCAAATATATCAAGAATCTCTGCCTCTGAGATATGCCATGAACCATCTGCGTTTTTCTTACTTCTGTACAAAACATATAATTCACATTTTTCATTTTCCGAAAGTCTGTCATATGCAAGAAATTCTATTATTTCCTCATTCTCATTTAAGATAACTCTGGAATTTCCACTCGCACTATATGATATCATAAAATCACATCCTTCGTCTGCGAAGTATTGTTGGTATATAGTACGATATCCATCATATATTTCATCTGTTTCAATCAATGTCACATAATCACATATCGCAGAAATAGAAATATCATCCTCTTTCATATTTTTCATTAATTCATCTATTAAATCGTGCTGAATGATAAAACCCTTATTCTGTGAACTAAATATTCTAATGGTCTTCCGTGGTATCATTCCCTGTGGTCCTGTTCCTGTAACATAATTTACAATGACAATCACATCCTTTGCACCATCGCCATCTATATCTTGAAATCCAACTGCCTCTACGCTGTCAAACATACCTACGCTATCATTCTCAGTACTATTGTTTTCAAAATAAGCTGGGAAATGGTACACAATTTGATTGTCCTTCGCCAGCACAAATGAGACATCTTCCCAAAGCGTATCATAAGTCGGCAGATAAGACACAAATCGTACCTCGCCCCAATCATTCAAATCCACCTCAAAGGATTGTTCGGTTATAACCCGGCTTTCATCTAATTTCTCTTCTGATGGATAGTCCACTTCAATTTCTGCAATATCTGTCAATTGCTGTATTTCTTTCGTACCATCAAAATATAAAATGACTTGCTCATCAAATTGTTCTTCGCCTGACAGGATTACTTCTACATAGTCCTCATACCATGTAACTTTCCAACAACTACTGGTGATGCTTCCACCGTCATTGTGCAATTCAAAATCTGTTTGAGATATCTTATCTTTGCCTTCCATAAGGACTAATCGTCCACTTGCTGAACCAAAAGGCCAGTCTGGTTCTCCGACTGCCTGAAGTGTCAATTCGTATTTTCCATCTGGCGAAACAGATGTATCGCAAGTTGTCTTCTTGTAATTTACCGTATACGAAATGCAAAACCAAAATGCTACAATTACTGCAAGAATCGAACCCATAATACATAGCATAATTTTCAAAAATTTCTTCATTGTTATAACACTCCTTTTAATGTCCACGTATATCCAGTTCTTCCAATAGAGAATTTCCGCTTCCCCATGAATATACAATGTAATAACCGCTATCCTTTATTTCTTCCGAAAATTGTAGTGTCTCGTGATCAATCACCTCAATGTGCTGCCCTTCCTGAGTTTCCATCAAACATTCCCATTCATTACTTCTGTAATCTGAATAGTAAGCATCCAATTCTTCCAAAGACAAATCACTTCGAATTAAAATTGCTCCGAAATACTGCATTCCATTTCCGTTACCCGTCAGCTTCCCAGCCTGTGACAACGACTCTATCAATTCTGCTTCCTCTGGCAGCGGGATTTCACATAATGCCCTTTCCACCTTATAGGCTGTATAGTTATTTATAAGTGGAATTGAAATCACACCGCCTATCAATACAACTGCTGCCAATATTCCAACTAACTTTAATTTCTTCATGTGTTCTCCTTTCTTTTCTTACACCTGTAAGATTACCATAGAACACCACTATTATCAAATCAATCTTTAATGCGGTATTGGTAGTCTGGTATATGCATAATTCCGTCATTTAAGATTTCATTCCCCAAATACTGAAAACTGCCGTCCTCTGCAAACCTTACCGTAAGTTCATGGGTTATGACTGCATCATCGCAAATGACCATGTCACAAACCGCCTCAACTGTTAATGTGATTGTCCCATCTTCATTTTCGTTAATGTTGACAACCTCCGGCAGAGAAGTTCCAAAGAAAGTAGGTGCGTAATTAAAACATCCAAGACGCGCCCAATAATATGTCTGGTTTTCCTCATCAAATACTGCGTACTCTCGTATCTGTTCTTTTGTTACAGGAAGATACTCCATAATCAGACTTTCGAACTCTTCTTTAGGAATGCCATTTGGATAATCTTCAGAATTGAACTTTTCTCCATATTTCATTCCATACAGATATTCAAACATTCCGTTATAATCCAACTCACTCATATTTTCTGCATTCCAGTTGGAACACAAAAGATTCTGTCCCTGATATCCAAGCCCCCCAACACAACGTTCAGACATTTCACGCTGTTCTTCTGTCATTGGCTTTACTCTGATTAGGCAACTTCCATCCACGATTTCACTGACCTCTGGCGGCTCCGGCACACATAACTCATAGCAGAACCATCCCTTATCCGTATATTTCCACTCTTTTAATCTGGTGTAAGATATATAGGATATTCCCGACTTACCATTCTCATTCCATACGCCTCTTGCACTTACAACATACATGTCTGTACCATCAAAAATGAATTTCATTCTACCTATGCCACCATCATCATGTATCTCGTAAATTACTACAGAACCGCTTTTCCCAGCCGTGCAATTCTCAAGAAAAGAATCCACACTTTCATAATTTCCCATATTTGAATAGGTTACCAATGTAGCAATTGGATATCCCGTTTCCATTAACTTTTTCTGCAGTTCAAGAATGGTCTCATCAGTTAAAACAACATTGGATGCAGTTCCTTTATCTGCCTCTTTGTAAATCTCATAAATACGTTCCATCATCGCTCTGCAGTCATTCTCAGCTTCCTTCTCTTCCTGTTCGTCCACCGGAAGCCCATAGCCCTTTTCCCACTGTTCTGCAGCTTCTTCCTCAGCACTTTTTGTTTCCTCTGTGGAAGATACTTCTTCCGTATCTTCCACAAGAGATTCACCTGCAACACTATCTTCTTTCCCGCAAGCACATATAAAACACCCAATTAAAAATACCATAATTAGTAGAATACTCTTTTTCTTAAATAAAACCGCAGGTTTTGTTTTTACCATTAAAATCATCCTTTCGTTCTTGCTATTGGCGGCAGTTCCAATTCTATTTCCTCTATAGAGTTAGAAAGATACCGGAATGTTCCATCTTCAAATGGCTGAACCACAACCGTATTCCGAAAAGCGAGATCAGAATTATAATCCGGCCAAACTCCATCCACGATAAGTGTAATTGTTCCATCCGGATTTTTTGTATAGTCAACTACTTCTCCAAAAGGTGGGTATGGGCTGGCATAAATCATCTCATATTCATAGCTGTTGCTGCCCTCATCATACCCACAATACTCTCTCAACTGTTCTACTGATACCGGAAAGTAAGTGGTCATTATCCTTTCATATTCCTCTGCCGGAATCTTCCAATCCTCAGTTTTCAGATTTTCGCCCGTAGAAATCCGATAAATATCTTCATACATACAAGGCATCAGAATATCCTCTACATTACTGCTGTCCCAGTTTGTGACAAGCACATTGTAATTCACATAGCTTAGTCCTGATATGTATTTCTCTGTCAGTTCCCGGCAGTCTTCCGGAAGCGGTTCTATTCTCCAATACTGTCTCAAACTTGCATGTGCAATCACATATTCATATGCGTAGATAAAATACCCTTTTTCCGTAAGTTTAATTTCAGCCACATTACTTACCGAAGTTCCCTGTATCTCCGGCATACCGCCTTCCTTCCACCGAACTCCTATGTAATAGGTCTGTAGCTGCCCATTCCGATAAATAAAAGTAACTGCTCCAATCAGTCCATCTCTATGCACTTCAAATACCGTAACCATCGAGTCCTGTCCATTCAAGTAATCTGCGTAAAACACTTCAATTGCTTCATGATTCTGCATAGCAGAGTCTTCTTCAACACTTACCAAACCGCTTCTGCCCAATTGTTCCACCACGGCTTTCCTCTGCTCGTTGGTAAATTCGTTAATACCGGAAGAGTAGCTTGGTGCATCTGCAATTACAATATCCTTATAGATTTCTCTGACCGATTCTGCTGCTAACAAAACCGTACTCTGCAGCTGCTCCTTCTCATCTTCTGAAAGGAGATCATCACTGGCTTGCGGAATAAACCAATATGCTGAATCTGTAGAAGTTTCCGTATTCTCGGCTTCTTCTGTTTCTGCTTCGCTATTTTCGATTTCTACAGGTGGCTCCCATACTTCTTCTGCCACCTTTTGCTTTTCTGCATGCTGTTTTCCCCAACAGAACACTCCTGCTATCACGAAAAACAACAGCAGCAAAATCGGAAGTCCACATCTTCTAAGCAGCCATTTCACATCTTCCATTATTCGCCTCCGTACAATTCTTCCCATTCTTCTAACGTCAACCGTGGCGTATGCCAAGTTTCTCTGTAGTTGTCTTCAGATGGTATAATTCGGTTAGATACATATTGTACCCCTCCGTCCTCTAACGGGCGGACCACAACCTCATGAGCATATACCTTGGAATCACCTGCATAAGGGAATACTACATTAGCTGTAAGTGTAATTGTCCCATCGCTGTTTTCTGTAAAACCGACTACCTCTGAATATGGATATTCCGGGTATTCTACTTCTTCGAAGCCTCTCGGCTTATATTCATAAGTTGAATCCTCCGAATAATAGACGGTTTTGGATTGCAGCGTTTCACTATCAATATTGAAATATTTCATAATAACGCTTTCGAATTCCTCTTTTGGAATCTGATAAACTGCACTGACCGATAAGTTGTCATCTGCAACATAGGGAACATATTGACCATTCACTTTTGGATAGAGAATGTCATACATATCATAGAAATTCAAATCTCCAAAATCATCCTCGCTCCAATCCACAATGAACATATTATTCTGTTCAAAGCTGATTGGGCGGAGGTATTTCCGACTCAACTCCCTATATGTTTCATCCAATGGCTGTACCCGCAATGCGGTATGCTCCTCTGCCCCACTCAACGTAAGAACATACAATTCTTCTGAAAACCAGACACCGGAAAACATCAGGTAACCTTCTTCTGTATAATTCCAATACTCCGCCTGATAGCTTCCAGTAACCTCTCTTTGTATATCGCCATTTTCGTACTTGTAATAGCTTCTGACCACATCTACATTTCCGTCTTTTGTGTGTAAATCGTATTTTACATATCCGCCTAAATAACTGACTTCAAGAATTGTTATTTCTGCTTCTTCCTGTGCATCCACCTTTTCGCAAAATTCCAGTACCTGCTCTGCCTTAGTCATGTTAACTTGATTTCTGCTGTCAACAGCCGGATATCCATTTTCTCCAAGACAATTTACAATACTGCGAATCGTTTCCAAATCAGCTATCTTGTTTTCATCTGCTGCCTTCTTATAAAGATCTATACAGATGTTTATAATTTCTTCTGCGTTCTCCTGAGATTCTTCTGGAATAGCCTGAATATCGATTACTGTTTCCGAAACTGTATCTTCTTCCGAGGGTGCATCGCTGCACCCCGAAACACTAAGCATCAGTACAAAACTAATTGCTGCCAAACCACTCTTCCAGAACCAGGTTGTCTTTCTTAACAACATATCCGCTTCCTCCTCTTCCTTTCACATCTTCTACCATGCTAATAATCAATA
>JAKSHZ010000045.1 GCA_024399115.1 Bacilli bacterium
GCGTAAATTACGGGTATCTTCAATTAAATCTTGCACAGAATTATCTTGCTTGCAAAGATACATTAAATAGCATAACTACTTGTAAAAACATAATTGAGACCATTTATGACCGAGTTGCTTCATTAAATGGACGAACAAAAGGACTGGGTGAAAATGGAAATCATATTAAACTGAGTGCAAAACAATTGTTAGCTCAAATAAATCAAAATTCAAATCCAGGTCTATCAGCTACGCTTTGTGAAGAAGTAATTTTATTCAATGATGAGAACAATGACTTTATTGAAGGCGCTAAAGAGCTTGCCTATGGGCTTATAAAACAGTTGTATATTCTTCATCAAGACAATCCTACCGTCCAAAAAGTGTATGATAATATTGTAGTCAATGATAATATCGATTACTCAGATCGGAAATCAGATGCATTATTAGGACTTATAGACTTTCTCAAACAAACATTGTTCGCAGGAAACGTAGATGAACAAACTGTTCAAGATAATCTACACTTAATAAAAGATGACCAATTACGAATAATCTTTGATGAATTCAAAGCAAAATTACTAAACAACATTCTATTCTTAACAGAAGAACAGAGAGAAAGTTACTTCAATGCTGCACAAAGAAGTTGTTTTAGACCTATGTTTGTTTCTACTGCTGCAGAAATCTCACAAAAAGGGTCTCTAAACGCTATTGCATATGACTATCTATTGCTGACAAAATCTATATTACTTGCTTCTTCAACAGGATTAAGTGATATAGTATATCAGTCTAATGACAAAGAACTGATTGATTTATTTGAAAGAGTAAAGAATTATCATGAGGATTATTCGCCCAATCAAATAGAATCTTATGAACATGATATACTTAGAAAATCAAGGGATTACTCTGATTTTACAAAGAATTTACAGGTTACATGGAAGGATGTACAGGAAAAACTCAATGACAATGAAGTCGCATTAGAGTTTTTTGTTGAAAGGGAGAATGATCTCAATGAATATGGAGTATTATTGCTACGTAAGCAATGGGAATATCCACGTTTCGTAGATCTTGCTTCGATAGAACTTGCAATAGAAGAATTCGGTTTTCCAAGAATGGCTAATATCTGGAAGATTTTGTTAAACGAAGAACTGATAAAGGAAGGAGATACTATATTTATGTCTGGCGCTGGAGTGTTACAGACTAAATGGTTTGAGCATTTAGAAATGGAACCAGGTGTTTGCTTCTCAGACCTTTGTCATGTTGTAAGAGTTACTTCTACAAGAGAGATTGTAAGGCAACGTACAACAACGGAACTAGAAAGAAAATCAGTAATCCTATTTGGAGGTCTGGATTACGATGAAAAAGAAACAGCTGAAACGACTTTACCAGATGAAGAGGTTGAGATATTCAGAGGAGAAGGTGACGATAGATATAGATCTGGATTCGAGAGGCTGATTTATTCGCAGAAGGAGATCGATGCCATACAGAGTATAGCAAAAAACAACAAAATCAAATGCAAAGAATATCAGGGCAGGTATGGAACTGAACAGGCAGTAAGAAATCTTTCCGGAGAGGAAGTTGGTGTATTGCACTTTGCAACCCATGGATTATACTACCCAGAGACACATCCCAATGTCACTAATGATAATCCATACCGGCAGTTGTTTAACAATAGTAATTGCTTGAATCGCTCCTTTCTTGTAATGTCAGGAGGTAACGCCCTTCCACAACACAAAAAGGTTGCGAATAGCTATAGTGATGGCCTTTTGACTGCGGCAGAAATTTCTCACATTGACCTTCACAATGTTAATCTCGTAGTGTTGTCAGCGTGCCAAAGTGCAAAGGGTGACATTTCTAATGAAGGAGTACTTGGACTTCAATATGGATTTAAGAAAGCTGGGGTTAATTCAATACTCATGTGTCTCGACAATGTTGATGACCATGCAACTCAAATTTTTATGGAAGAGTTTTATAAGCACTTGCTGAAAGGATTATCGAAGCAGGAGAGTCTAAAGAAAGCCCAGCAGTTTATGAGAACAAATACAGATGAAAAGTATCATAGTCCAGAGTATTGGGCAAACTATATTTTGTTAGATTCTATTGAATAAAATGAGAGGACGGCTAATAGACCGTCCTCAAATGATTAACAATTACTTCTTAGATTTCAATCGACGTAAAGCCGTGTCTGCCAGAGAGTAACCTTTCCTCTTGGCTTTCTTGTAGTATTTCTTAGCCGAAGAAAGGTCGGAAGAATGCTCGTAGTATTCACCCCAGCAGTAAAAGTACTCTCCATTTTCGTAGCCGGTTCTTGAAGCGATAGATAGGACTTGCCCCATATTGTAAAAACTATTTGCTCTAGCATACTTCTCAGCTTCATCTACCAGAGTATAGAAGAGCCGAACCATTTTGCCACTTGCATTTGAGTCCTCTGCACTGACTGCTATCTGATATAAAGAAAGTGCCAGTTCGTATTTTCTTAATTCAACGGCAGCATCACCTGCCAAACATTCCATGTCGCTGATAGCTTTGTCATCAAATGCATAATACGTGTAGTTCTTTCTCACGTCTAAGCAGATGTCAATCACATCTTGGTATCTTCCAGCGCGGTAAAGCTCATACTGCTTCTCTCTGTAAGGTTGAACGGCGTGTCTGATTTCGATTGCTCGTTGAGTCATTTGACCATATGCATTAACATACGCGCTCATCATATCGGTGTCATATATGCCTTGTCCTTTAACCACGAGTACATTTAATGCAACAAGGGTTATAAATATTAATCTTTTCATAGTTTACATTTATTTGATTTCTTATTCAAGAAGAAAAAAAGGCTTGACTAAATGTCTTGCCTTTTCTTTTCTTCATATTTCATATAATTCTCAACATCCAAGTAAGATATGGATAACATCGATTCTCCACCTGGTTTCATCTGGCTTGTGTCAAGAATGAAGGTTTGAATCATTCCTATCGGATCATATCCATCAAAGATGTAATAGTCGTATTGGTAGAGCTGCTCATCTTTCAATTCTTTCTTGTTGACATACTTGTCCTCAATGGCCTTCATTATGTCCCTTTGAATAGTCGTTAACTCGAAAGCGAACTTCTTGATGATAGAGACGTTTACTTGATATACAACTTTGTTAGATGGATCGTATGTGACATCAACATAAGCATCCTCGCCGTAGAATTTTCCGACAAATGACAATGTAGATTCTGCTTCTTCGGGGTTGTGCTTATATCCGTGTTTCTTCAGCTGCTCACAAAACGAGTACACATTACCATCAATTGGTATGCCAGCAAACTTCATGTGCTTCTGGGCAAAGCAGCTTAAAGAAAAACAACAAAGGATTGCTAGTATAAGGTTCCTCATATTACCAAGTCCAAATATTTGTATTTGTATTATTTGAGTTCTGCTGAGTAACCTTTCGTCCAAACGCATCAGTGCCGGTTGTAGAAGTGCCTGTGCTACGTCCATATGAATCAGTATGGTTGGTTACAGAACGACCGAACGCGTCTGTGCCTGTAGTAGAAGTACCAGTACTTCGTCCATAAGAGTCGGTGTGATTGGTTACAGAACGACCGAAAGCATCTGTACCTGTAGTAGAAGTACCTGTACTACGTCCGTAAGAGTCGGTATGGTTTGTTACTGAGCGACCAAATGCATCAGTGCCAGTTGTAGAAGTACCTATGGTTCTTCCATAAGAATCAGTATGTGTTGTTACATCGCGTCCAAAAGCATCCTTAGAGGTTGTTGATGTACCTGTGGTTCTTCCATAAGCATCAGTATGTGTTGTAACTCTTCTTCCGAAAGCATCAGTAGTAGTTGTAGAAGTACCGACATTATACTGTGCATAAGACAAAATAGAAGTAAATGCCAGGAGGCAAGAAATAATAATCTTTTTCATATTAAATGGATTTTAATTGTTTTTCTAACTGCTCAAAAAACGAATTTCTTTTGCAAAAATAGTCAAAATAAACTTTATACAATAAAGTTTCGGATAACTTTTATGATAATTTAACTATTTTTGTTCTATCGACAACGATAATTGGTAATTATTCTATAAACTCGTTATGACAAATGTTATAAATCTGTTTTATTTGGATTGATTATGTCTGATTCCTTTGATCAAAACGCTGAGAACTTTTGTCCTTTCTTTTAAGATTGGCTGCATTATCAACGCTCGCTTGAATTGCTTCTCTTCAATAGCATTCATCTCGTTTCTAAGATAACGCTCGATAATTTCATCATCTAGTCCCATAATTTACTCGTTTGTCTGTAGGTAATCTTTGGGATGGAATACCTGTTCATGAACCAGCTTTCCATTAGCAGAAAAATAATGGTAACGAAGATCACGTCCCGAACACTCACAAAACTTCATCATCAACTGCATCTGCTCAGACATCAACATTTCTTCCATTTGTTTTCTCTGCTCCTTGTCGATCTCGTTAAAATCAATGTCCTCAAACTCGCCATCTAACTTGAATGTGCAACAGTAAATGACAGAATTTTCTGTTAGCAAAAGGTCTGTCAGACTTGTATATTCGTCTATCTCTATCGGACACATTTGCTTTATTTTTCTTTGGGCATCAGCAAACTTGGAATCCAATGTCTCAATAGAAGAACCTTTGCTGTAATCAACAGAATAATTACAGCCATAATCAGGCTTTTTGCCATTGTTGCAACTGCATAAGAAGCAACATAACAAGACTACAATAGTCTTGGCTTTTGAAAATTTACTCGTATTCATCATATTATATTTTGTTAAATTTGAATATCATTTGCCCCTTAATATGCAATAATGCTCAGAGGTAAACCGTTTTTTGAAAAAAAAATATTAATTTTGCAAAAAATATTTCCCCATGCATAAACTGCTAATAACTATCATATTGACCTTTTTGCCTGTATTTTTTGTGCAAGCACAGCACAAAAAAGCATTTCTTGTGGGTATAAGTCATTATGATAATGCAGCTACAAATTATGAATGGAATGATATACATGGTGTAGAGGATGTCAAGTTGATTTCTCCTTTGTTGAAACAGCAAGGGTTCAGTATTACTGAGCTATTAGACGGGAAGGCAACATACAAGCAAATAAAGAACGGTTTATCAAAATTCATCGCCTCTTGTAAGAAAGGAGATATAGTTTATATACACTTCTCCACTCACGGACAACCTGTCGAGGACAAGGATGGTGACGAAACGGATTCATGGGATGAAGCCATTGTTCCTGTTGATGCTTATAAAAACTATAAGCGAGGCCAATATGAAGGAGAATGTCACTTGTTGGATGATGAACTTAATTCATACCTCAACACCCTCCGCAAGAAAATTGGCGAGAAGGGTTATATTTACTTGGTTATTGACGCATGCCATGCTGGTACCACCTCTCGTGGTGATGAGTCAACGCGAGGCACAATGGTAGGATTTACGTCCAATCCAAAGAAACAGTACAATCCTCCGATGGAGCGCAAGAACAACTACGTCATAAGACAAGTCAAAGGATATAGTCCAATAACATATCTTGAAGCCTGTCGTTCTGATCAAATCAACAGAGAGCTAAAAACGAAGGATGGAATGTATGGAGCCTTATCCTATAACATTGCACAAGTCATAAAGACTTTGAAAATATCATCCAACAGTACATCTTTTGTTGATGCAGTAAAGCAAAGTGCGAAGACAAAAGGGAATTGGCCGAACAACCAGAATTTGGTCGTAGAAACAACAATGTAAAATGGACAGAATACCAACTGACATAAAGTCCTTAAATAGTTTCCTGGCTGAGGAACGTCCGAAGGTTATTGCGTACCTTCGGAAAAACTTTTCTATGTCCGACTTTGACATAGACGACATCTACCAAGAATCCAGTATAGCATTGTTTACAAACATTCAAGAAAAGAAGCTTACTGTATTAACAGGTTCATTGGCAACATATTTTTTGAGAATCTGTATAAACCAGGCAATGACATTCTGTACAAAGAAGAAAAGAGTCGTGCCAATGATAAATGAGAGCAATCTTTCTCATAATGGTTTCTCAGACGAACGACTTGAAGAACTATTCTCACTTACAACAGCAGATGAGAGCGAAGAATATCGTCAGCGTTCAGAGTCTATCGTAGATCAAATCGTTGAATCTTTGCCTGAAACCTGCAGAAACATATTTGGTGGTTATTATTGGCAATGTCTTACCACGAAGGTTATAGCAGACATGTTTGGATATGCAAATGCAAACACTGTGAAAGCCCAAAAATACAAGTGTGTTGATAAGTTCAAGAAGAAGTTTAATCAATTAATGGCAAATGTACATGAATAATATAGAGAAATACGATGAGTTAATTGAGAAATTCCTGTCTGGCAATATGACCAGTGAGGAAGAGGCTTCTTTCAAGGAGGAGTTGAAAGCGAACCCAGAGTTGAAAGAACATGCTAAAGTTGTAAGTTCTTTGATCATGGGGATGAAGCGTAAAAAAGAAAAAGATGATGCTGAAATCATAGAAGAAATACAAGAGAAAGAAGCGTTCAGACGGGTTGCAGCCAGCAGGATTGATGGAGGCAACAATCGTTTCAGTGCAAAGATTTTCCTTTGGGCAGCATCAATCGCGGCAGTATGTATTTTCATGTTTAACATTTTCAATTCTACTGGAAATAAGGAATCAGAGTTGTTTGGTAATTATTACAGTGAGTATTCTTGCGAATCCCTTTCACGAGGTGATGAGGACTCGCTGGTAGTTGCCCAACTTTCAGAGATGTTCAATGGTATAAAGGATGCTGAAGATTGTACTGGCACAGTTAAATCCTTGGAAGCTATCTATAACAACTTAGATAAGGAGTACAAGTATCGTGCTTATGCTAATGACATCGCATGGTATCTCGCTCTTGCATATATCAAGAACAATCAAACGGCAGAAGCAGAGAAGGTACTCGCAAAACTTGTAGAGGACAATCCAGATACTGAAATTGCTGACAAAGCGCAAAAATTACTTAATGACATAAAAGAAAACAAGTAAAAGATTGTCGCGACGAGAAAATGTATGTAACTTTGCAGTCGATTTGAAGTTCCACAGATCGATAGTGCTCTTTACTCGAGTCTTTGAACCAATGTACGTGGCACATAATTAACGCGGTAAGGAACGCCGCATATGTCTAACGTAATACAGGTTCAATATGAAAAAAAGTATTATTAAAGATTGTTTTTGGTGTGGTCCCAATAGAACACACGTTCTTAAAGGGACTTTTCCAGAAACTGATGGTAAAGGAGGACTGATCCTAAAGAAGGAATATGTTTGTTCTGAATGTGGAGAGTCATTTATTACCGAGAAGTAAAAAACAGGG
>JAKSHZ010000046.1 GCA_024399115.1 Bacilli bacterium
AACATACATCTCTGTTCCGTCAAAAATAAATTTCATTCTCCCTATACCGCCATCATAATTAACATCATATATTATTACGAAGCCACTTTTTCCTTCCATACATTCCGTAAGGAAACCATCTACAGCTTCAAAATTTCCCATGTTGGCATATTTTACCGCCGTGGTAACTGGGCATCCCGATTCTATTACTATGTTCTGTATCTCAAGAATTGTTTCATCAGAAAGAACCACATTGGATGCCTTGCCCTTGTCCGCATGCTCATAAATGTCAGAATATAATCCCATCATTTTTTTACAATCTGCTTCAGCTTCTTTACTCTCATTCTCATCCACGGGAAGGCCATAGCCCTTCGCCCACTGTTCTGCTGCCTCTTCCTCTGCACTTTTTGTTTCCTCCGTGGAAGATGCCTCTTCTGTATCTTCCACAAGTGGTTCGCCTGTAATACTATCTTCTTTCTCACAGGCACATACGAAACACCCAATCAGAAATGCCATAATCAGCAGAATGCTTTTTTTCTTTAATACCATAAAATCATCCTTTCGTTCTTGCTATTGGCGGCAGTTCCAATTCTATTTGCTCTATAGAATTAGAAAGATACCTGAAAGTTCCGTCCTCAAATGGCTGGATCACAATCTTATTTCTAAAGGCAAGGTCAGAATTGTAATCCGGCCATACTCCATCTACGATAAGAGTTATCGTTCCACCCCCATTTTTTGTATAATCAACAACTTCTCCAAATGGCGGATATTGGCTGGCATAAATCATTTCATATTCATAGCTGTTGCTGCCCTCGTCATACTTGCAACACTCTCTCAGTTGTTCTACGGATACTGGGAAATAGGTAGTCATAATTTTTTCATATTCTTCTGCTGGAATTCCCCAATTTTCCGTCTTCAGATTTTCGCCAGTATGAATCCGATAGATATCCTCATACATGCAAGGCTTCAGAATATCCTCCACGTTGCTACTGTCCCAGTTTGTGACAAGCAGATTGTAATTTACATAACTCAGTCCCGATATATATTTCTCCGTCAATTCCTTGCAGTCTTCTGAAAGAGGTTCTATTCTCCAATACTGCCTTAAACTTGCATGTGCAATCACATATTCATACGCATAGATAAAATATCCTTTTTCGGTAAGTTTGATTTCAGCCACATTACTCACGGAAGTTCCCTGTATTTCCGGCGTACCGCCTTCCTTCCACCGAACGCCTATGTAATAGGTCTTTAACTGTCCTTTCCGATAAATAAAGGTTACTGCTCCAATCAGTCCATCTCGATGCACTTCGAATACTGTAACCATCGAATCCCGTCCATCCAAATAATCCTCATAAAAATTCTCAATTGCTTCATGATTTTGCATGGCAGTACCTTCTTCTACACTTACCAGACCGCTTCTGCCCAATTGTTCCACCACAGCCTTCCGCTGCTCGCTGGTAAATTCACTAATGCCGGAAGAATAACTTGGTGCATCTGCAATTACAATATCCTTATACATTTCGCTGACTGACTCTGCTGCCGATAACACCATACTCTGTAGTTGTTCCTTTTCCTCATCTGAAATAAGACAATCGCTGGATTGAGGAATAAACCAATACGCTGACTCCGTGGCACTTTCCGTATTAGTTTCTTCTTCCGTTACCGTTTCTCTGTTCGCAATATCTACGGGAGGTTCCCATACTTCCTCTGCCACCTTCATTTCTTCCGTATGTAGCTTTCCCCAACAAATCACTCCTGCAATTACTACAATTAACAATACTAAAATCGGTAATCCCCATTTTTTCAACAGCCATTTTACATCTTCCATTATTCTCCTCCATATAGTTCTTCCCATTCCTCAGCTGTTAAACGAGGCGTGTGCCATGTTTCCCCACAATTATCTTCGGAAGGTATGATTCGATTGGATACATATTGTACCCCTCCATCCTCTAAAGGGCGAACCACAACCTCGTGAGCATATACCTTGGAATCACCTGTATAAGGGAATACCACATTAGCTGTGAGTGTAATTGTTCCATCGCTGTTTTCTGTAAAACCGACTACCTCTGAATATGGATATTCCGGGTACTCTACTTCTTCAAAGCCTCTTGGCTTATATTCATAAGTCAAATTCTCCGAATCATAGATGGTTTTTGATTGCAGCGTTTCACTGTCAATATTGAAGTATTTCATAATAACACTTTCAAATTCATCTTTTGGAATCTGATAAACTGCACTGACTGATAAGTTGTCATCTGCAACATAGGGAACATACTGACCGTTTACTTTTGGATAGAGAATGTCATACATATCATAGAAATTCAAATCCCCGAAATCATTCTCACTCCAATCCACAATGAACATATTATTCCGTTCAAAGCTGATTGGGTTGAGATATTTCCGACTCAACTCCCTATATGTTTCATCCAATGGCTGTACCCGTAATGCAGTGTTTTCTTCTACTAAGCCTGCCGTAAGAATATATAATTCTTCTGAGTACCAATTACCAGAAAACACAAGATACCCTTCTTCCGTATAGCTCCAATATTCTGCTTGATAGCTTCCGGTAACCTCTCTTTGTATATTTCCGTTCTCGTACTTGTAATAGCTTCTGACCACATCTACATTTCCATCTTTTGTTTGCAAATCGTATTTTACAAATCCACCTAAATAACTGACCTCAAGAATCGTTAGTTCTGCCTCCTCTTTGTTATCCACCATTTCACAGAATCGGACTACCTGCTCCGCCTCCGTCATATCAATTTGGTTTTTACTGTCAACAGCTGGATACCCATTTTCTCCGAGTCGATTAACGATGCTTCGAATCATTTCCAAATCAGCTATCTTGTTTTCCTCTACTGCTTTTTCATAAAGATCCACACAGATGTCTATAATTTCCTCTGCCTGAGAATTCTCTGGAATGGTTTGAACCTCTACTACAGTTTCATCAACCGGTGTTTCTTCCGGGGGTGTATCACTACACCCCGAAACACTTAGCATTAACATAAAGCTAATTGCCATTAAACCAACTTTCCAAAACCATGTTGTCCTTTTTAACAACATAACCGCTGCCTCCTCTTCCTTTCACATCTTCTACCATGCTGATAATCAATATAGGACGTTCCACCGTATCTTCTGCTGTAAAAATGGCAAACCATCCTAATTCAGTACCTGTTGTATCATCCTTCGATGCCTTGATTTCTGCTGTACCTGTTTTCCCTGCTAAAAGAATGTCATCCCGATGGGCTGCATACCCAGTTCCATTCGAATCGTTCACAACCTTCTTGGTCCCTTCCAACACACGGCTTGCATTTTCATTGGAAAAGGCTCCCGGAATCCAAAACTCAGCTACTGCTTCACTCTGATATACCAAATAAGGTTTTATGACATTTCCCTCATTACAGAAAGCAGAATAGATACATGCCATATGTAATGGATTCACTAAAACCTGCCCTTGACCGTAACCACTATCGGCTAACTGTATTTCTGTTTCAATTCCCTCTGAATTAGAATACTGCGACTCTGCCATCTTAATCTCAAATGGCAGTTCCTCATTAAAACCAAGTCCAGTCAAAGAACTCTCCATCTCTTCTGAGCCAATCTTTAATGCTGCCTTTGCGAAATAAATATTATCGGAATAAATCAGGGCATTCTCTAAAATGACTGGTTCATATGCATGGAGTGTTGTTACATGATAGGAACCCCACGATGCATCCTTTTGCCAGCTTAAGCCTACGTTCCCGTAATCTTCCATTGGATCGATTGCTCCTGATTCCAAGCCGACCGCAGCGGTAATTGGCTTGAATGTAGACCCCGGACACCACACTTGCCGGAACCGATTATACATTGGCTTATTCTCATCCTCGTTAAGTACGGTCCACTTCTCACTAGACAATCCCATAATAAAATCGTTATTGTCATAGGCCGGTGTGCTAACCAAAGCCAATACTTCTCCCGTATACGGATTCATGGCAACAGAGCAACTCTTGTCTTCCTTAAACTGCTCATATAACGAAACCTGCAACTTCGCATCTATCGTCAGCTGTATGTTCTGTCCATGCTGTACCAATATACAAGCCAGTTCTTCTTTTTCTTTGCCTTCCGAATTCACAATGTAAATCCTGCAGCCGTTCTGACCTTTCAATTCTTTCTCAAACAGACCTTCCATCCCACTTCTGCCGATTACACTATTGGCTGTATATCCTTCCCCGGCATGTTCTTCCAAATCTTCTGCTGTAACGCTCTGTACATATCCTATCAAATGTGCCGCTGCCTCACCCAATGAATACTCTCGCACTTCTATGTCAGAAATCATCACTCCGGGAATTTCCAATAACTTCTCATGCCTTTCTTTCTCTTTCAAAACCTCTTCGTCTGGTTCCACTTTCATCAGCTCAATTTCTTCCACTCTTGGAATCGTTTTAACAGGAACAAAAGAGTCCTCCTTTACCCACTGTGCTGACAGTTTCTTTTCTATGACTTCCGGCTCGATTTCCAACAACTCTGCTATTTTTTGAATTGCTTCATTTATATCTTCCAATTTTCCCGGAACAATTCCAACCGATGATGCAATGCCCTTTCCAGCAAGAATGCGTCCATTCCTGTCCAGAATTTCTCCTCGGTTTGCCTGTGTAGCAGAAACTCTTACCTTATCTGCAGAAGTTAAATTCGGAAAAATCAGAGAATCATCCCAAACCAACTTATATCCCTCTTCGCCTTTCAGGAAAAGTGCTTCGTTCTCAAAGCTGATATTTCCTGCAACCGTATCGAAAGATGTCTGATAGGTTACCTCCATTTGCTCTTCGTCATATGCAATAATCTCCACTGCCATATTCTGGACTTCTATGCCTTCATAAATAGCCGAATTCCTTTTTATGAAATCCTCCTGACTGATATTGCCCGATGCTTCAATATGGAGCATCGCATACATCTGTTCATACTCCTGTTTTGGAATATGGTTTATGTATTCAACCAAAAGCTCTTCTGGTGTTTTCCAACCATTTCCCTTTGTGAACATTCCTGCTACACATACTGCAGCAGTTACCGCAGCCATTCCTATAACAGCAATTGCAATCCATAGGAGCCTGCTTCTTGCTTTCTTTCGTTTATGTCTGCTTTTTCCTTTCATATTGACCTCCATTCATCTTGCTTTGCTGATATGGCCATATTCTATTTTCAACGTACATTATAGTCTCAAATATTACGTTCGTAAGACTTTAAAGCAAAAAAATTTTCTCTATATCAGATGTCTATTACTCCACATTCCCCCTTCCGTTTTTATTACATGCGTAAGATTTCGGAACAAAAAAATATCGTCCGAACTCCTGCTGCACTTGTGTAAATATTACATCAGTAAGATTTAGAAGTCAAGTTATCTTTATATAAAAAGGCTTCTGCCGGAAGGTATCATACATTTTCGCAAAAGTGATACCTTTTAGCAAAAGCCTATTATTCAGCAGAGTCTCAAAACACCCCACTGTTTTAATATTCAAATGTTTCATTCAAAAGACCTGAAAACACACATTCATTTTCTCCCCTTAATATCCTACAAACCGCAGAAAATCAAGGTTTCTTTGAAAGCAGACAAACGGTTTCAATATTTATAGTGTTCCAAAACATATACAGATAAATTGGCGTATCAAATAATAGCTTTTCATATTGACGAAGCGTTATTTTTTCTGGTATAAGATCCATCCGAATATATTCATCATCTACGCTAAAAGTAATGTAATTCCGTTCTACCTCTTTGCTACTCATCAATGAATTTGTAAAAGTAACGAGAAGAGGCATTAGATATATAATGGTTATTATTAAAAATACCGCAACTCTTCCTTTGCTCTTTCTCCAATAATAATATCGATTATATAGCATTTATACTGAATATACATATCAAAATTGGAACGAATATATCAAAATCAGAAATAAAAAACACGCCCGGAAGTGGTATCATGCCACCCCGGACGCCTGGTTTATTCCTTATACATCGTACAACATCCTCTGGCTCCTTATATTTATTTCATTCTGAAATATAAATAAAAGAGCGAATAAAAGGTATCATTTTGGTATCACAAGAATGTAAATCTATTACATAAAAGAAAAAGGCTCTCAGAGGAAAACCTCTGAAAGCCTTGATAAATCAGTACTTATAACAATTACTCGATAATTGTTGCTACTCTTCCTGATCCTACAGTTCTACCACCTTCTCTATTTTAGCATGGCATATAAAGATGTGATGAACATTGATTTTAAGCCTTTTCTGTAATTATGATATTATATTTTTCATCATATTATTTAAGTTATTTTATAGAAAAGGTATCAAAGTGGTATCACAATATAATAAGTTAATTCTGATCCTTATTATTTTTCTTTTCATAAGAATCTGCAACTTTTTCTAAACACAGGAAATCGCACGCAAACATTTGTACCTTTCCAGTTTTAACCTGTTTCTCATACAGCTTTGACGCTTTTAAAATAACATCATCGACTATTTTAACGCAAAAACTATATTCTTTATTCAACAAGTCTTTATATTTCTTATCATCCTCAGAATCATCATCGGAATAATTAATATCAACAACTGAAATAACATTATCTACTACTGGAATCATCTTTTTTATATCAAGTGCTGACATTATATGTTTCACAATGTCTGTATCATCAACTCCTACCCATATGTCTTTTGCTGATAAAACACTTTTATCAACCATTTCATATATAAGCATCCTATCTTGATCGACATTTTTCCACTTTTTATGTTTTACTTTTGCTGATGTCAAAGGTAGTACATATTTATGTCCACCATCAGAAAGTAAAATTCCTATACATGGCTTATTTTCATACTCATCTGGCATATAATATACTTCTGAGCATGCTTCATAAAGTGCCTTAACATACTCTATATCAACATGCACAAACTGTAGTTTTTCTTGCAACGTAAACATATCTTCCCTCATTAGTAAATATGGGAAGCATTTTCATGCTTCCCAATCGTTAATGTTCATCTCTTTACGGTTATCCGAAGGTTAATGGAGACCTTCTTTAATGTTCATCTCTTTAATGATTCAAGATCATAAGGTTAATGGAGACCTCGCTATAATTATATTACAATTTTCTCTCAAAAAAAGCAAGGATAATCTTTTGTGTATTATATGGTTCTAATATAATATGCAATTGTATATATTTTATTACACATTATTCTATAACGCAATATCCTGCTTCTTCCCCTTCACCTTGAACAATTTACGTTTCCGCTCTTCCT
>JAKSHZ010000047.1 GCA_024399115.1 Bacilli bacterium
GCAATATCCTGCTTCTTCCCCTTCACCTTGAACAATTTACGTTTCCGCTCTTCCTGTTCAACAGCTCTGGCAAATTCTGGATTTCGTTCCATAACACTATCATATATATCTAGCTGACTTTTTAATTCTTCATTTTCTTTAATGAATTGACTTTTACCACGTATAGATAAAACCTCTTTCTTTCCAGCGGCAATGATTTCATCGGCTTCATCCTTAGCATCTGATATTATTTTATCCTTTTTATCAATAATACTTTCTGCTTCCTTCACTTTCTTCATGGCTGTAGATGCTCTCAATGATTTATTTTCTTGTTCCATTCTAAAATAGTTTTTAATTATTTTTTTCAGGACTTCCCATAACTCCAGTGGTACCAATTTACTTTTATGTCCAGTTAATGATTTATGATCCAATACTTCCTTATTAATTTGATCAAATAATTCTTTTTCTGACTTTGGCTTCTTATCCCAGGATGACAATGAAGCTCTTTTATCTTCAATCAATTTAATATCTGATTTTTCTTGTTCCAGTTTTTCATCTAATTCTGAAAGCTCTGTGGTTTTCTGCACAATCTCATTATCAATAGCAGCCTTCTCTAGTTTCGCTTCTTTAGTAACTGCTTTTGCTCTCATTGCATCAGCCCAGCCACGCTTTTCTAAGTGTTCTTTATCACCTTTTGCAACTTCTGCTACTGGAACACTATGCTCCTGCATAACAGCCTTTAGGTTTTCTCTAAATAAATCTTGCAATTTCATCTGCGGCGTCCTACAAGGTACCAACTCACTTGCCATTTTTCTATTATCAAGCTGTTCTTTAGTAAGTTTCGATTTTGGAAGTTGTTTTCCCTTCTCATCTACATAATCAGAATCATGGTAGTCTATGCCAAACTTTTCCATCATAAGCCTGGTTCTCTCTTCTGCCAGGTCCTCTAAACGATCCTGAAATAATCCCATTTCTTCAAGTGCCTTTGTAAGTCCTGGTTGCATTGATAAACCTCTTTTATAATTATGCGCTACTGGAACATAATCTACATGTGCATGAATTCCTTTTAACACTTCATCATCATGAATATATAATCCAATTATTTCAATACAACACCATTGCTTTTGATTACCATTTTCATCCAATATAGGATTTCCATCTTTATCAACTGCCGGAACTAAAAAATTTGCTTTCGTCCTCTCAACTGCCTCAAGAATCATTTCCTCTGCTAGCAAAGGATCTAGCCTCTCCTGATCAAAATTATCATCGGCATGACTATTTACTGTTTCGATATTTCCAATCTGTAAAATTGTCTCATAGCATGGCTGCATCATTTCAAAGCCACCTTTATTACCTTTAACTGACTTTCTTTTTTTACTTTCATCAAGCTGGCTTTTTATATGCTCATAATAATCAGGAATCTCTCTACCAGGATGCTTAACATCTGCTCTTTTCTTCGCATTATATTCTTCCAATGCATCTGAAAAAATTCTATTTATTGCATCTGCCTCTGGTTCATGAACAATAATTTTGTAATATCCACTAGGTATAACACCTTCTTGATTTACATGATATTTCAAATATTCCGCATCCCTTGCATTATGTTCCTGTGCTACTTTACCACTATTACCATTATGTACACTTACTGTCTGTGCCATCATAAATATCACCTACCTTAACTAATATCATTATTCTCTTTAATCGTCCTATTATCTTAATTGTGTGCATCCTCTCATGTGCGCCTTCACTTGACTAAAGACCGGTTAATGATTGTAAAAAACACAATCATTACTGCTACGCAGCCCACATACAGATTTGCTCATTATATGATTTCTTATGCAAATCTGATGTACCGGCCTTAAGTCCAGCTCAGTTGCACAGGCAGCTTTGCTGCCTTATACCAAGTGGTGCCCACTTGTTATAACTCACTATCAGTAATGGGGAACCCCATTACCCCGTTCGCCCTGCCGGGAGCCTCTTCCGAGGGACTCCTATGCGGAGAGCACATCTCAGAATCATTCACTGGATGTTTCTGAGATGAAAAACGCAGCTTATACTATAAAACCTGTACAAGCTGCGTTTATGCGACGCCATATATATCATTCAATTGGATATCCATATGTCCATAATAGATATCCAAAATATTATCTTGATATCCATTCGGATATCCGCTAATATTACATGCCGTCGCACATACCACTGACAAAACTCATTAAATTCATATCAATTGATTCGTCAGTGTCATGCGGCTGTTCCGGTTCAACTAACTTTTCACTCGTCTCAGCCTGGATAGAGCATCCAAATAATGTCTTATCAAAATATCCCTGGATGCTCTTTATAATATCCTCTTTGACTATGTGCATTTCACCCATCAGCGCATCAACATTTTCATTAGTTAGCTGTACTGATTTATTCTGCTCCCCAGAGTTCTCTGCTATCGCTAACTGCTCCAACTTTTCAATCAGTTCAGCTATACAATCAGCATAAGATAATCCATCTTCTTTGCACTTATTTAAGTAACTCCATGCTTTTATATGTGCTTCATTATCTTTACGAAATTTAACACATGCAGTATTGTAACTGGCCCTCATAGGCTAAGCTCCCATATTCAGCATCTGTTTAGCAAATTTTTCGTAACCCTTTGCATTGATATGAATATCTTCGTTAATTATCACATTACTGTTTTCTGATATATTAGAGAAGTTTTTCAAAATACATCCACCGCCACCAATGATGTATAATTTCATATAACTATCGTCATATCCATAAGCCCTTACTCGTCTCAATATTTCATTAGCATATTCTTCAGTTACTTTCTTAGTTATCAGTGCAATTTTATCTTCATCATTTTCAGCACATCCTGCTTTAATAATGCTTTCAATTCGTCTTTCATCCACTGTTCTTCCAAGTGTTTTACTTACTGCTTTTTTGACATTATTTACGCACTGTGCAACTCCATATTCTTCTGTAACTAATGACGATTCAATAGGCTTCCCGTCCTGGAATAATGCCAGATCCATCGTTCCATTTCCAATATCTATCAGAACAATATCCCCTTTTATCTCTCCCATTAATGCCATTGCTGAAAGCCCCTGTGGAAATACTAGTACATTACTTATATGAAGTTTGAATGTATGTCCCTTATATTCAAATTCGGGATCAGGATTTTGCATCAAATATTCCTTGTATGCCTTACCCTGAGCCTTAAGGAAATTAAGTGGTAAACCTTCCGCAAGTATTACATTAGCTTCATAAAAACCCATGTGCATCATTTCTTCAGCTATGGAAGATAATCCCATAATATAGAATGAATTATCGCTAGTTTTATCATCCCTATATGTTAAGTGCTTTTCTCCGATAACATATGACTTGCCATCCATTACCAGCACATTTGTGCTGGCAATGGCTTCACCTGATAAAGGTTCGACTCCTGTAGTAATACATGTATGTACTGTTTTATGATTTCCATTTCCCTGATCTTGGGCGATAATTATTGGTTTATAATCTTTTATTTCTTTCATCTGTAATAGCCTCCTACATAGCAGGCGCTACAGTAAGTAACGCCTGACTTCTAATTTCTTCAAGCCTATTTCTGAAATCAATAGGCAATTTAGCATCCGTTTTCATTCTTTCAATTGCTACTCGATAATTACGTATAAAATGTGACTGTTCAACAGTTCCAAGTTCGTCAGAATCCATCGTTGCCCATTCACGCATCATTGCCGGTGTGCCTACCGCTTTCTTACATGCTTCAGGCAGTTTATTGAACTCTTCTTCTGCATTATATATGGAATTTCCGATTCCCTTTCTTACCAAAGACCATGCTTCCAACTCAGACATTTCCTGGACTTCAGGATGTATGCACTCCATCACCTTTTCCCTAATATCCGCAATTGTCGGTGGAAATTTACTTGTCATCATGTATCTTTGAATTGCCATGTGCGCCTGTTCATATGAAATATCATTTAGCAACGTGAACCATACATTAAATGCATCTTTATCTGCTATAAACTTTGGGTCCGCATATACCGCTTTCATTGCTTTTACAAGAATTTTAAATTCGTCTCGTTCCATTTTGCATTCCTCCTTTTACCAATCATCTACTGCCGATACTCTGGTATTAATAGCTTCGATATAACTACCAGAGGTACCACTACTATTTGCTTTTAAGTCTTTCCACTGAATATTTTTCCAACCATTTAATATACTATTGTCGATAAGCTGGATAATAACCCCTTCGTCATAAAGCTTAAGTTCTTCATCAACTCTCCTTAGCAAACATTTGATTGTATATTCCTGACATGATTCATTCCTAGAATCCTTATATCTAATCCACTCAATCAGTTTTTCAGATAATATATTTCCAAATGAATACTCTTTCATAATATTCTCCATCATTTCAACGGGGGATATAGGGGGAATATCTTTATCTTCTTCTGTGTCTAATTCTTTTTCTTTATTCTTATTCTGTTCCGTTACTGTAACGTTACGTAACGTTACGGGTGACGTTACTGATGACGTTACTGTAACATTACTGTTATCAGGCAATCCTTTAGCTGCATCATTTTGTCTCATCCTATATTCTTTCTGTCTCTTTGCATTCTTTTTTCGAATATCCTGTAGTTTATCTACGCTCTGGTATTTTTCCCATCCGGAAATTCCAATATATTCATTATTGGCACCAGACCACTGAATCATTCCCAGTCTGTCAAATACGCTTAATGCCATTCTCACTACATTTACTTCAAATCCTGATAAATCCGATAATATTTCATCACTCATAGGTATATCTTCAGTCAAAAATATTAGTCCATCAGAATTACATTTCCCTGCCATAGTTAATAAGAATATCCATATCAGAAGTATGTTATTTCCTTCAGGCATTGTACGAATGTATTTAATTTTGGAGTTATCAAATAATTCTGTCGATAACTTAACCCATGTTATTTCTGCCATTCTAGGCCTCCCTTCTTACATTATTTCTGTTGCTTTGTAATAAGGGCCTTGCTATACTGAAATTGCACATATCGCTGTGAGCAAAGCCCTGTCTTTCTTACTGCGGTAATCCGTCCTTGGTGTTGGTAGCATCAGGGACGTTTTCATTTTCTTCCATAAACATTCGATCCATCATATCTGTTACTTTCTTCTGCTCGCTTGGATATAGATGTCCATATGTATTAAGTGTTACTTTAATATCCTTATGACCAAGACGCTCCTTAATTACCATTGGTGGAATACCCTGTTTAATAAGGTAAGCGCAGGAACTGTGTCTAATAGAATGCGTTGCAATCTTTTTTACTCCTGCCTTTACAATATGTCTGTCCATCATTGTTTCGACTGCTCTTGCACTTACCGGAAATAAGAGTTCATCTTCTGGAAATTCATATAATGATTCATAAAACTCAGCAATCTCATCGCAAAGGAATTTAGGAATATCAACAATTCTGATTGACTCTTCCGTCTTAGGGGTTGTTATTACATCTTCACCCTTAACTCGATATGCTGTTTTTGTAATATGTAATTTCTGATTTTCCAAATCAATGTCTTTCTTTGTAAGTGCTAGCATTTCGCCCTCTCTACATCCGGTCCAGAATAGAATCTCAAACATTACAAATCCACGAGTACCTTTATCAAATGTACTGATAAATTGCTTATATTCATCAAGTGTCCAAAATTCCAATCTGCGAACATCTGACTTTCCGATTTTCTTAACCTTTCTGCAAGGATTATTTGCAAGGTTATAAATCTTTTGTGCATGGATGAAAACTGCTGTTACCTGGTTCTGAAGCATTCTCATATAGCTTTCTGAATAATTCTTTGAACGAATCTCATTCTGCCAAGCTATAATATCTGATGGAGTAACTTCATTCATTTTCTTCTTACCTAAGTAAGGAAGCACATGTCTTTCAATCATGTAGCGCTTATTATTTTTCGTTCTTTCTTTAAGCTCTGCTTCTTTATCTTTTAAGTAGACCTCTACAAAGTCCTCCACCAACATATCCATATTGGCATCAGCTGTTAATTTGAATTTTGCTTCAAACTCCTGGGCTTCTTTCTTTGTAGCAAAGCCCCTTTTCATCTTTCTTTGGGATTTACCTGTCCAGTCTTTATAATGAAAAGAGCTAGTCCAAGTCCCCCTTTCATTATCTTTGTATGCTGGCATCGTTTATCCTCCCTTAGGCCATTTTTAATTCAGAATTCACATTATAAAATTTTTTATCCCAGAATGCCCTAGGGATCTTGCCGGCTACAACGATAAAGCCTTTTGCCTCAAGCTCATCATTAAGCTCTCTGACAATCTTGTACGCATGGCCCTTACTAATACCAAGCGCCTGTGCTACATCATTTGCAGTCATCATATAATCACTTCTCATATGCAGTTCTCCTTTCTATTAGATTTTTGATATTCTATTAAATATCTGATATTGTGATTATATTATTAAATTTCTAATATGTCAATAATAACTATTAGGTTTTTAATATATTATTATTTTTCTTTAATTTCTACACGTAATGTGATATTATTATCTATATTTAGAGATTCTATTAAGAATCGTATAGCGAGGAGTGCATAAAAAATGAGAATAAGTCATTATTTAGAACTTGATAAGAAAATGAAGAATTTAAGAGTTTCTTCAGGAATGTCACAAAAGGATATGGCTGCTAAACTTGATTTATCTGTTCCATCTTATTCTAACTATGAGAATGGTTATAGTGAGCCTCCAATGGAGATACTTCAAAAATTCTGCGAAATATTAAATGTTAGTGTTAGTGATTTATTTGGTTTCAATGTTCCAGCAAACACAAAAACAAATCTAAGAACATATTCTGATATATTAAGATTAATTATTTCACTAAAAAAAGCTGGATTTAATGTTGACTGTTCAGTTACACCGGATAAAGAGACTAGACGAACAAAGGTTAATATTGCAGTTGAAAATCCGAATCTATCATCAATGTTGTCAAAATGGAATGAGCTTAATGATGATTTAGAAAAGGATAAGATTGATAGCGACGAATATAATATCTGGATAGAAGATCTTATGACTTCTTTTAACTATCCGATTGAAATAATTTAATTATATGGTATCACTGATACCACATTTATAAAAAAGTTCCGAAAAAAGGTATCAAAAAGGTATCACGAAGCAATTTGTGATA
>JAKSHZ010000048.1 GCA_024399115.1 Bacilli bacterium
GCAACAATGCAGCCTTTTTACTTTTCTTTAGAGTTGCTTTTGGCCAACCTCCTCTGCAAGTCAGAAATGCCAGTTCGTCAATGTCTATCTTGCTCGTTCCATCTACAGTGTCTGCGTTGTTGAATAAGGCACCAAGACTGACATCACCCGAAGAGTCCCCGGATTCCCACAAACTCATCGTACGAAGTTTAAGCCATGACATACGCCCCGCACCAGAATGGAAAATCTCATCCTGTTTTGGTGGAACAGCAGAGCCTGTAAGCATAAACTGTCCATCTTCATCTCTCTTGTCCACTTCATTTCTGACAGCATCCCAGAATTGAGGAGCCAGTTGCCATTCGTCGATGAGTCGTGGCGTCTCACCTTGCAAAAGACGTTTAATGTTTGTTTGCGCCATGGCGAGGTTCTGACTCTTTGTGTCTGGGTCTGCCATATACAAAATACTTTTTGCCTGCTGAGTTGCGAGGGTAGTCTTTCCGCAATACTTAGGTCCTTCAATAAGGACGGCACCCATTGCTTCAAGTTTATCTGCCAAAATCTGATCAGCGATACGATTCTTGTACTCCTTCATCTTGATGATGTTTTTCTTGGCTGCAAAGGTAATGCTTTTTTATGAAAATCAGGCATATTTCAACGACCAATGTGACGTTTGGCCAAATTTCAATGTCACACTTGGCTTGATTTCGATGTTACACTTGGCAAAACACTCATTATATGGCTAATGTGTATTGGGGATAATTGCTCAATTTCGCTCATCTTTTCCAACCTTAAACGGGAAAGTGTTTTTGTTTTATACAATCGTACTTTGGCTAGGTAAAAATCAATTGTCTTTTATTACCTTGACTGTAAGTTTGCAGCACAAAAATCAGCAAGAGGGAAAAATAGGATTAAATTTTATTTAGCCCCCAATATTGGCCAATTTTTGACCCCCAAAAATGGCCAGTTTTAATCCCATGGTTAGCCTATTTTTACCATATGATTGACCATAGGTAAAAGTATCTCACTATTAGTTATAGCAAGCATGACAACATAATATATTTATCCGAATGAAACAACATGTAATCCCCGTGGAACAGCCAATCGCCATAACTAAAATCGCTCACACAAAATCAACAGTCTCTGGCTGGAAAACATAAGTCTTACTTTCGCTCATGTGTGTAAACATTTAATGGTTATACGTTATGTTTTTTTTCGGCAAAGGTAGCGGGAAGTGCTCCGTGACGAAAAAGACGAGAAAAGATTGGATGATATTTGAAATGTTTGTATATTTGCGGGAAAAACAATGATAATATGGAAACAGTAAAATATAGTGAAGACGGTAAGACTTTGTTGAAATTCCCTAGCGATTATGAGGGAGTCTTTAATATACCTTATGGAGTGATCGTTATAGAAGAATCTGCATTTTCTCAATGTACAAAGTTAACATGCATTGAGATTCCTAATTCTGTAACCATTATAGGGGAATGTGCTTTTAGTGAATGTACTAGTTTAACTAGCATTGAAATTCCGAATTCGGTAACTTTTATAGGAGAATTTGCTTTTAGTGAATGTACTAGTTTAACTAGCATTAAGATTCCGAATTCTGTAACCATTATAGGGGAATGTGCTTTTAGTAAATGTACCAGTTTAACTAGCATTGAGATTCCGAACTCGGTTACGGAGATTGCTGAGAATGCTTTTAAAAATTGTTACGCCTTAACCAACATTGAGATTCCGAATTCTGTAACTTTTATAGGAGAATTTGCTTTTAGTAAATGTACCAGTTTAACTAGCATTGAGATTCCGAACTCGGTTACGGAGATTGGAGTCTGTGCTTTTTATGGATGTACTAATTTGAAAAGTATTGAGTTCCCGAACTCAGTAACGAAGATTGGAGACAGTGCTTTTGAGAAATGTACTAGACTGACTAGCATTGAGATTCCAAATTCGGTTACGGGAATTGAAAGAAAGGCTTTTAGCGGATGTGTTGGATTGACGAGTATAGAGATTCCGAATTCGGTAACGAAGATTGGAGATAGTGCTTTTGAGAAATGTACTGGACTGACTAGCATTGAGATTCCTAATTCGGTAACGGAAATTGAAAGGAAGGCTTTTTGTGGATGTATTGGTTTGACGAGTATAGAGATTCCAAATTCGGTAACGGAGATTGGAGACTGCGTTTTTGAAAAATGTACTGGATTGACTAGCATTGAGATTCCTAATTCGGTAACTTGGATAGGGAGTGGAATTTTTCGTGATTGTTCCGAATTAATTAGTATAAAGGTAGACAGACGGAACTATAACTTTTGTAGTCCTGACAATAGTAATGCGATTATAAGCACGACTTCAGAAACATACACTTTGATAGCAGGATGTAAAAACACTATAATTCCAGAATCAGTAGAATCCATTGGTTTTCATGCATTTCAAGGATGCATAGCATTAAAGAGTGTTGAAATTCCGAATTCAGTATTTCAGATCTTTGGGGGTGCTTTCTCTAATTGTATTGGATTGACGAGCATTGTGATTCCAAAATCGATAAGTTTTATTGGAGGCAATGTTTTCAGCGGATGCACAGAATTAACTAGCATTGTTGTAGATAAAAACAATACAATATATGATAGTCGGAACAACTGCAATGCTATCATAGAAACAAAAACTAAGATTTTGATAGTAGGATGTAAAAACACTGTGATTCCAGACTCGGTTGAGTCCATTGGAAATTCTGCTTTTAGCGGATGTACGAGTTTGATGAGTCTTGAGATTCCAAATTCAATAATTGAGATTGGGGAGAATGCTTTTTGCGGTTGTAGAAATTTGACGAGTATTAAGATACCCAATTCGGTAACTAGGATTAGAAGTGGTGCTTTTTATAATTGCACCAGTTTGACTAGCATTAAAATTCCGAACTCGGTATCTGAAATTGGAGAATTTGCTTTTAAGGGATGTGCTGGATTGACTAACATTGAAATTCCGAACTCGACAACAAAGATTAGTAGGGGCACATTCTCAGAATGTAACATTCTGAGAAGTATTGAGATTCCAAACTCGGTAACTGAGATTGGAGAATTAGCTTTTAAGGGATGTACCGGATTAACAAACATTGAAATTCCGAACTCGGTAACAAAGATTAGAAAGGGCGCATTCTCAGATTGTACTGGATTGACAAGTATAGAGATACCAAACTCGGTAAAAGAAATTGAAGATAACCCTTTTTATGAATATGAAAGTGTATTCCAAGGATGTACTAGATTAACGGAGATACATTTGAAGTATGAGGACCCTTGCCAGTGCCCGTTAACTTCTTTCGTTTTTGAAAACACTATAGTAGATATAAAAAAAATCACGTTATATGTTCCTATAGGAACGGGATATGCATATAGACATCACCATTTTTATTCACAATTTAAGGAAGTCATTATAGAGAAATAATCAATAAACGCACTGCGGTTTGAAGTGACCCCAAAAAGTTGGACGTTAAATTAAACGTTAATTATTAAATTCTCTATAGTAGTGAGCTCGGTATTGTGCCGGGCTCATTCCTTTTAATCTCAGTTTTATCCTTTTCGTATTATACCAAGTAATATATTTCTTAAGTTCTGACTCAAAGCAACAAGCCGAATCAAGGCGTTTGTCTTCAAGTTTATATCTGTGCCAGGAAAGTGGGTCAGGACATCAAGGCAGTATGTGTTGAATATCTATTCCTACAACAACGCTTACGCAAATGTGTTTCAGAATGACTTTGGATAACACGGACAACTTATGGTCGTGTTAAATGCGTATTGCTTCAAGTCGCATTGTGGGGTAAGGGGATTTTATGCGTCTTTGTGGCGATTTTTGCTGCGTTGCACCCTCTTTTGCCACAGTGCCGCTACCTTTTTGACCTCTGTGTCATCTTATGAGGGCGGTTGCGGATTTGAGGCTTTTCAGTTTCATTCTTTAATGCAGTTTAATTCTGCAAAAATAGTGAATTATATTTGATAGTCCAAATTAATTTTTGTATTTTTGCAGACAAAATGCAATCTGGTGAAATATAAGAATATAAAACGACGTCGTCATCAATTCAAATTAATGAGGCGTGCGATGAAGTGCCAAAGTAGAAAATATAAACTTCACCGTAGGCACCGTCTTGCAAATAGGCGAAAAGGACTAATGGCACAACGAAAATGGGAAG
Organism: Bacilli bacterium; assembly: GCA_024399115.1. GTDB lineage: Bacteria > Bacillota_I > Bacilli_A > RFN20 > CAG-826 > RGIG9670. The sequence continues at coordinate 4,154 of JAKSHZ010000048.1, forward strand.
AAAAGGCTTATATTGAATTAGAAGTGCCTAAAACCTTTTCGTTTATTGATAACACAAATGAGGTCTTAGAATATTTCATAAAGTGTAAATCATTGCTACATAATAAAGAAAAAGTTCAATGTGATTTATCACATATAACAGCTTTATCTTCTGATGCAATTGCATTACTAGCCGCATGTGCCAATGACGAATCCTTTTTAGGAAAACAAGGACGTGTTAGAGGAAATGCGCCAACCGATCCAGAACTTCTTAAGTTATTTATAGAGTCTGGTTTTTACAATCATGTAAAAGCAACAAAAGTTTTAAAACATGCACATAAAAGCGATACAAATTTTTTTCATCAAGAAAGCAATTATCAAGTACAATCTGATATAGCAAAAAAAGCATGCATCTTGGGTACCGAACATGTGTTTGGAAGTAGCAAACCATTTCCTGATTTGTATGAAATGCTAATAGAAGCGATGTCAAACACCAACAATCATGCAAGCAATAATTCAAACGTAAATCAATTTAAATGGTGGCTATATACTTATAATGCCCCCAATGGACACACTATGTACACATTCGTAGATTTGGGTGTCGGAATATTTGATAGTATCCCCGTACAGATATTCAAGAAAATCAAGAAATCAGTAGGTCTAGGACATAATACTGACTTGGTATCCGATCTTCTTGACGGGAAAATCAAATCAAGAGAAAAAATTGACAATAAAATTAGAGGAAAGGGCATTCCGCAAATAGCCATGAACAGCAATTCTCAACATTTTTTGCGCGCTTATATTATAAGTAACGATGTAAAAATAAACTTAAAGAATAAAGCAGCCGAAGCGCTTGAACACAACTTTTCTGGCACGATGTTGTTTTGGGAATTAGCAAATAATGATGCAATACAACGAGTAGAGATATAATATATTTATTTAAGTTTCGGAAGTACCATATAGTTGGTAATAAGCGTATTGAACACGCCATGAAGGAGCAACAGCCCGCTCATTGAACGCTCATTTCCAAACATGATTAACTTACGAAAGTTGAATATATTTAATATACTATAACAATATGGGTGGCCATTTAACCATCTTGTTTTGAATAAATATAGTATCTTTGTACTGTTGAATATATTACTAAACGTAAACAAGCAAAATATAAATATGAAAGATATAATTATAGACATAAAAAACGATTTTTCAGACTCTCCAGGAGCTAGATATCGTAAAGATGGACCACATTCTGGCGAAGAGTTTTTCGAAACCTTATTAAAGCCTAAATTTAACGAAGCTGTAAGAAATAAGGTAAAACTTATCATTAATTTGGATGGCGTGTGGGGATATCCGTCTTCATTCGTATCAGGTTCATTTGGTAAATTGTCCCTTGAAATGGGGAAAGACGTGGTTCTCTCTACAATTGTATTCATTTCTGATGAAAGCGAAACTAGAAAGAGCCGCATCGTGACAGAGATAGAACATCCAACTAAAAGAGATAAATAATGAAAGAAACACTTAAATATGTTAGTGGATTTACAATAGGAATAGTTGTAACCTTAACGATTTTATCCGTTATTAAGGGATATATAGTTTACAAAATTAATATCATAGACGCCTTAATGCTTGTCATTACTACTGCACTAACTGTAGCAGTGGTATATTTAGGTAACTCTTTAAATAAAAAAGATGTAGCGCGCGATATTATATCTAAAGATTTAATGGAGTTGTGTGAGGTATATAACAAAAATATGTTAATTTTAGAACAACTCAACAAAGGGGAAATATCTCTAAATGATGCTAAAGCCGACATTAGAATGACCTTTCATAGAGGAGATGTGATTTCAGATATGATTATAGAAGAAATCAACGAATCTTTTCCAAAATTCCTAAAAGACAAAAAAGAAATACAGAATTTGGCAACCTCTTATTGGAAATGGCTCACAGATGGTGATATGCAAGAAACAGGATTTGTAATATCCCAGCAATTTATAAAAGAGCATGAAACACAAGTTAGAAAAACTATTTCTGATATTAGACTAGTTATACATAGATTGATAAAATCAGCATAATTTATTTTATTATTGTTAGCATCCTCTCTTGAAGAAAGTATCACACTCCTTGGGAACTATATGGTATCATTATCATAAAATACCAATATAACGATTTGATAATTAGAGTGATATTTTACTATATTCGGTTCAAGCGTGGGGACTGACTTGTTGTCGTCCCACTCTCTGAGGCCTTCGCATTGCCCAAATCAATAAGACGAACAACGCAAGAGCCCACGCGAAATGCCAATATCATATACACCTAGATATTGAAGCGATCTGTACTCGTGCGGGAAGACAGCGTTCCAAAACTGCAGTGTACAATAATCACATTCACTGAGCATCTACCGTTGTCGTGTCCTTAATTGATTTGTAGAAAGTTGCGAAGTTTCTGAGAGTTAAGAACCGACGTCAAGTAAACGCCTATATGTCTGCCAAATCACTTTAAACTTGATTCAAAAACAAAACCATAGTTAATCGTAAATTAGCGCTGCAAATATACATATTTTAAATGATAACACGAACGAAAGAGAAATTTTTTTTTTTGCTCCTTGATCCGTTCCACCAAAATTGTGACAGCGACAATTACTGTCGCAGCGACTTTACAAGAAGTCCATGCAAGATTGTTTTGCTGTTTGGGCGACCTCGCAGTAAATCCAATACTTTTGGTTTACGGTTATTGCGAGGTAGCAACGAGTCTGAACTTTTTGGTTTACGATTATTGCGAGGTAGCAACGAGTCTAAACTTTTGGTTTACGGTTATTGCGAGGTAGCAATGAGTCCAAACTTTTTGGTTTGCGGTTATTGCGAGGTAGCAACGAGTCTGAACTTTTTGGTTTACGGTTATTGCGAGGTAGCAATGAGTCTGAACTTTTTGGTTTACGGTTATTGCGAGGTAGCAATGAGTCTGAACTTT